>DATFPH010000164.1:0-14044 GCA_035264905.1 Thermoanaerobaculia bacterium
TCACCCCTGACCAAGCGGGGCTCATGGTCTTCTACCTCTACGGCCGATGGTTCGCCGTGTGGGCCGATCTCGAAGCTAATGGCCCGGGCTCCGTCGAGCGGAAGACGGAGCTTGTCCGCGTCCAGGAGTCCACCGACACCCGCTACGGCGTGATCTTGGCGGAGGTCTGACGGTGCGCCTCACGCTCACCAACTGGCACCGGCAGACGTTCGCCATCCACCTCCTGGCCGACCATATCGACGGCCTGCCCGAGCGCGCCGAGCTGGTGCAAGGGCTTGTCTCCGGCCCCTTTGCCGTCTACGCGGGCGATGCCTTCCGCGTGGGCCACCGATCGGCCGGGCGGAGGTCGTACACGTTACTGCATCTCCCGAGTCAAACCCCCAAGCTCAAGCTCCCGCGCGTCGGTCTCTGCCGGCAAGCGGCGGCGGAATTCGCGGAATGTGACCTCGGATGGGAAAACGCTTGGGCTCCGGATGTGACCGGGCCGGATCTGGAGAAGGCCCGGGAGGTCCACCGCCGTTGGATCGGCTGGAGAGAGCGGTGAAGGCCGCATCCGTCCACGTTCGGGCCTCTGGCGCCCGTGCTGACCCGGGGTGATCCCGCCGGGATTCGTTGAACGGCACCGCCGCGAGACGGTGTGACTCCAGGGGCCGGCTTCCGAAAGGGGCCGGCCCTCCCTCTTGGAGCCGGTTCCCTCCTGGGTAGCCAGATACGCTAGGATACGCAGTGCATTCGCTGCGCTTCACAACCCTCCGCGTTCCTGCGCAACGCAAGGGCGCATTTACTGCGTACTGGAGTTCGCATGAATCTCCGCCCCGACCTCCGGCCCTGCGGTCTCACCTCCCGCGAAGTCGAGCGCATCGTGGACCACCTCACCGCCCGTCTCGAAGGTTTTGCCCTTCCCTCCGTCCGCGGCCGGGCTTTCCGCACCGCTATCGAGATCCGCTTGCTCGACGCGCTTGAGATCCTGGAGGAGGAGCGAGCTGCCGATCTCTCCGCCGGAAAAGACAATTGCCTGGCTCCGGAGGTTCATCTGCTCGGAGAGGTTGTCGTTGCGTTTGGCAATCTAGAATTCTTTATTGAAGTTGCCATATGGAAGCTTCTGCACCCTAAAGACGAGCCAGAACAATTGATGGCGCAGGCCCTAACGGCGGAAATGAACTTCGGCCGCAAGGTCCATGCCCTCGGAAGCATGTTCCGGCAAAGAAACATTGCCGACGCGGAATCAGATTTGAAAAATCTAATCAAGGAATTGTTCGACGTCGAGGCCGAGCGCAATAAGCTAATGCATTCGACGTGGCTTCCAGATTTTCGGGGGGAGGGCTCTCTTTGGCGGACCAAGGCTTCTGCCAAAGCTAAGGGGCTGACTCGCCAATTTTATCTAATGTCGGCCGAGGGCATCAAGACGGCGCTAAATCATATAGAGGAAGTGAGCCAGTTATTGGGGCTCTTCGCACAGAAGTACATCCAGGCGCCGGAGTGAAAGAGTCCGAGTCAAACTTCCGCGGCCCCCTCCGTGGCCTGTCTCTCATGGGCTTCGATCCAAGCCAAGATGACAGATGAACGGTAACGAATCATTTCCCGCCCCTTGTTTCCCAACCTGACAAACCGCGGCCCCTCTCCTCTCAATCTCCAACCTGCCAACGTTCGCGGAGACACCATCAATAAATCCGCGACTTGGTCTGGAGTCATGAGAACGGGGAGAGATTGAGATGTGAGAGTCTGCGAGTTGAGAGATTGAGATCTACCCCCCGCACCTCTACCGGCTCGCTCCTGTGCACGTGTTGATTCTGCCGGAACCTTCCGTGTCTGTCGCATCCTCCCTTATGCCCTCCCCTTTGGCCGTCAGATTATTCTCTCCGGGTCGCCGCGCGAGTTGCGCATCACGGCTTGCAGTGGGCTCTAGTATGCGCTTTGTTGCCCTCGAAGTCCAGCCTGCCTTCCCGGAGGAGTGATCTCACACCGGCTGCCAACTTGCCCACTCGACGGACGGATTCTCTTTCTCTGATCCGTAAAACCCTTGCAGGTTTAACGCCATGAGACCACCAGGACCAGCACCACTAGGACCATGAGAAAATCCCGCAACACCTCGACACCCGCACCCAACCGCGCGCCCCCCCGCGCTCTACATTCAGTGTGGACTCTCGATCTCCCCAGGAGGGATAATCACGCCCCCCCTCTGGAAACCTTTACGCGGCACTTCCGTTATTGACATCGCGCCCGGGAGTGTGTAGTTGACCTACCACCCGGAAGGGTTACAATTCATCCAAGCTGTCTGTTAGGTCCCCTCCCCCGGTCGGCATAACCGGGGAGAGGGAGAGAGAAATGGGGGTTGATATGAGGAACAAGACAAATGGTAATTCGGAACACGCCTAGCGGTCAAGCTGCACACTTCGAGGAACAAGGTCAGGCGGGTCAGGCGGGAGGTGGTCTGTGACCTCCTATGCCGATCTCCTGCGCATCGCACCACAGGAACCCGCCGCACCGAAAAAGAACGCCCGAGGAGTCCTCTCCCTTCCCCGCCCCTCTACCCGCCCTCCTGCCAACCTCAGCAACACCACCAACCTTTCCGCGCTCCTGTGCGAAGAGGGGAACCGGAAAGCGTATGCAGGCGGACGGTATAAGGGTGCAGGTTCCGGTCAGGTGAACATGTCATTCCGGGCCGGTTGGGTGCCTGCTATCAGTGAGACGGTTCGCTCCCTAAAGAGGATTGCCATTAAAGCGGCCGGGGAGAACATCCCAGAGGACACCATCCTTAATTGCGACCTACACGTCGGCATCCGCTATCTGTACGACCATGAAGACGTGCGCGCGTTCCTGACCCTGAAAGAGACGTTCGAGGAATCCGAGATTGCCAGAGATGCAGAGATCCTAGATGAGTATCAAATAACTATCGTGGTACGCGCGCTACAGGATTTCAATCCGCCCCTTCTACCGGGTGAAGGTCGTCGCAATTTGGTTGTTCCGGAATTCGTCCACAACGAACTGCCAAAGCTAGGCAAGCTTGGATTGAACGTAACACGGGCAGCCTACTTCGCCATTCTCCAGGGAATCGACCTGCAACCGATAGACAATCAGCACGCGGCCTTCCGGGAGAGGATTCACAGCCCCCTCGAAGACTTCTATGGGATGATCCGTGCACGTCTTGAGTTCATTTATGGCGGACTCCAGAGACTCGGTGCCTATGACACATACATACGTTCCGTAGAGAAGAGGGGAAACCCATGACAGTGCGCGCCTTACCCGTGCGCACTGCTTGCAGTGCACGCAGTGCTGCATTCCTCTATAGGAAATACATACTACTACTAGTAGAGAGCGGGAGCCTCCAGGGTTTACGCCCTAGTTGCGGCTTGCCCCTCCTTCCCCTCACAGGAGGTCTCCCGTCTCACGGACGCCCTCTCCTCCCGGCTCCTGGGTTTCGTCCTCCCCCACCTCCGCCCCGGCTTCCAGGCCGCGGTATCCCTCCGCCTCCTCGACATCCTCGACGCCCTGAAGGAGGAGCGAGCCCGGGATCTCTCCGCCGAGCTTGCCCGAGAGCTTCCCTTCCGCCCCCGGATCTCCGCTCCCCCCCGGTCCCTCCGGCTCCGGGCGATCTGGAGGACCTTGCCACCATCCTCACCTCTATCCTGTGGGGCCGCTTTTCTACTTGAGCGTATATAAGCAAGAACGATAGGGCCGGGGTAACTTGTGAGGGTATAGAGCGGCTTTGACGACCGCGTGCTCGCGAGATTCTCAGCGTCGCAGTTTTCACGACTTCAATGTCTGCTATTGTGAGTCGCGGTCGCTCGCCTCTCCTTACCATCTGACGCGCCCCCGCCTGGAGCCGCCCTCTCTCCCCCTCCGGCTTCCGGGTAAGGGGCGGTTCTGAGCAAGGGCCATTCCCGGGCATCCGGCGCGCCATGTCCAGAACTTGGCGGCCCCGCCGGGCGGATCTCCCCCGGCGGCTCCTGGTCAACACATGGTAAACAACCCGCGCTGGTAACGGAGCGTAACGGAGCGCATGCTCAAGCACCAGAGCGCACCGTCTGTGGTAGACTCTTCCCACAGCAAACCCCGACAGCACAGGAGTTTGCGGGCGTTTTACAGGTGGGGGTGATGGAGCGGGAGACGGGATTCGAACCCGCGACCAACAGCTTGGAAGGCTGTGACTCTACCCCTGAGTTACTCCCGCGAGAGACGATGGTGGAGGCGGATGGATTCGAACCACCGTAGGGCGGTGCCCAGCAGATTTACAGTCTGCCCCCTTTGGCCACTCGGGTACGCCTCCAAAGAACTCTCTGCCCTCTGCCTGACGGCCGCTCCGCGGATGGAGCCGGCACCCGGAATCGAACCGGGGACCTACTGTTTACAAGACAGTAGCTCTACCGCTGAGCTATGCCGGCGGTCGATTCCCCACAACCCGACAGGGCAGCCCCCTATTCCAGGAGCGGCGGAGAGTGTAGCCCCTCTCCCGGAGCTTCGCAAGACCAATGACGTAGAATACGCCGCCATGTCCGTCACCGATCCTGCTGAAGCGCAAACCGACGCCGCCGGCCCGCTGCGGGTCTTGGTGCTCTACGGGACCCGGCCCGAGCTGATCAAGATGGCGCCGGTGGTGCGGGAGCTCCGGCGCTCGCCGGCCGCCTTCACGCCGATCCTCTGCACCACCGCGCAGCACCGCGAGATGCTCGACCAGATGCAGGAGGTCTTCAGCCTCCGCCCGGACGTCGACTTGAACCTCATGCGGGCGGATCAGAGTCTCAACGACCTGACCGCGCGGGCGTTCGCCGAGCTCGACCCGGTCCTCGCGTCGGTGGCGCCCGACCTGCTCCTCGTGCAGGGGGATACGACGACGGCGATGGTCGGCGCCCTGGCCGCCTTCCACCGGCGCATCCCGGTAGGGCACGTGGAGGCCGGCCTGCGGACCGGCGACCTGGCCCGGCCGTTTCCAGAGGAGGCGAACCGGCGCATCATCGACACGGTGGCAGACCTCCACTTCGCGCCCACTGAGTTCGGCCGGCGCCTGCTGCTGGCCGAGGGGATCGCGGCCGAAAGAGTCTTCGTCACCGGCAATACGGTGGTGGATGCACTGCGCTGGATCTCGTCGCTGCTGCCGGAGGAGCCGGCGCGGGACGAGGTGCTGATCACGGTCCATCGCCGCGAGAGCTTCGGCCCTCCCCTCCTCGAGATCTTCGGCGCGATCCGCGAGCTCGCCCTCTCCTTTCCCGCAATCCGGTGGGTGTATCCGGTGCACCGCAATCCCAACGTCTGGCGGCCGGCCCACGAGATCCTGGGCGGCCTCGACAACGTGGAGCTCCACGAGCCGTTCGACTATCTCGAGCTCGTCCGGCGCCTGCGGTCCGCGCGCTTCGTGCTCACCGACAGCGGCGGCATCCAGGAGGAGGCCCCGACGCTCGGCAAGCCGGTGCTGGTGCTGCGCGAGACGACCGAGCGGCCGGAAGGCGTCGAGGCGGGGGTGGCCAGGCTGGTGGGCAGCGACCGCGGCCGGATCGTCGCCGAGGCCAGCCGGCTCCTCACCGACGCCGGGGCCTACGCCGCGATGGCCACGGCGGTGAACCCGTACGGCGACGGCCACGCGGCCGACCGGATCGCCGCGATCCTCGCCGATTGGCGCCCTCCGGGATAGGGTTTCGTTCGAGTTGCCGAGATGCTATAAGATCATTCCTCAATTCCGAGTCGGGGAGAGATGTCGTCTCCCCTGGGTGCAAATCCAAGCGGAGCCAACAAGTGCAGGATCTCGCGCAGGACTTTCCCTCGTCGCGCTGCCTCGTCACGGGCGGCGCGGGGTTCATTGGCAGCAACTTGACACGGGCCCTGCTCGCCGCGGGCTGCGAGGTCACCGTGGTCGACGATTTCTCGACCGGCAAACGCGAGCATCTGCCCGTGTCCGACCGGTTGACGGTGATCACCGGCGATCTCGGCTCGCTGCCCGAGCTCCCCGCGCTGGTGGCGCGGGCGGAGTACGTCTTTCACCTGGCGGCGCAGGTGGGCAACGTGCGCTCCCTCGCCGAGACCGAGCGCGACGCGGCGACCAACGTCCTCGGCTCGGTCCGTCTGCTCTGCGCCTGCCGGAACACGGCGGTGCGCCGGCTCGTCTACTCGAGCTCGTCCGCGACGTTCGGCGAGGCCCAGCAGCTGCCGATCGCCGAGGCACATCCCCAGTCGCCCGCCAGCTTCTATGCCCTGAGCAAGCTGACCGCGGAGCGCTACGCCGGCCTGGCCGCCGAGCTGTGGGGAGTGCCGGCGGTGAGCCTCCGGTACTTCAATGTTTTCGGACTGCCCATGGAGGAGAGCGAGTACACGGGCGTGATCTCGATCTTCTTCAACCGCCTGCTGAGCGGCGATCCGCTCGTCATCTATGGGGACGGGGGCCAGTTCCGCGACTTCGTGCATGTCGGCGATATCGTCCAAGCGAACCTGCTCGCGGCCCGGCACGGCCGCCCAGGAGGCGTCTACAACATCGGCACCGGCGTGCCCACGAGCATCCGGCAGCTCGCGGAGGCGATGATCGAGATCACCGGCCGGGCCGCGGAGATCCTGGCGCGCGATTCGCGGGCCGGCGAGGTGCGCGAGAGCCTGGCCGACATCTCGCTGGCGCAGTCCGAGCTGGGATATCAGCCGCGCTTCGACCTGCGGCGCGGGCTGGCCGAGATGTGGCGGAGTCTGGCGGCGTGAGAGCGGGTCTCGTGGTGGCCGTCGAAAGCCAGCCGCAGCGGCAGTGGCTCCCGGCGATCGACTTCGTACGGGCCGGCGTCTCTCCGGTCTACTTCCATCTGGCAGGGTTGCGGCCAGACCCGGCAGAGGCCGCGCGCGAGGTTGGAAGCTCCGCGTCCTCCGGAATGGCGCTGCCGGACTTCGCGCAGATCGTCGCCGGCCTCGAAGCGGAGCGCCCGGCGGCCTGCTTCGTCGCGGAGAGCGGCCCCCTCGCACGCCTGATGGCGGTCGCCGCCGACCTGCTGGGCATTCCGGTCTTCTCCCTGGTGACCACGCCGGAGCAGCTGCGGAACCTCAGCGACCGCGTCAAAGAGCGTCCCGACCTTTTCTTCCTCGCGAGCGAGGTCCTCCTTCCGGTGGCCCTGAACGACCCCCGCTACGGCTCCACCCTGCTGCCCACCGGGCATCCCGGCCAGGAGGACGGCCCAGCGGCCGAGAGGATCGCCACGGCGATCGCGAGCTGGCTCGCGGGCACGCTACCGGCCGTCCCGCCGGAGCTCTCCATCATCGTTCCGTCCTACAAAGAAGAGGGCAACGTCGTCCTGATCTGCGACCGTCTGCTGGCGATGCTCGACCGCAGCGGCTTGAACGCCGAGATCCTGCTGGTCGACGACGCCAGCCCCGATGAGACCTATGCCGTGGCGCTCGAGCAGATGTGGCGGTCGCCGCGCATCCGGGCCCTCACCAAGCCGCTGCCGCGCGGCATGGGCAACGGCATCCGCTACGGCCTGCGGCACGCGCGCGCGCGGATCGCCGGGGTCACCATGGGCGACGGCTCCGACGAGGTGGACCGCATCCCGGAGATGTTCTCCAAGGTGCGCGACGAGGGGTACGGGCTGGCGATCGGCTCGCGGTACCGCTATCGCCAGAACTATCAGACCGTGCCGCGGCTGTACCGCCTCTGGAGCTTCTGCTTTCGTCTCACCACCCGTCTGCTCGTCGGGCTCAAGCTCTCGGATTACACCAACGCCTTCCGCGTCTTCGACCGCCGCATCTTCGAGCGCTATGGTCCGGAGAGCGGTGGTTTCGAGATCTCGCCCGAGATCACGTTCAAGGCCTGGTTCGCCACCCGGCGGGTCGTCGAGGTGGACGTCTGCCATCTCAAGCGCGCCTCGGGGCAGAGCAGCTTCTCGTTCCTGCGGGCGGGTCCCGGCTATGGCAAGATGCTGATCAAGGCATTCATCAACCGGCTCACCGGCAAGTGGTTCGTCCTCGACTGGTGAGCTCGACGAGAAGGAGCTCAGGAGAATGAAGATTCTGGTGACGGGTGGGCTGGGCGCGGTCGGCGCGCCGCTGGCGGAGCGGCTGCGCGGAGCCGGACACGAGGTCTGGGTCCTCGACCGTCCGCATCACCACGGCTTGCGGGGTCACTACTACTACCGGTGCGACGTTGGCGAGCACCGGCAGCTCGAGCGCGTGTTCGACGAGGTGCCGTTCGATTTCGTCTATCACGCCGCGGCGGAGTTCGGCCGCATCAACGGCGAGGATTTCTACGAGTCCCTCTGGCGCACGAACGCGGTGGGCACGAAGAACATCATCCGGCTGCAGGAGCGGCACCGTTTCCGGCTCGTCGTCTTCTCCAGCTCGGAGATCTACGGCGACTACACCGGCGAGATGCACGAGGACGTCCCGGATCAGCACCCGATCCAGCAGCTCAACGACTACGCCGTCTCGAAGTGGGTCAACGAGCTGCAGGTGCGCAACTCCGCCGCCCTGCACGGCACCGAGACGGTCACCGTGCGCCTTTTCAACACCTATGGCCCCGGCGAGCCCTACAGCGAGTATCGCAGCGTGATCTGCAAGTTCATCTATTGCGCCCTGCACGACCTGCCCTATACGGTCTTCCTCGACCACCGGCGGACCTCGACGTTCATCAACGACACCGTGCGGACCCTGGCGACGATCTGCGAGCGCTTCCGGCCGGGCGCGGTCTACAACATCGCCGGGAACCAGCTGCACGACATCAAAACCGTCTCGGACATGATCCTGGCGAAGTGCGGCAAGACCGACCGCCTCGTCCGCTACCTCGAATCCGAGTTCCATAACACGCGCGACAAGCGCTCTTCCAACGAGCGCGCACGCCGCGAGCTCGATCACCAGGAGACCGTGGGCCTCGAGGAAGGCATTGCCCGCACGATCGCCTGGCAGCGGGAGTACTATGGTGTCTGAGCCACTGCCTTCGACCCTGCCCGCCTTGCGTTCGGTCGCCGTCATCGGCGCCGGCTATGTCGGCCTCCCCCTGTGCCTCCACCTCGCCAAGGCGGGCCTCAATGTGACCGCCGTCGATATCGACGAGCAGGTGGTGCGCGAGGTCAACGAGCGGCGCGCCAAAATCGAGGAGAAGGAGGACTTCGAGAGCTTTTTCGAGGACCCCGACGTCCAAGCCAACCTGCGGGCGCAGACGACGCCCGTAGCGGCGGACGCGTTCGTCATCGCGGTGCCCACTCCGGTCGACCACGGCACGAAGGAACCGGACCTGCGCGCACTGGTCGCGGCGACCGAGTCGATCCTGCCGTTCGTGCAGCGCGGAAATCTGGTCATCGTGGAATCGACCATTCCGCCCCTCACCACCGAGAATCTCGTGCGACCGATCCTCGAACGGAACGGCCTCCGCGTCGGGTCGGATCTGCTGCTCGCCCACTGCCCGGAGAGGGTCTTGCCTGGAAATATCATGGCAGAGGCAGTCTTCAACGCCCGCATCGTGGGAGGCATCGACCAGCGCTCGGGCCGGCGGGCCGCCGAGCTGCTCGGCAGCTTCGTCAAGGGCAAGCTGCTGATGACCGACGCGACGACCGCCGAGTTCGTGAAGCTGATCGAGAACTCCTATCGCGACGTCAACGTCGCGTTCGCGAACCAGGTGGCGGTGCTCTGTGAGCGCTTGGGGATCGACGCGGGCGAGGCGATCGATCTGGCCAATCACCATCCGCGGGTCGATATCCTCAAACCCGGCATCGGCGTCGGAGGCCACTGCATTCCGGTCGATCCCTGGTTCCTGGTGGCGGCCTGCCCCGACTTGAGCGGTGTGTTGCGCGCCGCGCGCCAGCTCAACGACACGATGCCGGAACGCACGGCGGCGAAGATCTGCGCCGCGGTCGAGGGTGTGGAAACGCCGCGCGTCGTCTGCCTGGGAGCCACGTACAAGCCGAACGTGCGCGACCTGCGCGAGAGCCCGGCTCTGGAGGTGTACGAGATCCTGAAGTCGCGAGGTCTCGACGTCAGCCTCTATGATCCGCTGATCCCCGAAATGGTCTGCGACTCGGTCCTGGCCGCGGCGCGCGGCGCGGACGCGCTGGCGATCCTGGTGCCGCACGACCTGATCGTGACTGAGATCCGTTATCGCAAACAGGAGATCCTGCGCGCCATGCGGCGGCCCAAACTCCTGGCGTTCACACCGGGGATCCTGTAGGTGGGCTCTCCCGAGGAGGCCGGGGGTGCTGCCCTGCCCCCTTGGCTCCGAGGCCGCGAGCAGGCGATCATGCTCGCCCTCTTTGCGGTGCTGCTGGCTGCCGCATACTGGAACGTCGTCCTGGCCGGCAAGTCCCTGGTGTACTCGGATAACTATAACCCCCTGGATCCAGCGCTCACCGAGGCAAACTACGGTCCTGGTTTCGAACCCGCCGACACCTGGCACCGCCACAACTGGATTCTGTACCCGAACTTCCATGATGTCGGCGCGGTCTGGTGGCAATGGGAACCGGGAGCGGAGTTCCTCCGTGGCTCTTTCCATCGGCGCGAGCTTCCGCTGTGGGACCCGTATGTGGCAGGGGGAGCACCGGCAATGGCCAACCTGACCCACGCCTTCTTCTTCCCGCCGCATCTCACGATCGTGGCCCTGGGCAACACCTCGGCCCTCAGGAACGCTTATTACCTGGCGCTGCTTCTTGCTTCCGGATTCTTTACCTACCTCCTGCTCCGCCGCCACGGGCTCACTCCGTTCGGCAGCCTCGTCGGAGGCATCGGCTTCATGTTCAGCGGGGGATTGACCCAGCACGCCGGGTCGTTCGTCGGGCAGGCGGCGGCCTGCCTTCCGGCGACCCTGTATCTGACTCGATGGTTCATCGACCGGGCCGGCTGGAGCCGGGCCGCGGCTCTCGCGATTGGATATGCCATAGTATCCCTGACGAGCTTCCCACCCGTTCTGACCCAGATTTTCGCCCTTTCCGCGGCGTATGCAGTGTGCATGATCTGGTGCGGTCAGGCGGGCGAGCGACGGGTACGGGCCCTTGGGTATTATGGACTCGCCGCGATCGCCTCTCTCTTGCTGGTCGCGTTCTACTACCTGCCTGCGTTTCAAGCTTTCGGAGACTCCAAGCAGGCACATGAGGTCTATCGCGGAGCGGGCCTGATCGGCTGGGCTCCCTCCAGCCTGTACCAGCTCCTTTCACCGGTGCTGATGGGTGGCGCGGACATTTTTCAGGCCCCCTTGATGCCTGGCATGCAGTATTACTATGTGCCGTACGTGGGGATCGTCCTTTTGTGGTTGAGCGGCCTCGCAGACTCACGTGGCGAAGGGTGCCGCGGTCCGCTGTTCACCTTCACTCTCATCGCGGCATTGGTCTTCGTGCTGAAGATCATCGGGGTTGCTCCCATCCATTGGCTGGGTTATCTACCCGGCCTCAGTACCATCCACTTCTCCCAGTACTATGGGATCGGCTTGAATTTTCTTCTCGCCATTCTCGCCGCAGTCGGTGCCGAGAACCTGCTGGCGAGGCGGATCTCCGGCCTCAGGATCCTCGTGCTGAGCAGTCTCTTGCTCGTGGCACTCTGCTCGCTTCTGCAGATTGCTGCGAATCGCAGCGTCCTTGAGCTCCGAGTCAACCGGTGGCTCTTCGAATGGTTGCTGCTGGCGACACTGGGCCTCCTCGCGGCCGGGATCACGATCGCCGCGCGCAGGCGATCGCAGGATCGCCGGTTTCAGTGGATCGTCGCCGGTGCCGCGCTCGTGCTCCTCTATGCCGAAGGAGCGCGCAACGCCTACTATCCACGACAGGTCCGCGCCAACGTCTTTCATCGCCCACCCCGCTACGCCCAACTCCTGGAGCGCAGGGGACCCTGGTCGCGCGTCTTCACGCTGGGACCTTTGCCGGCCAACATCAACTCGGCGCTGGAGATCCCCTCCTGGGACTCGCTGATGACGTTCAACTCGTCGCGCTCCTTCGAGATCTACCGGCGCTATACGGGCACCCGCGACGTTCTGTTCCTGCGCGGAGCCCTGGAGATTCCCTCGGAGCCGGTGCTCGATGCGGTGGGCATCGACGTCATTGCCACCCGGGCCAGTGATGAAGCCGGGATCGGGGCCGCCCGCGCGCGCGGCTATCGCGAGCTGTTCGGGGACGATTCCGTCCAGCTGTTCGAGCGCAGCGGCGATCCGCGGTGCTTCTTCACGTCGGACTTCCGGGTCATAAAAACAGAAGCCGCTCTGGAGCTTTTGGGCCGCCCGCGGTCCGCGCGGCAGATTCTGATCGAGCACGCCCCGGCCGGTCTCCAGGCAACTGCGAACAGACCGGATGACCCCTCTGCGATCCTCGTTGCAGCGGGGCGCAACCGCTCGCGGGTGAAGATCGATGCGCCGCGTCCTGGTTTCTTGTACTGTTCCGAGACGTATTCTGCAGGCTGGTCGGCCAAGGTGAACGGCAGGGACGTGCCGATCGTAGCTGCCAATCATGCGTTCCGGGCAGTGCGCCTGAGCCCGGGGCCTGGTGAAGTGGAGCTCTGGTACTGGCCGCCGGGGCTCACGGCAGGCCTGTGGCTGAGCGGCCTTGGAGCGCTGATGATCCTCGGCGCAGGAATTTACGGACGGCGGTAGCAGAGAAAGGCCATCGTGGAGAGGACTACACGCTTGCTGGTGTCGTGGTGCCTGCCACTGCTGGGTATTGTCCTCCCGGCGGCGGTCGCCTTCTACTACGTGTTTCGTTTTGGCTTCAACGTCCCGGTCTATGACGAATGGAATTTCATGCCCACGGTGGGCGCCTTTTACCAGGGAGGCGACTGGTGGCCGATGGTGGTCGAGCACTACGGCGAGCACCGCATTGTTCTTCCCAGGCTGATCATTCTGTATCTGTCCAGGATAACTGACCTCAATCTCGTCGTGGAAGAGTACCTGTCGGTCTTCTTCATGACATTGACCGCGGTGGTTTGCTGGCTCTTGCTGCGACGGACCGAGGGATGCCCGCGGTGGGCGATCGTACCGATCGGCTGGATCCTGTTGTCGCCGGCGCAGTTCGAAAACCTGCTCGTCGGCTGGCAGTTCCAGATCCCGATGATGAATTTCTTCGCCGCCGCGGCCATCTATCTGTTGAGCGGCGAACGGCGCTGGCGGGGAGCCCCCGCGGCCGGCTGTGCCGCCGCGGCTACGTTCTCGTTTGCCAACGGCTTGATCATCTGGCCGGCAGGATGCATCGCGCTCTTGGCGAGCGAGCGGTCCACGCGGCTGCGAACACTGGCGATCTGGCTGGGCTCCGCGGTGGTTACCGCCGTGGCCTACCGGTGGGGCTATCACGGTTTTGACCGGCCGCCGCAGGGCTATCTCCTGACCGCGCTCCACAAGCCGGCCGACGCCACCCGGATGTTCCTCGCGCTCTACGGCAACAACTTCGGCCAGGGGCGTATCCCGACCAGCCTGGTGGCGGGAGGCGTTCTTCTCGCCCTCACCGCGGCGGGAGCTTTCCTCCTGTGGCGTGCGGGCCTGCGACGGAACGATGCGCCGTGGCTCGCCTTGTGGTCTTTTTCCACTGTATCCGTGTTCGCGGTCGTTCTCGGCCGGAGCTTCGCCTGGGAAAGCATGGCGACCCCTTCCCGCTTCCTGACGGTGGCGATCTTCATCCCCGTCAGTCTGGTGGTCGTCCTGAGCCGGGCCGGTGCCGTCCTCTGGCGCCGTGGCCTCCCCACGCGGGCGCTGACAGCGACGGCGTGCCTCCTTCTTGTCGGGCTCGCGGTGCGCCAGGGTTTCCTGACCGCGCGACTCGGGTGGGAGATGGGAGGCGCCCACCGCGGGATGAAGGAGAGCACCCTCCCCTGCTTGCTGCAGTACCGGACCGCGCCCATCAGCTGCCTGCGCGAGCTCTACGTGGCGGACGGCGAGTTCGTACGCCGGAACACGGCCATCCTCGAACGCTGGCACCTGGGCCCCTTTGCCGACGCACCGCCGGCAACTGGAGCGGCGCAACCGGCGCGCGCTCCCGTCTCCCCGGGCTCGCCTCCGAGCGGCGTGGACAGCATGGAGGGAAGCCTGGACTTCGTGGGCGTGCGCCAGCCCAGCGGTGAGTCGGCTTCGGTCCGGCTTGGCGAAAAGGCTATCGCCGAGGGATGGGCCCTCACCGAGACGTTCGAA
>DATFPH010000165.1:0-45473 GCA_035264905.1 Thermoanaerobaculia bacterium
CGCTCAGCGCCTCCCGCTCCAGCCGCACGTGCTCGTCATAGCTGAGGCCCGGAGACGCGAGATCTGCCTCGCGGTAGAGCGCCGGCAGCTCGCGCATGAGGATCGCGAGCGACCAGAAGTCGGCAATGATGTGGTGGATGACGACGAGGAGCACCGGCCCCCCAGGGGCGCCGGTGAACAGGGTCACACGCAGGAGCGGACCGTTCCCCAGGTCAAAAGGGCGCCAGGCCTCGTCCGCCAGGCGGGAGCGCAACCGCGCCTCGCTCCACCCCGCGGCGTCCTCGCGCCCCAGAGTGAAGCTCAGGTGCTCGGCAACCCGCCGGCAGGGCTCGCCGGCATCGGCCGAAAACGTCGTCCGCAGCGCGCCATGGCGGTCCACCAGGGCCTGGAGAGCGCGCTCCAGCGCATCGGCGTCGACCGGAGACCGCACGCGCGCCGCCGCAGCGATGTTGTACGCGCCCCCCTCGGGCGCGAGATGGTGCAGGAACCAGAGGGACCGCTGGCCATGGGAGGGCTGGGCTACTCGGGAGGGTGTCAGGCACGCGGAGTCGGAGAGGTTACAGCCCACATCTAGATAAGGTGCCTGAAACGGCGGATTCGGGACGCCTCGCGGGCGTTTGTTCAGAAGCAAAAAGTGACCAATCAGGTTTCCAATAGGTGCAGGAACCAGAGAGAGCGTTGTCCGTGGGAAAGAGGGGAGCCGGGAAGATCCCTATCCACAAACAGAGAAGGTGCCTGAACGCCCGGCGCGTGACTTTGGGAACCTCCGCGGGGCGAGCCACCCCACCCCACGGGGCAAGCGATCCGACCTCCGGCGAAAACGATCCGCCCCACGGCGGATCGGCGCGATTTGACCCGGAATGGAAGCGATCTGACCCGATCTCGGCGCGGTCTGACCCGAGAGTGGAGGAGCACGACCCGAAGGTCGAGACGGTTGACCCGAAGGTCCAACGGCGTGCCCCGTGGGGCAGCTGCTGCGTCGCAGTCTCGAGCCCCGTTTCCATACCCCGCGCCTCGGCTTTTCCCAACCAGGTCAGCTCCATCGCCTTGATCTCCTCGTTGCCTTCCAGGTCCAGCAACCGTTGCAGCTCGGCGGCATCCTGTCCCGATAATTGTACATAGGTCTCCACCCAGTTGACCAAGATCTGGTTGCGTAATCCGGTCATTTCCGACACAGCGATGCGCCGGAGGCACTCCAGCTTGAGCTCGGCCCGGCTCCAGTCGCCAGGACGCATGAGGGCGGCGAAGGCCCAGGCGACCGGCTCCGGACGCGAGAGCCATTCCTCCGCCTGGCAACCGGAGAGCCCGAGCATCCGATAGCGGAACACCGCGGTCGCCTTCCCGCCGAAACCTTCCCGCAGACCTGCGCGCCGGAGCCCCGGCGGGCCACCCCGGAGGATCACGAGGATCGGTAGGACCGGCAGTCCATGCCGGAGGCGAATCTGCATGTAGTAGTACCAACGTCCCGCTCCACGGCGGTCGATCACTTGGTCTATCCGGTTCAGTGACGAGGCGGGTCGTGTCCTAGCTCAGTGTGGGTGGTACAGGGGGGCGGGCCAGCCCCGCGTAAAGGGGGCTGGCATAAGTCTCAGCAATACATGGAGCCGCTAGTGGGGGGGCAGTCATAGGCAGTGTTGCAGTTCAAGCAGTTCGACCCAGCGCACATCCTGTCGGAACCATCCGATGCCCCGACTACTTTCTCCAACTTCCCGTCCTCAAGATTCCTCACCGTCTCCTTCGCCAGCGCCAACTTCTTCGTCTTCTTCTTCATGAGTCCTCCTTGAAGGACTAGGAGTCTACCGCAGGATGGGCGCCAGCGCGTCTTGCCCCGCGGGTCGAGCCGGGGCGGATCCTCCGCACCACGGGGCAGAAGGCTCGCTTTTCGAATTGGGCTTTACGGTTCGAGCGCCTCGAGCGGCAGCTTCCACAGCTCGTAGCCTGTCCGCGGGCGGCCGGCGTTGAAGAACAGCTCGTCGCCGACGACCGTGAATTCCCGTGGGCTCGATGGCCACCGGCCGGCCGTCACGTCGGCGGCGAGCCTCGTGCCTTCCGGAGTGCCGTCCGTCACCCACACCTCCAGACCGTGGACGCCGTCGTCGGCCGCGAAGACGACTCGGTCGCCGACTACCCGGAAAGCCTGCGGGAACGAGCCGCGCGGGCCGGGGTAGATCTCCAGGAGGCGAGTCCCTTCCGTCGTTCCGTCGCTCACCCAGAGCTCGCGGCCGTGCGTGCCGTCGTCGGCCGAGAACAGGACCCGGTCACCGAAGGCGGCGAGATCGGTGGGGTCGGAGGACGCCGCTCCCGGTGCGAGGTCCGCGATCCGGTGCGTCCCTTCCTGGGTGCCGTCGCTCACCCAAAGCTCGCGCCCCCGCGCGAAGTCGCCTCCCAGGAAGAAGGCCTGCTCTCCCGCCGCCGTCAGCCCGTAGATGAACGCGATGTCCCAGGGGTTGTTGATGGCGTAGACCTCCCGCGTGCCCTCCGGCGTTCCGTCGCTCGCCCACAGCGAGGAGCGGGAATTGCTCCAGAACGAGGCGAACACGGTGCGGCCGGCCGCCACGAGCTGGTCCAGATTCTGGAACCGGTGAATCTGGATGTCGACCAGCTCGCGGGTTCCGGCCGCGGTGCCGTCCGTCACCCAGAGCTTCGTGGAGGTCGGGGGAGGAGTGTCGTCCTTCTGCACCACGAAACGGACGTCTCCCGTTGCCGGGACCAGGGCGGCCTGGAACCGGAACGAGGAGGGCCCTCCGGTGTCGCCGGACGCCGCCGCGACCGGCGCCGTGCCCTCGGGAGTGCCGTCGCTGCTCCAGATCCAGGGCTGCCAGGTCAGCTCGGACACCAGCCGCGTATCGAAGAAGAGCGTCCGGTTCCCCAGGTCGATGAAGCTCTGCGGGGAGGGGACGGTGCCAGGCGGCACCACCTCGCGGAGGGTCTGCCCGTCGGTCCAACCGAACCGCCGCTCGTCGAAGGTGGAGTAGAACGCTCCGCCGGAGCCCGGCTCGAGCTGGACCGGGCTGTCGTAGCTGTATCCCGACAACGAGTCGAACGGCTCGGTGTCCCATGCGTGCCCTGCGGAGTGCCAGACACCGGTGCCGGTCGCGGGGGCTTTGGCGATGAAGACGAGCCCGGCCGAGCCGGCGATCAGCTCGTGCGGGTTCGAGGAGGCGACGGGATGGGCGAGATCGAGCACGCGCGTCCCTGCGACCGTGCCGTCGCTGACGGCGAGCTCGCGGTTCCCCTCCGGGAACAGGACGTTGAAGTACACCCGGTCCCCGGGAGTCGCAAGGACTCCCTCCACTCCGAAATCGTCGCCGGTGAGGCGCACCGTCGAGGCGGCCGTGCCCTGCGTGCGGAAGAGCGCGGAGACGGTCTCACCGTTCGGCGCGGCGGCGAAGAGAAACATGTTCCCGAGGCCTCCGCCGGCGCCCGTGAAGAAGGTGCCGATCGGTCCCGGCGTGAGATCGGCCACGAGCGCGGTCGAGGCCGGGGTTCCGTTCGTGCGCCAGAGCTCGACTCCGTGCTCGCGGTCGTCGGCGACGAAGTAGACCCGTGATCCGGCGGCCCCGAGGATCGCCGCCTCGCCGAGCCCGCGGGAGCCGGGAGCGCTCACCACCACGGTCCCGAGCGGGGTGCCGTCGGTCTTCCAGAGTTGCTGGCGGCCCTTGGCGTCGTACGCGACGAAGTAGACCAGGTCTCCCGCGGCGACGAAGCCCCCCGGATACGACGAGCTCCCCCCCTGCCGGATGTCGCGCAGCAGCCGCGTGCCGCGCGCGGTGCCGTCGCTCACCCAGGGCTCGCAGTCCGCGGCCCCGTCCGCTCCCGCGTAGACCAACAGACGGCCGAGCCGGGCCGAACCGCCGCACGGCCGCACGGGAGTCGAAGCCGGCCCGGTCCCCGCCGCCGTGCCGTCGGTCCCCCACAGCCTCCCCCGCCAGGCGAAGTAGTGCTTGCGCCCGTCGTCGAAGATGCGCGCCCCGTCGGAATCCGTCGGCGCCTGAGTGGGATCGAACCGCCCGGGCAGTGGCGCGATCGGATGCGTCCCGGCGCGCGTGCCGTCGGAGCCCCAGAGGCTCCAGGCCCGGCGCGCGAGGTCGTGGACGATGAAGACCACTCCGTCCTGGAAAGGCGCGAGAAAGCTGACCGGACCGGCCGATCCGAAGCCGCCGATCTCGAGATCGACGAGCGGGAACGTCCCCGCGGCGGTACCGTCCGAACGCCAGAGCCAATACGATTCGAAGCCGCTCGTGACGTTGCCGGCGTAGAAGTAGAGGAGATCTCCCGAGCGCGTGATGATCCAGGGATGGCCCGAGCAGCGTCCGGGGCAGAGGTCGGCGACCAGGCGGGTGCCGCGCTGGGTGCCGTTGGTGGCCCAGAGCTCGGCGCCGAGGAAGCCGTCGTCGGCGCTGAAGTAGTCCTCGCCGCGGAAGCGCACCGGCGCGCTCGCGTACGAGCCAGGCGAGTAGGTGGGACCGGTGGCGATGTCACGAACGAGAACCGGCCCCTGGGCCTGACCCGGAAGGGACGCGCCCAGCAGGGCAGCCATCGCGAGCCCGACGATCCATGGCTTTCTCATGGCTCACAGTCTACCAGCCCGCTCCGCGAGCTCGCGGATCTCCAGCGGACGCTCGGGATCGTCGACGATCTCGGAGAGGATCTGGAGGAAGCGGTCGCGCAGGCGGACGACGGTTTCGGCGTCGAGCACGTCGCGGTTGTACTTGAAGCGCCCGCCGAGCCGGTCCCCCTGGGTCAGGAAGAGACTCAGGTCCTGGCGGATCTTGCCGGTGTCGAACGGCTGGTGGATCAGCTCGAGACCGGACAGGGTCTGCTCCGAGCGCGGCAGCTGGGCGAGCTGGAACAGGATGCGGAACGTGGCAAGCCCGCCGCGCTCGCCGGGTGCCAGTATGCCCAGCCCCTCCATCACCGGGTCGTAGAGGATGTCCGGATGCTCGATCGCGGCGAGCGTCGCGTCGCGCACCCGCTCCAGGAGGTCCCGGAAGGTGCGCGCCCCGGAGAGCCGCGTGCGCAGCGGCAGGCCGGCGAAGAAGTTGCCGATCAGCCCCTCGATCTCCAACTGGTTGCGGTTGGCGAACAGGCAGGTGACGGCGATGTCGTCCCTCCCCGATTCTTCGTGGAGAACCGTCTCGAAAGCCGCCAGGAGCGTCATGAAGAGGGTCACGCAATGCGCCGCGGCGAACGTCGCGAGCTTCCGCTCCAGCTCTTCGGGGATCAGGAGGACCTCGATCCCGGCCTCGAAGGTCGGGCGGGCGGGCCGCTGGCGGCCGAGCCGGACCGGCGAAGCGCCGCGGAGGTGCTCGCGCCAGAAGCCCACCTCCCGCTCCAGCGCCTCGCCCTGGAGGGCCTCCCGCTGCCAGCGCGCGAAGTCCTGGTACTGCGTGGGGAGCGGGCGCAACGGGGACGGCCGGCCCGCGCGGAAGGCGTTGTAAAGGGCCGCGAGCTCGCGCGTCAGCACCGAGCGCGACCACCCGTCAAAGGCGATGTGGTGGACGACAAAGAGCAGCGCGCTTTCCCGCGCCGCACAGCGGAAGAGGGCCAGCCGGAACAGCGGCCCGTTCTCCAGATCGAAATGCCGCCGCCCTTCGAAGGTGCTCCAGTGCCCGATCTCCTCCTTCTGCGCGGACCGGGAGAGCCCCTCCAAGTCGACGACCGGGAACGGGAAGGGCCGCGGGGGCTGAACGACCTGGATCGAATGCCCCGCCTCGTCCCGGAACGTCGTCCGCAGCACCTCGTGGCGGTCCACGACCTCCTGCAGAGCCCGCCACAAGCAGGGCAGGTCGAGGTCGCCCGCAAGGACGACCAGCGTGGGGATGGTGAAGGCAATGGAGCGGGCTTCGGTCTCCCGCTCGGCCCACAGCCGCTCCTGGGCGAACGAGAGGGGGGGCGGCGCGCTCCGGTCCTGCCGGAAGGCGGCGATCGCGGGGCGTTCCGGAGCGCCCTCCGGCCGGCGCCGGCGCTCGACCTCGGCGGCCAGGCCGGCGAGGGTCGGCGCCTCGAACAGGACCCGCAAGGGGAGCTCGACCTGGAAGACCTCGCGCAGACGCGAGACGATCTGGGCTCCGGTCAGCGAGTGGCCGCCGAGCTGGAAGAAGTTGTCGTCCGGGCCGATCCGGTCGCGCCCGAGCACCTCCGCCCACAGCCCGGCCACGATCTCCTCGACCGGGGTGCGCGGCGGGCGCGTCTCCTCATCGGAGGACGGGAGCGCCAAGTCCAACCGAGACAGACTGCGGCGGTCGATCTTGCCGCTCGGCGTGCGCGGCAGGGACTCCAGGAAGAGGAAGGCCGCCGGGACCATGTAGGCGGGGAGCTGCTGCCAGAGATGATCGTGGAGCCGCGCCGGATCGGCCGCCCCTGCCGCGCCGGGCACGACGAAGGCCACCAACCCGGGACCGCCCGGCAGGTCGTCGCGCAGCAGCACCACCGCCTCGCGCACGGCCGGATGGCGCGCCAGCGCCGCCTCGATCTCCGCCAGCTCGATGCGGAACCCGCGCAGCTTGACCTGGAGGTCCGCCCGGCCGGCGAACGCCACCTCGCCGTCCGGCAGATAGCGGCCCAGATCGCCTGTGCGGTAGATCCGGTCCCCCGCCGCGCCGGTGAACGGGTTGACCTGAAACCGCGCGGCCGTCGCCTCCGGATCGCCGAGATAACCGCGGGCGAGATGCGGGCTGCGCACCACGATCTCGCCGGCCTCCCCGACCCCGGCCAGGGCGCCCGCGCGGCTGTCCACCAGGAAATTCATCACCAGGAGCTGCGCGTCCCGGAAGCCGCGCCCCAGCGGGAGCACCTGCCGGGATCGGGCCTCATCCCGCGTCACCCGGTGGAACGACAGCGCGCGCTGGGTCTCCGTGGCGCCGTAGAGGTTGAAGCAGGTGACCCCGGGAGCCAGCGCGTGGAGCCGGGCCACGTCCTGGCGGGTCAGCGCCTCGCCGATCAGGATCGCGCGGCCTAGGCTGGGGACCACGGCCGGCGCGCCGCCCGGCGGGTGCGCGGTCAGGAGCTGACTGAGCGCGGGCGTCAGGTGCGACACCGTCACCCGCTCGCGGTTCATCCAGTCCGCCAAGCGGCCGGCGATCCCGAAGTCCGCCGGGTCCGGCACGACGATCGCCGCGCCGAGATAGAGCGCGGTGAAGATGTCCCGCTGCAGGGGGTCGTGGGACAGGCCGGAGAGCAGCGAGAAGCGGTCGTCAGGTCCGAGCCCCAGCTCCGCGCAATACGCCGGCAGGAAGTGGGAGAGCGAGCCATGGAGCCCGAGGATGCCCTTGGGTCCGCCGGTCGAGCCCGAGGTGAAGCCGATGCAGGCCAGATCGTGCGGCCCGGCGGCCACCCGCGGCGCGTCTCCTGAGAAAGCCGCGACGATCTCCAGAGAGGCGCGGCCGCCCGCGGGCAGCTCCAGCCAGGGGCAGCCGGCTTCTTTCAGCCAGGCCTCGACCGCCTCGGGCGGAGACCCGGCTGCCTCCAGGCCGATCCAGGCGCGGGGAGACGCCAGGCGCAGCATCTCGGCCAGGCGCGGCGCCGGATAGGCCGGATCGAGGATGACGAACGCCGCGCCCGCGCGGAGCACCCCCTGGATGGCCTGGACGAGCGGCGCGCTGCGCTGCGCGAAGATTGCCACAGGGTCCCCGGGGCGGACCCCACGGACGGCGAGCCAGCCCGCCACGCCCCGGCTCCCGGCGAGGAGGTCGCCGTAGCTCCAGACGACTCCGTTGTCGACCACCGCGGGACGCTCCGGCGAGCGCTCGGCCTGCGCCGCGAACAGCTCGTGGACGCCGCCGATCCAGCCCGCGTCCAAAGGCGCCGTGGGATCGGGCAGCAGGGCGCGCGACCGGCCGGTCACCAATGAAAAATGATCGACCGGCTCGTCCGGCCGTTCGACCGCCTGCGCCAGCAGCAGCTCGAGCTGCGCGAGCAGGTCGGCCATGCGCGCCTCGTCGAACAGGCCGGCGTTGTAGACCAGGTCGATCTGGACGCCCGCCTCCGCCTCGGAGACGTAGAAGGTCACGTCGAGCTTCGACGGGACCTCGGCCGGGGTCAGCACCCGCAGATCGAGCCCCGGAAGCGCGAGATCCGAAGCCGGCAGGGAGAGCAGGTTGAACAGCACCTGGAAGAGCGGCGAGCGCGAGAGGTCGCGGTCGAGGCGCAGCCGGGCGAGGACGGCCTCGAACGGCACGTCCTGGTGCGCGTAGGCCTCCAGCGTCACCGTGCGCACGCGCGCCACCAGCTCGCGGAAGCCGGGGCTTCCGGAGAGGTCGGTGCGCAGCACGAGCGTGTTGAGGAAGCAGCCGATCACCCCTTCGATCTCTTCCCAGGGCCGGCCGGCGATCGGCGCGCCCACCGGAACGTCCACCTCGCCGCTGTGGCGGGAGATCAGCGTCTGGGTGGCCGCCAGGAGCGTCATGAAGAGCGTCGCACCCTCGCCGCGGCCGAAGCCATGGAGCCGCGCGGTCAGCTCCGAGGAGAGCACGAGCTGCAGGCGTCCGCCGCGGAACGTCTGGACCGCCGGGCGGGGCCGGTCCGTTGGCAGCTCGGCCGGCGCGATCTCGCCGCCCAGGCGGGACTCCCAGTAGGCGAGCTGCGCGGCCTGCGTCTCCGCGAGCCGCTCGCGCTGCCAGACCGCGAAGTCGGCGACCTGGACCGGCAGCTCCGGCAAGGGGCGCGAGGCGCCGTACAGCGCTCCCAGCTCGCGCACCAGGACGCCGAGCGACCACCCGTCCGAGATGATGTGGTGGAGGCTCAGCAGGAAGCGGTGGCGCTCCGATGCGAGACGCACGAGGAGCGCGCGGACCAGCGGCCCGCGCTCCAGGTCGAACCCCGTGGCCGCGTGCTCCCGCTCCAGGCGCCCGGCTTCCGCTACCGGAGCCGGCAGAGCCGACAGATCGACGAGCGGCAGGGGGAAACCGGAAGCAGGCGCGATCCACTGGCGCGGAGCGCCGTCGATGATCGGGAAAGTCGTGCGCAGCGACTCCTGGCGGCGCACGATCTCAACGAGCGCCGCCGCGAAAGCGCCGCGGTCCAGAGCGCCGGAGAGCTCCACCGCGACCGGCATGTTGTAGGTGGCCGAGCCGGGCTCGAGCTGTTGCAGGAACCAGAGCCGCTCCTGCGCGAACGAGAGGGGAAGCGGCCCCGGCCGTTCGACGCGCACGGGCGGCGCGGGCCGGTGCCAGGAGCCCCCCGCGACCGCCGCCGCCAGCCCCTCGACGGTCGGCGCCTCGAAGACCGTCCGCACCGGAAGCTCGACGCCGAGCACGGTGCGGATGCGCGCCACGACCTGGGCCGCCAGCAGCGAATGCCCGCCCAGCTCGAAGAAGCTGTCGGTGACGCCCACCTGCTCCAGCTTGAGCACGCCCGCGAAGATCCCCGCCAGCAGCTCCTCGGTGGGAGTGCGCGGCGCCACGGAGGCCGCGGACGTCCGCTCCAGTCGCAGCTGAGCGAGCGCCTTGCGGTCCACCTTGCCGGTCGGCGTCAGCGGCAACGCCGGAAGAACGGTGAAGAACGAAGGCACCATATAGGCCGGCAGCCGCTCCTGAAGCCAGGCGCGCAGGGCGGTTTTGTGGGGCAAATCGGACGGATCAGTCGGATCGGTCCGATCGGTCGGATCAACGACCACGTAGGCCACCAGGCGGTTCTCCCGCACCACCACCGCGGCCTCGCGAGCTTGCGGATGCTGCCGCAGCACGGCTTCGATCTCTGCGGGCTCGACGCGGAAGCCGCGGACCTTCACCTGGTAATCCAGGCGCCCCAGGAACTCGATGCGGCCGTCCGGCCGGTGGCGGACGAGGTCGCCGGTGCGGTAGAGGCGCTCTCCGCGGCCCCAAGGGCTCGGCACGAACCGCTCCGCCGTCAGCTCCGGCCGGTGCCAGTAGCCCCACGCCAGGCCGTCGCCGCCGACGTGCAGCTCCCCCGCCACCAGAGGCGGCGCCGGAGCTCCCTGGCGGTCGAGAATGCGGGCCATGGTGTTGGCCACGGGGCGGCCGATCGTGAGGCCGGTCGAGCGCGAGAGGCGCGCCCACGTGGAGAACGTCGTGCTCTCGGTCGGCCCGTAGAAATGGAGCAGCCGTTCCACCGCGCCCTGCTCCAGCAGCCGCGCGACCACACTCGCATCCGCCGCCTCGCCGCCGAACAGCACAGCCCGGAGCGGCGCGAACGTCTCCGGCGCCTCCCGGGCGACCTGGTTGAACAACGCCGTGGTCAGGTGGAGCACGGTCACACGCTGCCGCCGCAGGAGAGCGCCCAGATTCACCGGCGACAGCACCGCCGTCTCGGGGACCACCACCAGGGCCGCGCCGTTGAGCAGGGCGCCCCAGGTCTCGAAGGTGGCTGCGTCGAAGCTGATGCTTGCCAGGAAGGCGACCCGGTCCTCGGGAGTGATCCGGAGGTAGTTGGTGCCCCGCACCAGCCGTACGACCCCGCGGTGCGGCACGGCCACGCCTTTCGGCCGGCCGGTGGAGCCGGAGGTGTAGATCACATAGGCAAGGGCGTCGCTTGGAAGTGGAAAGGACCTGAAGGACTCCAAGGACCCAAAGGACGAAGCGCCTGTGTCCTTGGAGTCCTTGCTGTCCTTGAAGTCCTTGCCATCCACCACCACTCGCGCCCCCACGTCCGCCAGCATGAACGCCAGGCGCTCGCCGGGGTAAGCAGGATCGAGCGGCACATACGCGCCCCCCGCCTTGAGGATCGCCAGCATTCCCACGATCAGCTCCGCGGAGCGCTCCAGGGAGAGGCCCACCGGCGTCCCCGGCTCC
The DNA here is from genome assembly GCA_035264905.1 of Thermoanaerobaculia bacterium. Taxonomy (GTDB): domain Bacteria; phylum Acidobacteriota; class Thermoanaerobaculia; order Multivoradales; family UBA5704; genus UBA5704. The sequence goes on from DATFPH010000165.1 coordinate 10,752, forward strand.
ACGCCCAGGCCCTGGAGATGGCGCGCCAGCCGGCTCGACGCCTCGTCGAGCTTCCGGTAGGACCAGACCGCGTCGCCGTCGACGATCGCGGGCGCGTCCGGCCGCTCGGCGGCGACGGTGGCGAACAGCTCCGGCAGGCTCGCATCGCACGGATAGGCGCTGGTTGTGTCGTTCCACTCCACCAGGACCTGCTGGCGCTCGGCCCGGCTCAGCAGCGGCAGCTCCGACAGGCGCCGCCGCGGGTCCGCCACCGCCCCGGCCAGCAGGCGCTTGAACGACCGCGCGAGCCGCGCGATCGTCGGGGCCTCGAACAGATCGCGGCTGTACTCCAGCGTCCCCGCTAGGCCCCGCTCCGTCTCGGTCAGCGTGCACGACAGCTCGAGCCGTGCCGTCCCGGTCGGCACAGGGGAGGCCGCGAGCGCGAGATCCGGCAGCTCCAGCGGACCCATCGGCGCGTTCTGAAGGGCGAAGAGCACCTGCACGAGCGGCGAGCGGCTCAGGTCGCGCTCCGGCGCCAGCTCCTCGACCAGGCGCTCGAACGGCAGCTCCTGGTGGGCATAGGCGGAGAGCGTCGTCTCTCGCACCCGACCGAGGAGATCCACGAAATCCGGATTCCCCGAGAGGTCCACCCGCAGCACCAGGGTGTTGACGAAGAGGCCGATCAGGGGCTCGGTCTCTACCCGCGTGCGTCCCGCGATCGGCGTGCCGACGCCCAGGTCGTCCTGACCGGTGAGGCGGCGCAGGAGGGCCGCGAAAACGGCGAGGAGCGTCATGAAGAGCGTCGCCCCGTGCCGCCGGGAGAGCCGCGCGAGCCCGTCGGAGGGGATTGCGAAGCTGTGCTCCGCGCCCCGCACGCCGCGGCGCGCCGGGTGCGGGTGGTCCGCGGGCAGCTCCAGCGCTTGCGGCATGCCGGCGAGCTGGTCACGCCACCAGGCGAGCTCCGTTTGGAGGATGTCGCCCGACAGGCGCCGGCGCTGCCAGGCGGCGTAGTCAACGTACTGGATCGCCAGCTCCGGCAGCGGGCTCGGATGGCCAGCCCGGAACGACGCGTACAACGCTCCCAGCTCGCGGACCAGCACGCCCATGGACCAGCCGTCGCTCACGATGTGGTGCACAGTGAGCAGGAGCCGGTGCCGCTCGGGCTCGATCTTCAGCAGGGTCAGTCGCAGGAGCGGGCCTTGCTGGAGGTCGAAGGGGCGGCGGGCTTCAGCGTGGGCGAGGCGGCGGGACTCGGCGGCTCCGGCGACCCTCTGCAGATCGATCACGGGTAGGGCGACGGTGGGCTCAGCGAGGACCTGCACCGGCTCGCCCTCCACGTCCCGAAACGTCATCCGCAGCGCCTCGTGCCGCCGCACCACCTCGCCGAGCGCCGCAGCCAGAGCCGCCACATCCAACCGCCCGGTCAGCTCGACCGCGGCGGCGATGTTGTAGAGCGGGCTCCCGGGCTCCAGCAGGTCCAGGAACCAGAGCCGCTGCTGCGCGAACGACAGGACCAGCGGCTCGTCGCGCGCAACCCTCGCAAGGGCCGGTTCCTGGGGCTTCTCCCCTCCCGGCGCCGAGCGCTCGATCCAGCCCGTGAGGGCCGCCGCCGTGGGCGCCTCGAACACCGTCCGCACCGGCAGCTCCACGCCGAGCACGGTGCGCACCCGCGAGGCGACCTGGGTGGCCAGCAGCGAATGGCCGCCGAGCGCGAAGAAGTCGTCGTCCCGCCCCACCCGCTCCACTCCCAGCACGTCGGCGAAGATCCCGGCGAGCAGCTCTTCGGCGGGCGTACGGGGCGCTTCCGGCTCGCGCGGTGCGCTCTCCGGCTCCCAGGCAGGCAATGCCTTGCGGTCGAGCTTGCCGCTCGGCGTCAGCGGCAGCTCCGGGATCGTCACGAAGGCGGCCGGCACCAGATAGCTCGGCAGCCGTTCGCGGAGCCAGGGGGCAAGCACCGCCTTTAGATCAGACCGATCGGTCCGATGCAGGACGACGTAGGCCACCAGCCGCCGCTCGTCACGATGCTCGCCGCGCTCGCCGACAACCGCGGCCACGGCCTCGCGGATGGCCGGGTGCTCGCGCAGCGCGGTCTCGATCTCGCCGGGCTCGATGCGGAACCCACGCAGCTTGATCTGATGGTCGATCCGGCCGGCGAATTCCAGGTTGCCGTCGGGCCGGCGGCGCGCCAGGTCGCCGGTGCGGTACAGGCGCTCGCCCGCCGTGCTCCAGGGGTCGGGGACGAAGCGCTCCGCCGTGGCCGCGGGCCGCCGCAGATAGCCGCGCGCCAGCCCGGCTCCGCCGATGTACAGCTCGCCCGGCACTCCCACCGGCACGGGCTCCAGCCGGCGATCGAGCAGATGGATCGCGTTGTTCGCGGCCGGACGGCCGATCGGAGCGATGGGCGGCGTGCCGAAGCGGACCCGGCGCGGATCGACGTCGTAGAGCGTGGCGCAGATCGTCGCCTCGGTGGGACCGTAGCCGTTGATGACGGCGAGACCGGGGCGCGATGCGGCGATCCGCACGAGCTCGGGCTCGGGGATCGGCTCGACGCCCACCAGCAGCCGGCGGAGCGGGATCGCCTCCGGCGCCGCCTCCAGCCGCTCGCGCAGCCCGGCGACCAGGAACGGCGGCACGTAGGCGCTGTCGATCCGCTCCTCCGCCAGCCAGTCCAGGAAACGCTCCCCGCTCTGCCGGACCTCCTCGGGCACGATGTGCACGGCGCCCCCGGCGAGGAGCGGCGAGAAGATCTCGTAGACCGACACGTCGAAGCTGAGACTGGTCCACAAGCTGCCGCGGCTCTCCGCCGTGAGCGGCTGGCGGCGGTCGAAGTCGGCGAGCAGGTTGAGGACGCCGCGATGGGTGCAGCCGACGGCTTTCGGCTGGCCGGTCGAGCCCGAGGTGTGCAGCACGTACGCCAGGCCCGCCGGCCCCACCGGATGCGGCAGGAAGGGAGCCGGCCCGGTCTCCGCCAGCTCGTCGAGACAGAGCACCTCCGCCGCGGCGGGAAGCTCCGGGACCAGGCGCCGCTCGGTCAGGACCAGAGGCCGGCCGGCGTTCTCCCACAGGGCGGCGAGGCGCTCGCGCGGATGGCTGCGGTCGAGCGGCATGTAGGCGCCGCCCCCCTCCAAGACGCCGAGGATCGCGACCAGCACCCCGGGCGTGCGGTCGAAGGAGAGCGCCACCGGCTCCTCCGGTCCGATCCGGGCGCGCAGAACGTACGCCAGCCGATGGGCCCGTTCCATGAAATCGGCGTAGGTGAGGACCTCGGTGCCGCAGACCACGGCCGGCCGGCCGGGATGGCGCGCGGCCTGCCGCGCGACCAGCTCGTGGAGGGCGGCTTCGGCCAGCTCATGGCGGGAGTCGTTCCACTCGATCAGGAGCTGCTGGCGCTCGCCGTCCGCCAGGAGAGGCAGCTCCGGCAGCGGCCGCCCCGGGTCGGCCACGGCCGCGGCGAGGAGCCGCGCGAAGTGTCCGGCCAGACGCTCGACCGTCGCGCCGTCGAACAGGGCGGTACGGAAACTGAACGCTCCGCGGAGCGTCTCCGCCTCCACGTCCAGGGTGAGGCTCAGATCGAACTTCTCGGCCCCGGCCTCCAGCGGCCAGAGCGACGCTGCGACGCCGCCGAGCCGCAGAGTGAGCGGCGGCTCGCTGTCCAGTGCGAAGGCCACCTGGAAAAGCGGTGAAGCGCCGAGGTCGCGGCGCGGTTGCAGCTCCTCGACCAGCTTGTCGAACGGCAGATCCTGATGCGCGTACGCGGCCAGCGCGACCTCCCGGGCCCGCGCCAGCAACCGGGTGAACGACGGCTCGCCGGAGAGGTCGGTCCGCATCACCAGCGTGTTGACGAAGAACCCGATCAGCCCTTCGGTCCGCATCTGCCCCCGGCCGGCGACCGGCGTTCCGACGCTCACGTCCTCGCTCCCGCCGACCCGGGAGAGCAGGGCCTGAAACGCGGCCAGGACGGCCATGAACAGGGTCACGCCCTGCCGGCGCGCCAGCTCCCGCAGATCCGGCAGCAGGCCGGGGGGCAGCGCCACGGCGCGGCTCGCGCCAGCCTCGCCCGCCGCCGCGGTCCGCGGGCGGTCCAGGGGGAGGTCGAGCACCGGGGGCGCCTCGGCCAGGGCCGTCCGCCAGTACGCCAGCTCGGCCTCCAGGACCTCGCCTTGCAACCAGCGCCGCTGCCAGACCGCGTAGTCCCCATACTGGACGTCGAGCACCGGCAGGGACGGGGAACGCTCTTGCGCAAAGGCGTCGTAGACCTCCCCCAGCTCGCGCGCCAGCACCCGCAGCGACCACCCGTCGCTGACGATGTGGTGGAGCGTCAGGAGGAGGAGATGCTCCTCGTCCTCCAGGCGCACCAAGGTCGCCCGCCACACCGGTCCGCGGAGGAGATCGAAGGAGCGCAGGGCCTCCGCGCGCGCCAGCCGGCGGGCCTCGGCCGCACGGCACTCTCCCGGCAGCCCCAGGAGGTTGATCTCCGGGACGGGAACCGGCGCCGGGGGATCGACGATCTGGACCGGCTGGCCGTGCGCGGCGAGGAAGCGGGTCCGCAGGGTCTCGTGGCGGCGCGCCACCTCGCGCAGCGACGCGGCGAGCACGGCAGGGTCGAGCCGGCCTTGCAGATGAACGGCGGCCGGCACGTTGTAGGCCGCGCTCGCCGGCTCCAGCCGGTGCAGGAACCAGAGCCGCTGCTGGGGGAAGGAGAGAGGCAGCGGCTCGCCGGGACCGCGCCGTATCGCAAGGATCGGAGGGGGCGGAGGGAGGCCCGGAGCGCCGCTCCGGGCCGCAGTCTCGATGGCCGCGGCGAGGCCCGCCACGGTCGGCGTCTCGAACACGCGGTGGAGCGGCAGCTCCACGCCGAACGCCTCGCGGACGCGCGCCATCACCCGCAGCGCCGCCAGCGAGTGGCCGCCGCGCTCGAAGAAGCCGTCCTCCGCGCCGACCCGGTCGATCCCGAGCACCTCGGCGAAGATCCCCGCCACCAGAGCTTCGGCCGGGGTGCGCGGCGGCATCCACGCGGCGGCCTCGGTCCCCGCTCCAGGATCGGGCAGCGCCTTGCGGTCGAGCTTGCCGCTCGGCGTAAGCGGAAACGCTTCAAGAACCACGAACACCGCGGGCACCATGTAGCTCGGCAGGCGCCCGCGGAGCCAAGAGGCAAGCAGAGCTTGGAGATCGGACCGATCGGTCGGATCCGTCGGATCGGTCGGATGCAAAACAACGTAGGCCACCAACCGCCGGTTCTCGCGGCCTTCCAGGGCGGTCCGGTCGGCCGGCGGCCACACGGTGACCACCGCCTCGCGGACCCCCGGATGCGCGAGGAGCGCCGCCTCGATCTCGCCGGGCTCGATGCGGAAGCCCCGCAGCTTGATCTGGTGGTCGATCCGGCCGACGAACTCCACCTGGCCGTCGGGGCGGTAGCGCGCCAGGTCGCCGGTCCGGTACAGCCGCTCGCCACCAGCCGTGCTCCAGGGGTGCGGCACGAAGCGCTCCGCCGTCGCCTCCGGCCGCCGCAGGTAGCCGCGCGCGAGCCCCACGCCCGCGACGTATACCTCCCCGGGGACGCCCAGCGGCACCAGCTCCTGATGCCGGCCGAGCAGGTAGATGGCGAAGCTCGCCACCGGGCGGCCGATCGGGGCGATCGGCGGCTCGCCGAAGCGGTCGCACCACGGATCGACGTCATACAGCGTGGAGCTGATCGTGGCCTCGGTCGGGCCATAGCCGTTGATGATCACCAGCCCTGGAACCAGCTGGGTGATCCGCACGAGGAGAGGCTCGGGGAGCGGCTCGACCCCGACCAGCAGCCGGCGCAGCGAGGAAGGCTCCCCCGTCCGCTCCAGCCGGTCGCGGAGAGCGGCCACCATGAACGGCGGCACATAGCCGTTCTCGATCCTCTCCGCCTCCAGCCAGTCGAAGTATCTCTCGGTCTCCTGCCGGACTGCCTCCGGCACGACGTGCACGGCGCCGCCCGCGAGCAGCGGCCCGAAGATCTCGTAGACCGAGACGTCGAAACCCAGGTTGGTCCACAGGCTGCCGCGGCTCCCCGGCGCGAGCGGCTGCCGGCGCGCGAAATCGCTCATCAGGCTGAGGACGCCGCGGTGGTTGCAGCCGACCCCCTTGGGCTTGCCGGTCGAGCCCGAGGTGTGGAGGATGTACGCCAGGTTCTCGGGAATCGCCGCAACCGCCGTCTCCACCGGGGGAGCGTCGTCCGGATCCTCCTCCAGCCAGAGAACCTCCCGCGCCGCCGCGGTGAGCGGTCCCGCCATGCGGCGCTCGGTGACCAGCAGGGGCCGCCCGGCGTCTTCCAGCATGGTGGCCAGGCGCTCGGCCGGATGGTTGGGGTCGAGAGGCAGATAGGCGCCGCCCGCCTCCAGAGCTCCCAGGATCGCCACCACCACCTCGGCCGACCGTTCGAGGTAGAGCGCCACCGGCACCTCCGGTCCCACCCCGAGAGCCCGGAGCCGCCGCGCCAGCCGGCCGGCGCGCCGGGCGAGCTCGCCATAGGTGAGGACCGTTCCCGCGTAGACGGCGGCGGGCAGGTCCGGGTGAAGCTCGGCCTGGCGAGCGAACGCCGCGTGGAGGGTCGTCTCCGGGAATGGCGCGGCTGTGTCGTTCCACTCCACCAGAAGCTGCGCCCGCTCCGCGTCCGACAGCAGCGGCAGCTCCGACAGGAGCTGCAGGGGGTCCGCCGCCACCCCCGCCAGCAGGTGCTCGAAATGCTCCAGAAGGCGCGCCGTGGTCGTGGCGTCGAACAGGTCGGTGTTGTACTGCAGCGCGAGGCTCAAGCCCCCCTGCCGTTCGACCGCATGGAGCACCAGGTCGAACGGGGCGGGCTGCCCGGGCACCGCGAGCGACTCCAGCCGGAAATCCTCCGGCCCGACCTCCACTCCCTCCTCTCCCAGGGCGAACGCGGTCAGCCCCTCGGCCCCGCGCGTCTCCTTCTGCAACACGAAAGAGACCTGGAACAGAGGCGTCCGGCTCGCGTCGCGCTCGGGCTGCAAGCGCTCGGCGAGCAGCGGCAGCGGGTAATCGCCGTGCGCGAAGGCGTCGCGGACCATCGCCTTCGTGCGCTCCAGCAGCTCGGCGAACGCCGGATCGCCCGTCAGGTCGCCGCGCAGCACCACCTGGTTGACGAAGTACCCCACGGTCCCGGCGAGCTGCGCGTGCGCCCCCCCGGATCGCCCGGAGCGCGCCGTGCCGATCGCCACGTCCTCCTGGCCCGTGTGGCGGCCGAGGAGCGCCTGGAAGGCGGCCGTCAACGTCATGAACAGCGTGCCGTGCCGCGCCCGGCTTTGCGCGCGGAGAGCCGCCGCGAGCTCCCCCGGCAGCCGGAGCCGGTGGGTGTCGCCCCGGTAGGTCTGGACCGCCGGGCGCGGCCGGTCGGTCGCCAGCTCCAGGTTCGGGAGCCCGGCCAGCCGCTCGCGCCACCACTCCAGCAGCGCCTCGCCGCGGCCGTCGCCCAGCGCCTCCCGTTCGAGCCGCACGTGCTCGTCATAGGAGAGGCCCGGGGGAGGGAGCCCCGCCTCTCCATAGAGCGCCGGCACCTCGCGCATGAGGATCGCGAGCGACCAGAAGTCCGCGACGATGTGATGGATGACCAGGAGGAGCACCGGCCCGCGCGGGTCCCCGGTGAACAGGGTCACCCGCAGGAGCGGTCCCTTCTCAAGATCAAAAGGGCGCCAGGCCTCCTCGGCCAGCCGGGAGCGCAGCCGCTCCTCGCTCCAGCCCGTGGCATCCTCGCGCGCCAGCGTGAACGTCAGGTGGTCGGAGACCCGCCGGCACGGCTCGCCCGCGACCGCCGGAAACGTCGTCCGCAGCGCGCCGTGGCGGTCCACCAGAGCCTGGAGCGCGCGCTCCAGCCTCTCGACGTCGACCGGCGTCCGCACGCGCGCCGCCGCCGCGATGTTGTAGGCGCCCGCCTCGGGCGCGAGATGATGCAGGAACCAGAGCGACCGCTGACCGTGCGAGAGCTCGGTTGCGTAGAAAAATGTCAATGGCTCGGTGCTTCGATGACAGCCCACACCCTGAGTGTGCCAGAAACGCCGTCTGGCGTGACGAGCCCCCCGTCTACTGGAACCGCAGCACCACCATCGGATCGAGCACCGCGGCCCGGCGCGCCGGCAGGAAGTTCGCCGCGAGCGTCACCAGGAAGAGCCCCAGCGAGGTGCCCCCCAGGACGAGCGGATCGATCGCGCTGGTCTGCGACAACAGGCTCGCCAGGAGCCGGCTCAGCGAGAAGACCGCCACCAGCCCTAAGGCGAGCCCCAGCGCGCCCAGCACCGCGCCGCGCGCCACCATCATCCAGAGGATGCGCCCGCGGTCCGCGCCGAGCGACATGCGGATCGCGATCTCGCGGGTGCGCTGCGTCACGCTGTACGAGATCACGCCGTAGATGCCGATCGCCGCGAGGACGAGCGCCAGCACCGTGAAGACGCTGATCAGGAGGACCTGGAACCGCGCCGTGGTCGTCTGCTTGGCTAGGCGCTCGTCCATCGTCATCATGTCGAACTCCGGGATCTCGGGATTGATCGCCGCCATCTCCCGGTGCAGCGCCGCCCGCAGCTCGGCCGTCGAGACTCCGGGCTTGGGGCGCACCAGGAAGTTGACGGTCAGCGGACGCCGCACGAACTGCAGCATCGACAGATAGATGTCCGGCCCCGGAGCCTCCTGCCCCTGGAAGCCCTCGTACTGGACGTTCCCGGCCACGCCGACCACGTTGAGCCACGGCGCCTCGGCGTCGCGCGGGCCGATCTTCAGCCGTTTGCCGATCGGGTCCTGGCGGGGCCACTGCTGGTCGGCCAGGGCCTTGCTGACGATCACGGCGTTGGTCTCCGTATCGTGCGCGTCGAAGCTCCTCCCTTTGAGGAGCGGCGTCCCGAGCACCTCGAAGTAGGCCGGCGTCACCGTGCGCGACATGGCGGTATAGGTGCCGTCCGGCTTGTCGCTGTCGTGGTCCTCGATCGTGATGAACGAGCCTGCCCAGTCATCGGTCGGAATCGTCGAGGCCGCGATCGCGAGCTGCCCCACGCCGGGGACCGCCGAGATCCGCGGCAGGTAGTCCTGACGCACCATCTGCACGATCACCTGGTCGTCCAGGTACTTCCCGCCGCGCGGCTCCATGCGGAACGTCAGCAGGTCCTTCGGGCGGAACCCGAGATCCGCGCTGACCATCCGGAGAAAGTCCTTGGCCATCAGCACGGCGCCGACCGAGAGGGTCAACGCCAGCGCCACCTGGGCGATCACCACGCCGCTCTGGATGCGGTGCCATCCGCGGCCGACCGGCTCCATCTTCTCGTCCCGGCCGAGCGTCTCGGTGAGGCGGGAGCGGAAGCTGCTCAGGATCGGCACCATGCCGAACGCCACCCCGCAGAGCACCGCCAGGCCGACGGTCATCGCGATCACGTCCGGCTCCAGGCGGATCTGGATGAAGCTCGGGAACTGGGCGCCGCTCGCGGCGATGAGAGCGCGGGCGGCCCAGAGCGCGAGGAGAAGCCCGGCCACCGCACCGATCAACGAAAGCAGGATGCTCTCGGTCAGCAGCTGCCGGATGAGCCGCATGCGGCTGGCGCCCAGCGCGACCCGGATCGCCCACGCGCGCCGCTTGGCGACCGCCCGGGTCAGCAGCAGGCTCGCCACGTTGATGCAGGCGATGAGCAGGAGGATGCCGGCGCCAACGCTCAACAGGACCAGCCCGTTGCGCAGCTTGCCGAACCAGAACTCTTCGAGCGGCACCACCCTGGCGCCGAGCCCCTCGTTCGTGTCGGGAAACTCCTTGCCGAGCGCCGCGGTGATGCCGTCGAGCTGCTCCTGGGCCTGTTGCACGGACGCGCCCGGCTTCAGCCGCGCCGAGCCCGCGACCCAGCGGATGGTGCGGCTCGTCACGTAGGGCGGAATCGGCGGCAGCATCGAGGGGACCCAGAGATCGGCCAGGTCCGACAGCCCGCGAAACCCGCGCGGCCCGACGCCGACGACCTCGTACTCCCGGCCGTTCAAGTGCAGCTTGCGCCCCAGGATGTTCGGATCGGCGCCGAAGCCGCTCCGCCAGAGGTCATAGCTGAGCACCGTCACGAAGCGCTCCATCGGCGTCCTGTCCTCGTCGGGCGTGAAGAAGCGGCCCGACGTGGGCTGGAGGCCGAGCATCGAGAAGTACTCCGCGTTGACCAGCTCGCCCGAGAGCCGCTTCGACTGCTCCCCCTGCTCCAGGTTGAACGCGAGATTGGTCCACATCGACATGCTCGAAAAGACCGTGCTCCGCGCGCGCCAGTCCGTGAGCTCGATCTGCGACAGCGGCCACGGGGTGGCCTCCCCCTTCTCCTCCAGGCTCCCCTGGAGGATCACCAGCCGCTCCGGCTCCCGGTAGGGGAGCTCCTGCAGCAGGACGGAGTTGACGAGCGTGAAAATGGTGGCAGCGGCACCGATGCCGAGCGTCAGCGTGAGAATCGCGGCGATCGAGAAACCCCGGTCGTTGAGAAGCTGCCGCAGCCCGATGCGCAAGTCCTGCCAAAGTGTTTCCATGGAGGTACCTCTCCAGAGCGTCCAAGTTGTCGAAGGCCACCACCGCGCACCGGCGACACACGTCACCCCCACTAGATAGGAAGTGTGGGAGGAGAGGGGAACGGGACATGCCTTTCTCCCGTCAGGCAAAACCCTGAGCCCCAACCTGCGTACCTCAGAGCATGCATTCGCTAAGTTCCGACGGCTTCAGCCCGCTCCAGGGCGACTGCAACGACCGCTGGGCCGCGGTCCATCCCGGCGCGCCGGAGAGGCTTCGAAATGTGGACGACGACTGTGACGGCCGCGTCGACGACAAGGTCTGGCCCTGGCCGCTGGCGCCCTGGGTGGAGGGCGGCCCCGCGCAATGGCATGCTTATCTGTCCGCGATCTCGCGGTGCAGCCATGCCCGGGCGACCGCCCATTCGCGTTTGACGGTCGCGGGTGAGATCCCGAGCACCTCCGCCACCTCGGTGACTTCGAGGCCGGCGAAGAAGCGGAGCTCGACGACGCGGCTCTGCCGGGGATCGAGCTCTTCCAGCCGGGTCAGCGCCTCGTCGAGGGCGAGCAGGTCCACGTCCTGCCGCAGCGGCTCCTGCATCGCTTCGTCGAGCGGGAGCTTGCGGCCTCCCGAGCCGCGCTTGGCGGCCCGGTGCTGGCGCGCATGGTCCATCAGGATGCGCCGCATCATGCGCGCCGCGATGCCGAAGAAATGGGCGCGCCCCTGCCAGGCGACGCGCGTCTGGTCGATCAGCCGGAGGTAGGCCTCGTTGAGGAGGGCCGTCGGCTGGAGGGTGTGATCGGAGCGCTCGCGGCGCATGTAGCTCGCGGCCAGCCGCCGCAGCTCGTCATAGACCAGGGGCATGAGCCGCGCGAGCGCCTGCTCGTTGCCATCCCGCCAGGCGAGGAGGAGCCGGGTCACGTCCTCGCCCGGAGGGAGGCTGCCATCCGTCGTCGCTTCCATCGTTTTCATGAGGCTCTCCTGTCGTTGCGTCCGATCCTCGCGAGGAGCCGTTCCACGTCCGGCAGCACGTCTCCCGCCCCGCCGGCCCCTTGCGCGAGCTGCCCCGCCGCCCGCAGGCGCAGGAGCATGGTCTTCGTGTCTTCCAGGAGCTGGCGCGCCCGCCGGGCATCTCCCTGGCGCCAGAGCGCGCGGGCCAGCTCGGCGCGCGCGGCGAGGACCTCGACCATCCTGCTTTGATGCTCGCGGTTCGCAGGGTCCTGCGCGAGGAGCCGGCTGCCGAGGGTGGCCGCGGTGTCGAGATGCCGGCCGCCCTCGTCCAGGCGTCCGGCCGTGACCAGCGCCGAGCCGAGGAGCTGCTCCAGCGCCGTGGCCTGTGCCATCACGGCGACGCTCTGCGGCTGGCCGTCGAGGAGCTTCCGGCTCAGGTCCACGGCCTCGCGGTACCAGCCGACCGCCTCCGGCGCGCGTCCGGCCGACAGCAGAACGTTCCCCATCTGGCCGAGGCCGCCGATGAGATTGGTCGCGAGGCTCCGGTTCGCCGGATCGGCGGCCAGCAGCCGGCGCTCCATGGCGATCGATTCCAGATAGCGCGCCCGGGCGTCCTCGATCCGTCCCTCGACCTCGGCGCACCAGCCCGCGAGCTGCAGGGTGAGCGCGAGGCGCTGCGTGACGGAGGGATCGCTCGGCGCGCGCCGCGCGGCCCGCCGCCGGAGGTCGAGCGACTCCGCATAGCGCCGGCACGCCGCGGGATCGTCTCCCTGCGCGTCGAGCACGTCGCCGAGCCTCTCCAGCGTGGTGGCCTGGATCTCCCCGATTTTCGGCTCGCGGTCGCTCTCGCGCGCCAGGGTCTGGACGATGCCGAGCCCTCTCTCATAGAGCGTCCGGGCTCCCGCGATGTCGCCCTCGGTGTAGAGCCGGTCCCCCTTGCGGGAAAGAGCCAGCGCCGTGGCGAGGCGCATTCTGGGGCTCGCCGCGGGGTCGCGGCGGATCGCTTCGAACAGCGCGATGGACTCGTCGGTACGGGCGCTCGCGCCGCGCGGGTCGCCCAAGGCGTCCCGGACGTCCGCCGCCAGGATCAGGATGCTCGCCAGGGCGGAGCGGTCGTCCAGGGAGGCAGCCGGGCGGCCGGCCAGCCGCCGCGCCTGGCGCTCGGCGAGACGGGCGCGGGCCGCGGCGCGCGGGAGGTCGCCGAGGATGAGATAGGTCTGGGCCAAAACCCGGTTGGAGTCCGCCTGGAGACGGGCGAGCGACGGATCGGCGGAGCTCTTCTGTGCCTGGTCCAGGATCGCGGCGGCGCGCGTCACGAGACCCAGGCGGCTCTCCGTCGGGCCGCTCATCTGGCTCAGGCCCTCGGCCAGCTCATAGATCATCGAGTTGGCCGCCCGCACCGCGAGGTCGCGCTGGACGCGCGCCGCGCGCGCCTGCCAGACGATCCCGGCGATGCCCAGGATCAGGCTCAGGGCGACCGCTCCGGCGGCCGCCGCCGCCAACCGGTGGCGCCGCAGCAGCTTGCCCGAGCGGTACCACCAGCCGCCGCTCCGCGCCAAGACCGGGCGGCCGGTCAGGTAGCGTTCGAGGTCTTCGCTCAGATGCTCGACCGAGGCGTACCGGCGGGCCGGCTCCTTGGCCAGCGCCTTGAGGACGATGTTGTCGAGGTCGCCCCGCAGCTGCTCGCGGAGCTTCTCCGTGTCGCTGCCGCGGCTGAGGGTCCGGCTCGGGGGGAGCGGCTCCTCTTCACAGACCACCCGCTCGAGCTCCTGCGGCGTGCGGCCGGCGATGCGATAGGGCGGCCGGCCGCAGAGGACTTGGTAGAGGAGCACGCCGAGCGAGTAGACGTCGGACGAGGTCGTGATCGGCTCGCCCAGGACCTGCTCGGGGCTCGCGTAGTCGGGGGTCAGGAGACGCTCCCCGCTGATCGTCAGCCCCTCCGCGGGACCCGGCTCCAGGAACTTGGCGATCCCGAAATCCAGGAGCTTGGGCTCGCCCTCGCGGGTGACCAGGATGTTGCTGGGCTTCAGGTCGCGGTGCACGATCAGGTTGCGGTGCGCGTACTGCACGGCGGCGCAGATCTTGAGGAACAGGCCGAGCTTCCCGGGGAGATCGAGGCTCGCCTCGGCAGAGTAGCGGTCGATGGGCACCCCCTCGACGCGCTCCATGACCAGATAGGGCAGCCCTTCCTCGGTCGCTCCGCCGTCGAGCAGCCGGGCGATGTTCGGATGGTCGAGGCCGGCGAGGATCTGCCGTTCCTGGCGGAAGCGGGAGACGATCTCGGCCCGGTCGAGCCCGCGCCGGATGACCTTGATCGCCACCTGCCGCTCGAACTCCGCGTCGGCGCGCGCGGCGAGGAAGACCGTGCCCATGCCGCCGGAGCCCAGCTCCGCGAGCACGCGATAGGCGCCGATCCGGCGGCCGATCCACTCCTCGGTTCCGCGGTGCTCGATGAGACGGAACGCCTCTCCGGCGGCCGGCTCCGCCAGAAAGCTCTCCCCGATCCCGGACTGCGCGGCGAGCAGGGATTCGACCTCGCGGCGGACGGCCGGATCGCCGGCGCAGGCCTCGGTCAGGAAATCCGGACGCGCGGCAGCCGGGAGCTCGCGGGCCGCCGCGAAGATCTCCTTGACGCGCTCCCACGCCTCCCGGTCCATCGTTATCTCCAATCTCTTTCGAATCGCGTGAGCCCTCGCAATCTCGGCTTGCGCGTGAGTCGTCAGGAGCGGCATGGAGCCGTGACGCCACACTCAAGACGGAGATCACGATCATGATTCATCATGTGATTCGCCAAGCCGCCCCCCGCTTCGGTGGTTCCCTTCGGCCCATCGTCACCAGTCTTGGTGTACCCGCAGGCGCCATGCTGTTGAAAGGTGCCCTGGCTGTGGCCACGACCCTCGTGTCCTCTCCCGCAGCCGCCACGGTGGCGACTGCCGCCGCGGTCGGCTGGGCCATCAAACGGGTCTCCTCACGCGGTTAGCTCCACGGCCGGGCGCCTTCCGAGGGGCAGAGCGCCCGGCAGCCCGGCCGCGTACCCGGGCAGGAGAGTCAACAGAGCATCGAGCCTCTTCTCCCTGCCGGAGAGCGCGGATCGGGAATGTGCGGCGCGGGCGTCCCGCAAAGCCTCCCACGCGCCGGCCGCGGGAGTCCCCGGGCAGAGGGCGAGCCCGGCGGCGGCGAGAGCCCGGGCTTCCACGGCGATCAGGTTCTTCCGGTTTCTCCCCAACAGCTCCTCGGCCGCGGCGAGGGCCCTCGTGAAGGCTTCCGCCGCAGGCGCACCATTCCCTACGAGAAGATGCATCAGGCCAAGCAGGAAGTACGCCGGCGGGCGATAGAGCGGAACGTCGTGCCGCACGGCCTTCTGCACGGCCGTCCGCGCCTGCGGGAGCTGACCCGCGAGAAGGAAGGCCCGCGTCAGAGCCGTCTGCCCCTCGACCAGCAGCCTCGGATTGGCCACCTGCTCGCCGATCGCGGCCACCTTCTCGGCCGCTGCGATCGCCTCGGCGATCTTGCCCCGATCGGCCAGCGACTCCGCCAGGCTGTGGAGCGTGGTCCCCCAGGACAGGGGCTCCCGGCCGTCGAGCTGCGCGAGCGCTTCTTCGAACAGCGCCACCGCCGTCTCCTCGTCTCCCAGGGCGGCGCGGCAGTTGCCGACCGAGGCCAGGCAGCAGATCTCCTCGATTTCCAGATGCTTCGCACGGGCTTGGCGCAGCACTCCCTCGAGGAGCTCGAGCGCCCGGGCGCAATCGCCCGTCAGCTCATGGCACGAGGCACGGCCCAGGGTCGCCAGGATCTCGAGGTTGTCCCATCCCTCCCGGCGCGCCAGGAAGGCGGCCTGCTCAAACCGCGGGACCGCCCGGTCGAAGTCGCACATCTCGAGATAGCAACTGCCGAGATCCGTCAGCGCGCTGGCTTCGCGCTGTGGGTCGCCGGTCTCGGCGGCCAGGGCAACGGCGGAGAGCAGGCTCTCGGCGGCCGCCTCGCGCTCACCCAGAGCGAGTCTGGCATTGGCGACGTCGATCGCCGACATGGCCACGAGTTGAGGCGTGCGGAGGGAGCGCGTGATCCGGGAGTGGACGTCGATCAGCCGCCGGTACGCGCCGAGAGCCATCAGGTACGGGGTGACCTCGTGTGCCAGAAGCCGCGCCGCGGCGTCGTCACTTCGGCTCGCCGCGAGGAGCCGGCACGCGGCCACCGGGAGGTTGACGTCCTGGCTCTCCGCCACAACCGAGCGCAGGTTTGCCTGAAAGTACTCGACCGCGCGCTGCGCCGTCCGTTGCCACTCCTCCGCGAGCTCGGGGTCCGCGAGCTCGGGCTCCAGAAGGGGCTGGAGCAAGGCGGAGACAGAATAGCGCGGTCCGAGCAGCGGATCCTCGATCGCCTCCACCAGACCGGCCGCCGCCGCGCGATCGAGGTGGGGATCGAGCGCCAGACCCGCCGCCACCTCCTCCAGGACAGGCCGCTGGACCGGCCAATCGAAGGCCGAGAGGAGCGCGAGGAGCCGCCGTCCTTCGGGCTCTTGCCGGGCCACCCACTCCGCGAGCCTCAGCTCCTCGCGGAATGCCGCCGCGATCGGCTCCAGAGGCTCGTCCGCGGCCGCCGCCTGCATCCTTTCGAGCAGGCGCGGATTGCCCGCCGCGAGGGAAACTCCTTTGAAGCCCAGCCAACCCCCTCCGTCCTGCCGCTCCGCCATCCGTAAGAGCTTCTTATCGCGATCGGCGCCCCGTAGCGATTCGAGCGCCTCGACGTGCAGACGCTCCGGCGGCGGGACCTCGAATCGATAGCGGCAGGTGACGAGCACCCGGCTGCCGAAGGCGCTCTCGCGGATCGCTCCGAGGACGCTCCGCAGCGCCGCCAGCGCGGCGGGCTGGAGGACGGCGCGGCCGTCGGCCCGGATGTCGAGGTTCGGCTCGAAATCGTCGAAGACGAAGAGCGCGGGCTCCGCCGCCAACGGTCCCTCCAGGAGCCGGCGCAGGCGGGTCTCGAGCGGCAGGCGGCGGTCGTCGAGACGCTCCAGCTCCGCGGCGTCCTCGATCCGCCCGCGAAGCCCGGCGAGGAGGCTCTCCTCGTCGATCCTCCCGGCCCAGACCAGGCGGGACAGATGCGGCAAGCGCTCGCAGAGCCGGGCCGCCGCGCTGCTCTTGCCCAGACCGCCGAGCCCATGGAGGAGGAGCCCGTCGGCGGACCGCGGCTCCTCCGGAGGGCCCTTGAGCACCGCCAGGCTCCGCTGCAGGAGCCGCCGCCGGCCCACGAACTCCTCGCGCGAGCAGACCTCGGTGCGCCCGCCGCGGTCGTGGAGCTCCTGCCCGGCGCTGCGCGAACGGAACGGAGCCCTTCCCGGCGTTCGGAGCGGGGTCACCAGGGGCGACAGCGGCGTCCGGTCGGCATAGAGACGCAGCAGGTGCCAGTCGGGCCGGCCTTTCTCGTTCAGAGCGTGCCGGGCGCAGGCCACGGCCTCATCGATCCCGTCTCCGGCGGCCAGACGCCCATAGAGCACGGACGCGGCTTCGCTCGCCGCCGCATCGTCCACCGGCTGCGTCCAGCCGAGCACGGCGGGAGCGCCCGCCAGCACCAGGGCCTCGCACAGCGAAGGGCGCGCGCCCAGGTCCACGGCCTGCCCGGTCTCACAACCCGAGAGGAACAGGAGACGCGGCCACCGTCCGGCGAATGCGTGGGCGATGTCGGCCGCCGTGGCCTCCCGGCCGCGGCCGAGCTCGTCTTCCATCAGGAACGTCGGCAGCCCCGCGACGACCTCGGCGTGACCCGCGAGATGGAAGACGTCGAAATAATCTCTGGGGAAGGAAGCGACCGCTTCCTCCAGACCCTGGAGACTGCCGCTTTCCTCGACGAGCAGCTCGATCCGTTGCGAGCGCGTGGCTTTGAGGACGAGCCGCTCTTCGTTTTCGAGATCGAGAACGCCTGTGTCCTCGGGGGAGCAGGCCATCGACAGCATCCGGAGCGGGCGGTTGCAGGCGGTGGCGGTCCCGCCGGCCCGGCCGGTGCGGCAGACCGGCGTGAAGGTCCACAGCCGGCTGGCGCAGAGAAAGGAGCCGCCGTCGGCGAGCAGCTCCCAGGGGAGGTGGCGCAGCCGCTCCTCCACGTCGATGGCGAGCGCCAGGCTGGGGCCGTCCTGCCGCATCCGGCGCATCCAGCGCTCCGGTCCGTCCAGCCAGTCGTACAGGACCTGGCCGAGCTTCTCTCCGAAAGGGGCTTGATCCGCGGCCCCGATCAGATCCTCGATCGCGCTCCGCGGCAGGGTCCGCGTTTCGATCAGCTTCGTATCGGGCCCGAAGAGCCGGAGATCCCACTCCTCGGGAGTGCGGCCAAAGACTTCGAGGCTGAAGCTTCGCATCGGCTCTCCCCCCTTACCCCTGAGACCCCGGCGCACAGAAAAAGGTTGAGCGGTGGTAGCCTCCGCCCGCGTGGACACCTGGTCGCGCCGCCTGCCCTGGGAGCACTCGACGAACCGCCTGACGCGGGCGCGGGAGGAGCGGAGCGCCCGTGGGCTGCCGGTGATCGATCTCACGGAGACGAACCCGACGCGGGTCGGCATCGCCTATCCCGAGGAGGAGCTGGCCGAGCTGCTCCGCCGCAACGCCTCGCCGGTCTACGAGCCGCACCCGC
Source organism: Thermoanaerobaculia bacterium (assembly GCA_035264905.1). Classification (GTDB taxonomy): domain Bacteria; phylum Acidobacteriota; class Thermoanaerobaculia; order Multivoradales; family UBA5704; genus UBA5704. The sequence continues at coordinate 28,792 of DATFPH010000165.1, forward strand.
GAGGCCTCTTAAAGGCCCGCGAGGCGCTCGCGGCCGCTCTCTCCACGCCGGGCGACCCGGTCGCGCCCGACGACCTCGTGCTGACGGCGTCGACGAGCGAGGCCTACGCGTACCTGTTCAAGCTGTTTGGTGATCCCGGCGACGAGGTGCTGACCACAGCGCCGTCCTATCCCCTGCTCGACAGCCTGGCGGCTCTGGAAGGGCTCGCGCTTTTCCATGTCCATCTCTCGCCCGGCCGGCGCTTCGCTCTGGACCCGGAGATGGTGGAATTCTTTCTGACGCCGCGCACCTGTCTCCTGGCGCTGATCCATCCGGGCAACCCCACCGGCGCCTTTCTCGCGCCGGGCGAGCAGTCGGCCGTGGCCGCCCTGTGCGCGTCCCGGGGATTGCCGCTGATTTCGGACGAGGTGTTCGCCGACTACCCTCTCGCCGAAGGTCCGCGCGCCGGTCCGGCGGCGGCTACGGGCGAGGCCCTGACGTTCTCGCTGGGCGGCCTCTCCAAGAGCGCCGGGCTGCCGTCCTGGAAGCTGGGCTGGATCCGCCTCGGCGGCCCCGCGGGCCTGCGCCGCCGGGCCGGCGCCGCGCTGGAGCTGATCGCCGACAGCTATCTCTCCGTCGCGACGCCGGTCCAGCGGGCGCTCCCCGGCATCCTGGAGCTGGCGCCGAGGATCCGGTCCGCGATCCTCGACCGGCTCCGGAGCAATCTCGCGGTGCTCCGCGCCGCGGTGGCTGGTCATCCAGGAATCGAGCTGCTCGAGCCCGCCGGAGGCTGGTCGGCCATGCTCCGGGTCAGCGATCCGCGGTCCGACGAGGAGCTCGCGCTGGAGCTGCTCGATCGCGCCGGCGTGCTCGTCCACCCCGGCTACTTCTTCGACTTCGCGACGGACGACTTCCTGGTGGTCTCGCTGCTGCCCGAGCCGGCGGACTTCGCGAAAGGAATCCGCCGGCTCGCCGGTGCTCTCGCGGCGCGGTGACCGGCGCCGCCCAGTTGCTCTCGAGGTCGTCATGCCCGCGGGCTTCCCCCGAAAGTTGTATCCTCTGTCCGTCTACCTATCTACAGGCCCACCGCGCTAGGCCCGGAGGTAAGCGATGGAACCGTTTCAACTTCAGCCGGTGCAAGGGCCGGGTCCTCTGCCTTGCCCAGCGGCCGGAGATGCTCCAGGGCCATCGAGCTCTCCTCTCGACGTCTTTCTGAGCTATGGCCATGAGGATTACGAGTGGGTCCATGAAAACCTCCTGACGAGCCTGCGGGACGCGGGGGTCACGGTCTACATCGACGACGACTTCGAGATTGGCAAATTCAGCCTCAAAGCCATGGAGGATGCGGTCGCACGCTGCCGCCATACGCTCCTCGTGTTAACGCCGGCATGGTGCGCCAGCCCCTGGGCAAACTTCGAAATGATTCTGGCGGCCACTCCGAGCCCGCTGGGCGGCCGGGTGCTGCCGTTGCTCCTCGAGACTTGCGAGCTCTCGCCCATGCTGGCCGCTCTCGTCTATGTCGATTTCAGGCTGCTGCGGCGGCGGAAGGAGGAATTCGCCAAGCTCCTGCGTGCGATCGCGGCGACGGCTCCCGCTCCCAAGCCCGTTCAAGGAGAGCCGGTCCGGCGCGGCCTCGTCGCGCTGACCGAGCTGATCCTGGAGCCGGAGGTCCGGGACGCGGTCGTCGCGTTTCGCCTCCATTTCCAGCGCGTCTGTGGCCGGATCGGCATCTTCGGCGCCTACAAGAAGATCCACGACCAACTGCACACTCTCCAGCTCCATTGCTACGACCGGATCGTCCAGGAGGCCAAGAGATTTCCCGGCGACGATCTGGCGGTCCGCAACCTGCGAGATCACGAGACCACGCTGCGTGGCACCATTACCGAGCTCCGGCACATCGAGCAGCGCGTGAGCTTCCCTGCCGGCGAGCTCTCCTGGATTCCGCAGTACCTCGAGCCGGCGCTCGAGGCCCTGCACACGGCCCTCGAGACCCGGGAGCCGAAGGGCCTCGGGCGCACGCGATCTCTGCTCAACCGCGTTCTGACACTCCGGCCTTCCGAGATCAATACCAGATTGAACGACATGGCGCGCGATCTGCCGCTCTCTGGGCTGATCGATGCGATGACGGTCGTGCGCGACAGGATGAGCAGCCTGGAGCTGGACCCCGAAAAGGTGCGGCGATTCGAGTCCGGCATCGAAACGCTGGACCGTCTTCGCGAGACCCTCGACTTCCTGGTCGCCGAGCACGATCGTTGGCAGGAAGCCGAGCAGGAGCTGCGGCTGACCGAGGAAACCTGGGATGGCACGATCGAAGGGATCACGGATTCCTGGTCGAAGATCCGCGAAACGATCGAGCCGATGACTGCAAACAATACCGAGCTCTGGGCCGTCCCCCTCCGTCAGGAAGCCGAGAGGCTGACCCGAGCGGTCGAGACGCAGGATCCAGAGGAAGCGGAGACCTGCTTCCGCAGCTTCCGTCGCGAGGCGGCGGCTCGCTTTCACCAGGTCGACGTGATGCTCAAGGATCAGTGTGACGAGCTGCATGAGGTGGACGAGCCGCTCGCTTTTCTTCTCGAGAGGATCAAATCATGATCGCCCCCGTGCTCTCTGATGACGCGGCCCTCCGATTTCCTTCTCTCGCCTCTCTACGGGTAGCTCATGGAGAGCTCCTCCGCCGGCAGCGGGAAAGCCCGGGGGCTCCCGAGCTCCGAGCCGATCTTGAAGCCTTGATCCGCCGCGGGCAGGCCACCGGCGCCCTGCTCGACGAAAACAAGGACCGCTGGGAAGCCCAGAGCATCCTCGACTACTGGGCGGCCTACCTCTTCCGGGCCGATCGGACGACGGTCGACGCCACGCTCGACGATTTCGATCCGGAGCTGGCGCCGGATCTCCGTCCCGAAGCCTGCCCCTACGTGGGCCTCGATCCCTTTCGGGAGAGCACGTTCGAGGTGTTCTTCGGCCGGCAGCGGATGATCCAAGGCATGCTGGACCGGCTCGCGACCGAACGGCTCCTGACCGTGATCGGCAACTCCGGCAGCGGCAAGTCCTCGGTGGTGCTGGGAGGCCTGGTGCCCTCGCTCAAGGCTGGAGCGCTTCCAGGGAGCGCATCCTGGCACTACCCTCCGCCCCTGGTTCCGGGACTGGAGCCGCTGATCAATCTAGTGCGCGCACTCTCACCCGCCGGCATGGATGTGGGGACGACCGCCGCCCAGGTGGAGCGGCTTCGGGAAGATCCTCGACGTCTCCTGGCGATGGCAAACAGAGAGGAAGGCCGGCCGTGCGTCCTGGTCGTCGATCAATTCGAGGAGCTCTTCACTCTTTGCGAGGAGGAGCGGGAGCGGCAGGTGTTCGTGGAGGGGCTCACGGCGCTGTTCCAGTCTCCAGGGCTGCGGCACACGGTGCTTCTGACCATGCGCAGCGACTATGAAAGCCAGGTGGCGCAGCTCGGGAGCTTCCAGGCCCCCTTCGAGCGCGCCAACGTCCGGGTGACGCCGCTGGGCTCGACCGAGCTTCGCGACGCCATCGTACAGCCGGCGGAGCTCAGAGGCCTCAAGTTCGAGGACGGAGTCGTCGATGCCTTGGTGCGCGAGATCCTCGGCGAGCCGGCCGGGTTGCCGCTCCTGCAGTTTACCCTGCTCAAGCTCTGGGACAGCCGCGAGCACAATCGGGTGACGTGGGAGGCGTATAGGCGGTTGGGCGGCGCCCGGATGGCCCTCGCCCAGAGCGCCGATCACTTCTATCACTCTCTCACCCCGCAGGAGCGCGTCACCGTGCAGCGCATCCTGCTGCGCATGGTGCGAACGGGCGAGCGGCTGGAGGTGACCAGCAACCGGATCCAGCGGAAGGATCTCTACCGTGGAGGGGAGGCCCCCGACTGGATCAACCCGGTGCTCGGCAAGCTCGTCGCGGCCCACCTGGTTCGCCTGACTCCGGGGGAAAGCCCGGAGGAGGATCAGCTCGAAGTAGCTCATGAGGCCCTGGTGCGGAACTGGCCGAAGCTGGTCGAGTGGCTCGAGAAGGAGCGGACCGAGATCACTACGCGCCGCCGTCTGGAGGCGAAGGTCGAAGAGTGGCTTCGGCTGAACAAGGAGGGCGGGCTCCTCGACGAGGTCCAGCTCCAGGAAGCCGAGCGTTGGCTCGCCAGCTCCTCGGCCCTCACCCTCGGCTACCGCCCGGAGCTCCCGGCGCTGGTCCAGGCCAGCCGTGAGGCGCTCGACGAAGCGAAGCGCAAGGACGAAGAGATCCGCCGGCGCGAGATCCGATCGAGCCGGATCTTTCGGTTTTTGACCGCAGTCATGGCCGTCCTCTTGATCCTTGTCCTCGGGGCAGGTTGGTTGGCGATCAGTGCTCAACACCATGCTCAGAGGGCCAAGGAGGCCGCCGCCGCTGCCCAACAGGCTGCCCTCACCGCCGATCGCGAGCGCGAGCAGGCGCAACGCCGGACCGCCGAACAGCAGCGGGATCTCGCCGCGCGTCAGGCGGTGCGGGAGAGAAAATTGCGCGTTCAGGCGGAAGCTGCGCTTCAGGAGGCCAAGACCCAACGGGATCGGGCCAAGAAAGCCGTGCGGGAGCTCCAGGAGCAGAAGGCTCTCACCGAGGTCGCACTGGTGGACGCCGAAAATCAAAAAAAGCTTGCCGAAGCCGCCCTGGTTGAGTTGCAAGAGCAGAAGCGATTGACCGATGAGGCCCTGAAGGATGCCCTGGATCAAAAAACACAGACGGCTCTGGCGCTCGCGGACGTTCAGGGGCAGAAAATTCTTGCTGACGCCGAGAGAAAAAAAGCCGAGGACTCCCTCGCCAAATATTTGGAAGAGAAGCGGCTCTCCGAAAGAGCACAGGCCCTGAACGCCGAAGCATACAAAGATCCCGCGCTCGTGCGCGCCGCGAACCGCCTCCTCACGAAACCCGTGGTTTTGAAGCTCGGGGAGCGTACCCGGCCGCTCCGCCTGGGATCGAGCATCGGCTCCCTGCAGGGGGTAGCTGGAAGCCTCTGCTGCGTTGTGAAGGACAGTGCGGGCCGGAGATACCTGCTGAGCCTCGGATCCGTCTTCGCAGGCATTCCCGGAACGCCCATCCTGCAGCCATCGCCGGTCGACGGCGGCACGATCCAGGAAGACAAGGTTGCCACTGTGTCCTACGTCAGCCGGGACAGAGTCAACCCTGCCGTCATCGCAAGGCTCGAGTTCAACGTGCTCGTCGACCCTCGGCTTCTTGGAATCGGCAGGATCCAAGGGATCGAGACGACGGTCTATCCGGGAGACAAGGTTCGACTCGTCGGGCGCCTTTCCGGCATCGTGGAGGGCAAGGTCATCCAAGTCAACGACCGGGAGATCGTTACCACAATCATCCCAAACCCCGGCGAGATCGGCGCTCCCGTCCTGGCTGAACCAGGCGACAACGACCTCATTGGATTGCTCTCCGGCAGCAATGCCCAGCAGCAAGCTGTCATCTTGCGAATCGGCCCGATCCTTCGAGAGCTGGGAGTCGTGCTGGTCGAGGACTGAACGCCCGACGGCCAACTCCGGCCCTTTGCGCGCTTCACGCCTCGAAGACGTGCTCCGTCTTCTTGGAGCGGGCCTTCCGCCGCAGCGTGTCCTCGATGATGATCAGGGTCTCGTCGGTCAGGACCACGTCGCCGCATTCGGGGCAGATGCCCGCCGGCACGCCGCGCAAGACGATCGATCGCTCCTGATAGATCACCGTATGGCTGATGCTCCCTGTCTCGTGCTCGCCGATACATCCTGGAGTGTGGCAACCCATATCGTGTCGTCCTCCTCGTTCCTGGGTAACGGTCCTGGACGGGCGGTTGATTCCCTGTTCCGGACACGCGGCCGTTCCCCGGGTAGAAATTAGAGCATCGAGCGTGCCAGCCCTCGACGGTGTTGCCGGCACGTTTTTAGCAACGGATTCAACGTCGCCTGCAACAGAGGAGGACGTATGAACAAAGCTCGCAAGCTGACCGGACTCCTGGCGCTCCTGGCGCTCTGCGCCTGCGCCTCGGATCGGGGGACCACAACCGGCACGACCGGCGAAGGGACGGGCGGCACCGGAACGACCGGCGCTGGCACCGCCAGCCAGGTCGACTGCTCCACGGTGCGGTGCGCCGCCTGCCCGACGGGCCAGCACCCGGCGCTGCAGCCGCCGGACTGCTGCCGCTGCATCCCGGATTGACCGCGGACCTGCCACGCGCCGCAGCAGATCGCGGAGAGACAGGGAGAGGAGAAGGAACAGCGGAAGCGAGGCTTGCACCAGGAAGCGGTTCCAGGTCACGGGGGCCAGGAACACGGGATTCGAATGGACCGTGTAGGCCCCCCAGACGATCACGAGAGGCGCCGCGAAACCCAGCAGAAGAGGCACGGAAACCGCGCGACGCCGGCCCCGCCAGCCTCTCCATCCCAGGAGGAGGACGGCCGGGGCCATCCACCAGAAATATCCCCAGACCTCCTGAAGGGACATCTCGCGCGCAATCACCCCCGCCATGACGGGGATGCGGGTGAAGACCTCGGGCCAGAAGTCCCCGAGGTCGAAGAAGCTCGCGTACTTTTCGTCGTGGCGGTTGGGAATCGCGGACTTCCAGGAGATGAACAGGGCGCAGGCCAGCACCACCGGGACCGCCGCCGCGGCCAGCCGCCGCCAATGTTTTTTCCATCCGAGGCCCAACCCTCCGAGCAGCAGCCCGGAGAAGGCCAGGAAAATTCCTTCGTTCTTGGTCAGCACGGCAGCCCCGAGAAGGAGCCCGGCCGCGAGGCCATCCAGAATCGACCGGCGCGCGGACAGCAGGAGCACCAGCCCGGCCCCGAAGAAACAGGCCAGCGGCAGATCGCTGTAGGCGCTGGCGGCTCCCCCCGCGGTCCAGACCGTGAGGGCCGGCGCGCTCACGGCGGCGAGGCTGGCGAGAGCGGTCGGCACCTTCCCGGCCCAGCGCCGCGCGCCATCCCCGAGCACCAGCAGAAACGCGGGGAGCAAGGCCGCGTAGAGCGCCCGGTACAACTGGCGGTCCTGCTCCGCCTTGAAACCTTCCTGGACGGCGACCTGGGCCAGCGGCAGGAGGATGGGATAGCGCGGGTGATCGATGTACCACCGCCAGTCGCGCAGCACCTCGGCGTCGACCGTCCCCTCGGCGCGGAGATAGATCGCCTGCGCCGACCAGATCATCCGGCTGTCCCAGTTCCCGACCGGGTTGGTCATCGCCTCGGCGAAGATCCCCAGACAGACAAACGCCAGAGCCGCAGAGACCACGGCCCAGCCGAGGGCTCTCCCAACGGGCCGGCGGACGGATCTCGCGGCACGTTCCTTCCGTTTCTCGCGGCGGAGCCACCGGGCCGCCAGCCCGGCGAGCGCCGGAACGGCCGCATCTCCTCGATGCTCTGTGTGAAGCTCTCGCCCCAGAAGCGGGTGCATTGCTCGAGGACCGTCTCCCCCGAATGCTCGGCCGCCCGGTCGAGAAACGTGCCGGCGTGCTTCAGGGCATCGGGCAGCGCAACCGCGAGAAATCCGGCGAAGAGAGTGAGTGCGAGGACGGAGAGGAGAGGGCCCACGAAGCGCATGTGGGGGCCATTTTAGACATTTCTCCGAGTTACGGGGCTCCGGTCGAGTCCTGGAGCGCGCCGCCATCGCCGCACGTCTTGCGCGCCGCATCGTGCGGGACGCAGACGGTCACCTCTCCGGCACAGCTCCCGCCCCGGCCGTCCACTGCGGTAAAGCCCAGGTGGTAGACGCGGCCGTCGCCCTGGCCCAGGCGGTCGGCGCGCACCTGGGCTGTGGACGTGCCGATGCCGGAGCCGTCCGGCGAGCTCTTGCGGGAGAGCGGCTCGTCCTGGCGGATCGAATTGATCGTGATCGAAACGGGATCGCCGTCCGGGTCGGTCACGCCGCGGACCGTGACCGGGCGGAGCTTGCCGTCCGGCGGCCAGAGAACAGCCGGGCTGGCGGTCGCGGCCGTGCAGACGGGTGGCCGGCCGGAGGGGGCGAGCTTGGCGGCGAAGCCGTCGAAGCCCTCGCCCCGGGTGGGTTGCAGCGCGTTCACGATCGGGAAGTCGGGCGACAGGGTGGTGCCGACGACCACGGCGTTGCCCTGATGGTCCGCCGCCACGTCCCAGCCGATCTCCCCCCAACTGCCGCCCAGCAGGGTGGAGTCGAGGATCGTCGCTCCCCGGGCATCGAGCCGGGTGGCAAAAGCGATGCTGCAGGGCTCGCCCGGATAGGCTGAGACGCAGGACGAGACGATCGGGTGGACGAGCGGGAAGCCGACGGATGAGGTGCCGCCGGAGATCCAGACGGCGCCGGCAGGGTCCAGGGCGATCCCCCAGCCACCCTCCCATTGAGGGCCGCCGAGGAACGTCGAAGAGATCAACGCGCCCCCGGGGCTCAGGTGAGTGGCGAAGGCGTCGTTCCCGCCTCGATAGGGCTGCAGGGCGCCGGCCGTCGGGAAGTCGGGAGACTCGGTCGAGCCGGTGACCCAGACGTGCCCGGCGGCGTTCGCCGCCAGATCCCAGACGTAATCCCCGCTGCTGCCCCCCAGATAGGTGGAGTAAAGGAGCGGCTTGCCGGACGGGTGGATCTTCGCCACGAAGCCGTCGATGGCCGGGCCGGGGTTGGCGCTCTTCAGCGCATGGACCGTTGGAAAATCGGGAGAATAGGTGTAACCGGCCACATAGGCATTCCCGGCGGCATCGACGCCGATCGCCCGGCCATGATCCGAGGAGCTCCCGCCGAGATAGGTGGAATAGACGAGCTCCGTCCCGCCGGGGCTCAGCTTCGCCACGAAGGCGTCCCAATAGAGCGCTCCGCGGGATGCGGAGATGGGGTTGACCGTCGGAAAATCGAACGAGTCGGTGGTCCCGGTCACGTAAGCGCTTCCCTGGGCGTCCACGGCCAGGCCCTCTCCGAAGTCGGTGCCGGAGCCGCCCAGCCGGGTGGAATACAGGAGGACCGAGCCGCTCGGATCGAGCTTGGCGACGAAGGCGTCCCCGGAGGCCCCGCCGGTCAGGTACAGGCTCCCCGCGGCGTCCACTGCGATGGCGCTCACGGCCATTCCTCGCAGGCCCCTGGCGTAGACCAGCGCGCCCGAAGGGTCCAGCTTGAAGACGAAGGAATCGGGAGGAGGCGGAGCGCCGGGCACGGGGAAGTCCGGAGACTGCGTGAGCCCTGCCACGTAAGCATTCCCAGCAGCGTCCACGGCGACCGCCCGCGCTTCGTCCGCACGGCTGCCGGCGAGGAACGTCGAGTAGACGAGATCAACCGCCTGAGCGGGCGGCACCCACCCCACGAGCCCTAATCCGGCGAGATAAAATACCACGAGACAGAGGGACCATCCGATCGTTCGCATGGAGCACTCCTGGAAGCAGTCGGAAGGTGATGCCGGGAAGGTGCACGTCGTAGCCCTTCACCCGGATTCTGCGCCTCCCTCGGGAGCGGGGCAAGCTCATGTTCCAAGAGCCAATTAGTTATGATCATTGCAGGCATTCCGCTGGGGGCACTGGCCCAAAATTGGCTCCGGGGATTGGAGGAGCCAGCAGAATCCGGAGAGGCGGTTTTCGGGAGCGTCCTGCTACGATCTGCGTATGTTCCGAATCTCGACGCCGGTTCTCATCGCCTCCCTCTGCCTCACTGCCGGCCTGCTGGCTTCCCGTCCTGCCGCCGGCCAGGGCTGAGTGCTCATCCGCCAGACCGCGCCCGTGTTTGGCGCGGCCAGCAAGCTGGTCCCCGAAAAGGGAGAATGGCAGGTGAGCCTCTCCTATCGCGGCCTCAAATCCGACACCCATTACAGCGGCACGGAGCGCCAGCGCCAGCGGGAGAGAGAAGGCACCTTCGTGATCAACACCCAGCAGGCGCTCGATCTCGGCATCTCCTACACCGCCAGCGACCGGCTGAGCTTCGCTCTCGGGATTCCGGTCATCAAGTCGTCGTGGGCGGTGCCGACGCCGATCCGCCCCGAGCCCGGGCCGCGCGCCAAGCAGGAGGCGAGCGGACTGGGCGACGTCAGTCTGACCGGGCGGTATTGGGTCTTCTCGCCCGAGAGCCGGCACAATGTCTCGCTGGGCCTGGGCATCAAAGCCCCGACCGGGGACCACAACGTCACCCAGAGATATCCCAATATCGACGGCACCAACTCGTCCCTCAAGGCTGTCGATCAGTCGGTGCAACCGGGCGACGGCGGCTGGGGCCTCCTGCTCGATGCTCAGGCGTTCCGTCCTCTCGGCAAGGCAACCCTGTTCGCCTCCGGCACCTATCTCGCGAATCCGCGCGACACCAACGGTACGCCGTCGATCATCGTCGGCTTGGGTTTCGCGAACAGTCCGGGATTCGCCCAGGAGGGTCTGCTGGTCAATTCGGTTCCTGACCAGTACCTTGTGCGGATGGGAGCCGTGATGCCGGTCGGCCAGACAGGGCTCGGCGTCAGTCTCGCCTATCGCGTCGAAGGATTGCCCCGCTACGACCTGATCGGCGACAGCCACGGCTGGCGCCGGCCGGGCTATGAAATGTTCGTCGAGCCGGGCCTCACCGTCTCGAAGGGCGGCTCGACCTGGTCTCTACATGTACCGATCGGCTTTCACCGCAACCGCGAGGCCAACCCATACAGCGGGCGGGAGGGCGATGCGACGTTCCCGGATTTCATTCTGTTGACGGGGTTCTCCCAGCGGTTCTGAAGCCAAGCGACTGAGCTTGACCCCGCCGGCCCGGCCGCATAGCCTGTGGCAAAGGGAGAGCGCATCCATTTGAGCCCGAACCCAGCATCCCCCGGAGCGGCCGTTGCCTGGCAGATCTTCTTGAGCTCAACGATCAAGGACCTGGAAGGCTACCGCCGCTCCGTGCAGGAGGTCCTGCTCCAGAAGGCCGAGGTCGTCGTCTTCCTCAGTGAAGACTGGCCGGGCGGGTATGACGAGACGGTCCGCAAGTGCAAGGCCCGCGTCGAGGGAGCGGATGGCTTCTTTCTGATGATGGGCTACTGGTATGGCTCGATCCCGCCGGGCTATGAGAAGTCGATCACCCACCTCGAATTCGAGTGGGCCTTCGGCAAGTGGGGACAGACACCCTTCCCGCCCATTGCCGTGTTCCGGCCGAAGCCCCAGAGCCAGGCCGACCAGGAACTGCGGACCGCCGCCGAGCCGCTGATCGCGCAGGGATACTCACAGCGGCCTCAGCACGACACCCTTTTGCAGACCTTCCAAGGCCAGGTCCTCGGGTCTTGGCGGACGGTCCGCGAGTTCACGACGCTGCAGGACCTGCGGGAGTACAGCATCACCGCGTGCCTGATCTGGAAGGGACAGACTCCCCAGGCGGCGGCCCGGGGGGATGTCGCGCCCGCGTCCTCCGGAACGCGGTTGGCGGACGAGCAGCTCGGTCTCCTGGGCCGCAAGAAGCAACACGATGCCGCGGAAGGCATTCTGGCCGAATTGCCCGCCGACCCCGACGTTCCGGCGGCGTGCCTTCTCGTCTCCGGGAGCGAGGACGCCGGCCAGAGGGCCTTTCTCGCGGCGCTCCTGCGGACCCAGCCGTTCAAGAGCGCCCGCCCCTCCAAACCCGGCCGGCCGCCGCTCGACCATTACGACGCCGCGGTCCTGATCCAGTGGACGGCCAAGGTGCTGGGCATCGCCGGCGGCGCCGAGATCAAGACCCCGGAGGAGCTCGCCGGCCGGGTCGCCGCCGAGCTCAAGCGGCAGCCGCTCTGGTTCGCGCTGGACCAGGTGAGCCGCCTGAGCGGGGGGATCACCGTCTTCCGGGATTCGTTCTGGAAACCTTTCTATGATCGCCTGGAGGAGCTGCGCGCCACGCAACCGATCCCGCACCGCCTGATCGCGGTGGTGACGGAGTACTCGGGCGATTCCACGGCCTGGGAAGCCGCGGTCTGCGGTCCCGATTTCGACGCGGAGCCGGCGGACTTCTCGAAGCTCCTGCTCCTTCCCACGCTCACGAATTTCACGCGCAAGGACGTGCTCCTCTGGCTCGGAAAGATCAATCTCCCCGAGGACCGGCGGGCCCAGCTCGCCGACAGCGTCCTGCAAGACGACCAAGGAAAACCCGACGGGACCCCTCTGCGGGTCGTCGACCGGCTGCAGCGCCAGTCTCTGTGGCCCGAGGACGAAGAAAATGACTGAGACCCTGTACACCGGCAAAGGAACGGATTTCTACGTGGCCCAGGACAAGGTGGCCGACATCGTCAACCTGGCGGTCGCCCTCGGCCGCCCGCTCCTGGTGGAGGGGGAGCCCGGCTGCGGCAAGACCATGCTCGCCTACTCCATTGCCGCAGAAAAGGGGCTGGGCGAGCCGGTCAAGATCTCGGTCAAGAGCACCACCCGCGCCCAGGACCTGCTCTACCGGCTCAACGCCCTGCGCCGTCTCCAGGACGCGCAGAGCCGGGACAACCAGCGCGCCCAGTTTCTCTATCCCTATCTTTCGCTCGGACCCCTCGGACAGGCGATTCAGCGGAAAGAGCCCTCCGTCGTCCTCATCGACGAGGTCGACAAGGCGGACATCGATTTTCCCAACGACCTGCTCGACGTGCTCGACCGGTTCTCCTTCCAGATCGAGGACCTCCCGCCCGAGGAGGAGGCGCTCTGCCGCGAGGAAAAGGGTTTTGGCAGGACGGTCCAGGGAGAGCCCGGCAAGCACCCGATCGTGGTGATCACCAGCAACCGGGAGAAGCGGTTGCCCGAGCCGTTCCTGCGCCGCTGCCTCTACATCCGCCTCCGCTTCCCCGAAAGTACCGACGAGCTGCGGGACATCGTCCGCAAGAACACGAAGCTCACGGAGCAAGAGCTGAGCGAGGGTGTGCTCCGCGCCGCCACGCAGTCCTTCCTCGCCGTGCGCAGCACCGCGGTCGGCAATACGCAGAAGCCGCCCAGCACCGGCGAGCTGATCGATTGGGTGAGGATCCTTCATTGGAAGGAAGAGACCGAGGAGAGCCTGGCCCAAAACCCGGCTCTGCCGCCGCATTGGGAAACCCTTTTCAAGACGATGAACGATCTCGACACCTACCCCGGCCTCGCGCAGCGCCGGCAGGTCTGAGCATGGAACCGGAGCTGCCCCTCGAAAGGCTCTTCCTGCACCTGGTGAACGACCGGGGCTTTCCGCTCACGGTCCGGGACTATCAGGACGCCCTGCGTGCGCTCGCCATGGGCTATGGCGGACGCGACCGGCAGAGCCTGCTGCGGCTCCTCGAGACGCTCTGGGTGCGGACCGAGGAAGAATCGAGGCAGCTCAACCTGCTCTTCCGAGAGATCTCCGTTCCTACCGACGAGGAGATCGCCGCCTTGCTCGGGGGCGAGCCGCCTCCGCCGCCGAAGCCCAAGGAGGACACGGACAACGTCGTCCAGGGAGAAGCGTCCGGTGAGCCGGCGCAGGTCCCACAGATCCAGTTTTCCGCCTCGACGCAGGCCGGGCTCGGCCTGCCTCAGGCCCAGGTCGCCCCTTCGGGCCGGGAGCCCTTCATTCTCCACCCCCGGCCGCCGGTGAGCCTGCGGTCCCTGATCGTGACCTGGCGGAGGTTCCGCCGGGCCATACGTTCCGGCCCGAAGGTGGAGCTGGACCTCGCCGCCACGATCGCGGAGCAGTCCAGGCGCGGCTACCTGACCCAGCCCGTCCTGGTGCCGTCGCGGCGCAACCTGGCGCGGCTGGTGGTCCTCGTGGACGCCAGCCCGAGCATGGCGGCCTGGCGCTCCCTGCATCCCGCCCTGGCGGAGTCTCTGCGCGAGGGGCGCCTGGGCCTCGCCGCTCTCTACTTCTTTCACAACGTGCCGGACGAGCATCTCTATGAAACCGAGACGCTGACCGGAGCCGTGCCCGTCGGAGAGCTCCTGGAGCGGCACGCCGGCAGCACGCTCCTGATCGTGAGCGATGCCGGCGCGGCCCGCGGCCGGCGCGACCGCGAACGGATCGAGAGCACGCGGCAGTTCCTGGATCGGGTCTCCGGCTCCTGGCAGCCGGTCGCCTGGGTGAACCCGATGCCGCGGCGCCGCTGGAAGGGGACCTCGGCGGAGCGGATCGCGCGGTTTTCGAGCCTCACCATGACCGAATTGAACGAGGACGGCCTGATTCAGGCCATCGATCTCCTGCGAGGCCGCCGGAGCGCCTGATGCGTCCCCTGGAAGCCTATGAAAACGTGATGCGTTTCGCCGCGGAGCGGGGCGAGCCCGCGCTGCGCCTGGCCCTCCATGCGGCCGTGCCCCAGAGCTTCCGCCCGGGATTCCTCCACCTGCTCCGTTTGAACTTCATCCGCGAGGCGTCCCACGAGACCGAGGCCGACGTCCTCCTCGCCCCGTTCTGCGAAGACATCGGCGGCGGCTACTATCAGTTCGATCCGGAAGCCCGGCGCCTGCTCCTCGATCAGCTCGATCCGGCCTATCCCGGCGGGAAAGTTTCGCGTGTGCAGAGAGTCGCGGATTTCCTGGCGACCTACATCGAGAGCGAGCGCGGCCGGCTGAGCGCGGAGCAGGACCGTCTCGCCGAGGATTACCTGGCCATCCAGGGCTGGGTCGCCCTCGCGTTCCTGCAACCCGAGACCGCCGCCATGCAGCTCGCGGCCGCCCTGGACCAGGGCACGCAGGGCGAGGTCGCCGCGCGCGTGCAGTTCAGCGGCCTCGCGTCGGCGTTGTCCGTGCCGCTCGTGAAGTATCCGACGCTGCTGACCTACGCGGCCGGAATCGAGGCCATGGAACAGGGGCGCGCCGACGACGCGGCGAGCCTGCTGGAGCGGCTCCCGGATGAGGAGATCCGGATCGGAGGAGTGACGCTGCGGTCTCCGCGGAAATTGCTGGCGAAGCCGGACGGCGAAAGAGAACAGAGGACGGAGAACGCCGCGACACCCAACAGATATGGGAGCTGTTTCATCAGCTATAGGGATAAAGATCAGGATTTCGTCGACTGGCTCGGTCCGGTGCTTCAGGCTCGTGGCGTTCGCGTCTGGACGGCCGATCATTTCTCGCCAGAGCAGCCCGTTCAGTCGAGGACCGTCGAGGGCATGCAATCTACCGATACGTTCCTGCTGGTGCTCTCCAAGAACTTCCGTTTAAGTTCTAGCATGCTTTTTGAAGTCGATCTCGCTCAGAGCGCCGGGCGCCCGATTATCACTCTCATGATCGATCCTCCTCAAGAGGTCCTGGGATCGGACGTCCCGGTGACGACGGCGATCGACTTCAGCCAGCGGGAAAATTACGAAAGGAGTCTCGCGACGCTCCTTGAGCTCCTCGAAGCCACCGCCGGAGCCGCGCCGCCCGTCCCTCCGGCCGTCGAGGAACCGGCACAGCCCGAGCCCCCCATCGAGCAGGAGCCTCGGGAGGTCAAACCTGGTTTTATCTTTCTCAGCTCCTCCCGCGAAGACGCCGCGTTCGCCCAGGACCTGCGCATAGAGCTCAAGCGGGCCGGCCTCAGGGTCTGGGGGGAATTGGTTATGTCGGAGATGATGGAGGACACCGAAGGCGAAAGATCGAAGGAAGCGATCGAGCTGAGCACCGTCTTCGTGGCCCTGCTGTCCCGGCATACGCTGGACCCGAGCCGGCGGTTTTTCCGGGGCGAGCATGCCTACGCGGCGAGGATCTTCAGCGAACGAGGCCCTTCCAGCTTGGTGATTCTTCCCGTGGTGCTGGACGACACGAATCTCAGCGAAGCCGGGCTGCCGGACCTTTTCTATGAGATCAATTGGTTCTACCTGCGGAACGACGAGGATCGCCGAAGGCTGGTGGAGGTGCTGCGGGAGATCGTCCGGGAGAGAGGTGTGCCTCCTTCAAACCAGCCTTTCGCCTAGACCTGGCCAGGCTCTGAAAAAACCTGTTCCGCAGCGCCTCCTCCGCTGTCTCAAGGAGCAATGGGATGCCTGCGCGCGCCTCTCCCAGAGGCCGCGGCATCCTCCATGGCTCACGACAGGCGCAACCCGAGGAGGACTCATGCCTGCGAGATCTCGACTTCCACGCCCCCCTTCTCCCCGTCTCCGCCGCAAGCTTCTTGCTCCCGTCAACCTGATCGTCTTCATCTGCCTGCTGCTGGTCCTCGGCACCCTCGTCCGGCAGGTCGGGGCCCAGGCCGCTCACGCCGACCTCTCCGCCCCTTTCGAGCGCCAGGTCCTGGCGCCGGCTCTCCCCGAGGCCCCCTTCCACCTGCGCTTCTTCTCGACCGCGGTCAAGACCGATTCGCGGGGACGGATCCTCACCGGCCCCACGGATGATCCGGTCAAGAACCTGGTGGGCGCGGAATCCGTCGGCCAGCGCGCCGGGCTGGAGCGCTTCACCAAGATCCTGTTTGGAGCCGGCTACATCGACGGGCGCCCCGATCCCGGCACGCGGATCGATCCCAACGATCCGCAGGTGAGCAGCGGCAGCCAGCACTGGCCGTTCATCCCGCAACCGTTCCGGAGTTGGCCGACCTCGCTCGCCCTGACCCCGGACGGCGGCAAGCTCTACGTCACCCTGCCCGGCCGGGAGGGATACCCCGATTGGCGGGTCGCCGTGGTGGACACCGCCCTCCGGCGCGTCCTCGGCTGGATCGACCTGCGCCCGGCCGGCCAAGCCAGCGGCACCCGCCCGATGGGGGTGGCCGTGGCACCGCTCAACAGCCGCATCTATCCGGTCCCCTATGCCGTGGTGGTCCACGAGTACGCGAGCTTCGCCAGCGTGATCGACACGGCCTCCGACCAGGTGATCGGCGAGTTCCGCACCGGCTTCTACGGCGAGGACCTGGCGTTCAACGCGGACGGCACGCGCCTCTACGTC
>DATFPH010000166.1:0-15557 GCA_035264905.1 Thermoanaerobaculia bacterium
CGACCAGCCGAGGCGCGCGTGGAGGCGGCTGCCGAGATGGAAGTCCTCGGTCCGTTCGATCTGGTCCACGTCCCGGGCCTGATCGAACTTGTCCTCGATCGAATCCCAGGCGATCCAGGGGAACGCCAGCGTCCGGTCCTCTGGGAGCACGCCCGGCGCCGCGAAGCCCTCGGCTGCCTCGAAACGGTCGCGCAGGAAGGCCGCCGCTCCTGCCCAGCCCCGCGCCCACGTTCAGCGTCCAGACGTCGCGGGTCACCACCTCGAGATCCACCCGGCCGTCGTCATAGTGGACCGGACGGATCTTCACGTCATTGAGATAACGGTTCTGCCGCAGCAGCCGCTCCGATTCGTCGAGCAGATGGCGGGAGTAGCGGTCTCCCGGCCTGAACAGGAGCTGCTGCTCGATCACCTCGTCCCGGGTGTTCCTGTGCAGCTTGTTGGCCAGCCGGAACAGCAGATGATTCTCCTTCGGATCGCTGGGATCGAACACGTCGCCGACCCGGAGGACGACGTCGCCGATGACCGCGCCATTGCTTTCCAGCGCCGCATCCGGAGGAACCGAAGACTCGCTCGGAGCCGGGCTGGCCGCCGGAGCGGGTGCGGGGGATTGAGCCAGGACAGCGGGAGCACCGCCCAGCGAGATCAACAGAAGAAGCGCCGCCTGTCGAGCGGCCTCCGGCCGCGGGCACACATCGGCTCTGATGGACATCCTGAACATCGAGACCTCCTCGTTGTGCAGGATGGCAGCGGGGGGATGAATGGAAGATGAAGGGGGAGGGCCGATGGACCCTCGTGAACCTCTGGTATTCTAATCCCATGTTGAGCGCTGCGGCCATGGAGCCGATTCCCCTGTCGACCGATGCCGACGGAGTCATCCGCGTCGCGGGAACCCGGGTCACCCTGAGCACGGTGATCGACACGTTCCTCACAGGCGCGACACCGGAGGAGATCGCGCAGGACTTCCCCGTCCTCCGGCTCGACGACGTCTATGCGGTGGTCACTTACTACCTCCGGCACCGCGAGGAGGTCGACTCCTATCTTCGCGAGCGGCGTACGCAGGCCGAAGCGCTTCGGCGCGAGATCGAGGCCCGCTCCCCACAGACCGGCTTGCGCGACCGGCTCCTCGCCCGGCTCGGCCGCTGAGCGCCCCTGTGCTGCGCCTGTTAGCCGACGAAAACTTCAACGGGCGCATTCTTCGCGCCCTCCTGCGCCAGGTTCCGGACCTCGACGTGGTGCGAGCCCAGGACACGGCCCTGTACGGAGCGGACGACCCTACTCTCCTCCAATTCGCCGCTGACGAGAACAGAGTCCTCCTCACCCACGACATCGAGACCTTGGTGGGCTATGCCTGGGAGCGTGTCCGTTCCGGACTCTCCATGCCGGGAGTCGTCGTCGCCTTGACCGACAGTCCGATCGGCCGAGTCATCGAGGATCTCGAGATCCTGCTGCTGGCGAGTCAACCTGAGGAGCTCGAGGCACAGATTCGTTTCCTCCCGCTCTGACAGTGCGACAATCTCCCGATGCTGAAAAGCGTGCGACCTACGTCGAGGGGCTTCGGGCTCGCGCTGGCGCGGAGCCTGGCAAGCCGAGCGCGCAGACCGGGTAGAGAACAACTGCTCTGCGCCTACCCCACCCGCACAAACCGCGCCTCATGCCGCGCCCTCCCCTGCCGTACCTGCCGCAGCCTCCCCACCCTCGTCAGCCGTCGCAGCACGTCCGACATCTGCCGTGGCGTGATGGGATTGCGGAGCTTCTCTCCGTGACGACGGTTGGCTTCCTGGGTGAGCCAGCCGGGGCCGAAGGGCTGGTCGGGGCGGAGGTCTTCCAGGATGGCGTCGACGATTCGCGTCAGACGCGGCTTCGAGGCGGAGCCGATGTCGTCTCCTTCGTCCGGGGGGACGGGGTCGGGGGCGATCTGGCGGACGAGGTCGAGGGCGTCGGCGTGCGCGGCTCGGAAGGCGTCGAGGCGGCGGGTGATGGCTTCGAGCTGGGTCTCGTGGTGGGTGCGCTTCTCCCGGTAGAAGGCCTCGTGCTCGGCGAAGTAGGCCGCCCGCTCGCGGTGGACGGCCGCTTCGGCCTCCAGGGAGGCCAGGATCTGCTCGACGGACCACTGCTTCGGCATGTTCCCTCCACGTTCGGGAGATGTTCGACCCGCCCTCGACCGGGTGTCGCGACCGCCGGATTTGTCGGGAGCCGACCTGGAAAGTGTACTACGCCAGAGCTCCCGCAGGTCGAGAGTAAGGTGCAATACTCGACCTCCGCCGGTTTAGTAGCTCCCTTCGGACGGCCAGTCTCGACTTCTGGCACCTGATTCTCGACCTCATTCCTCCTATTCTCGACCTATGGGGCGACGGAAGTTTCTGAAGAAGCGATAGTCTCGACCTTTGGACCGACGTGGATGATCCAAAGTCCGGGGCAGGCCGAGACTGGACTGGCAGTCTCGACGTATTTCTTGAGGGCACTGACTGCCCGCAGTCGATTCTCGACCTGCGTTCCCCTGAAACATCCGGACGCCTCCGGCGTCTCTCCAGTGGAAACCCTGCGCATGATCAACTGGATCAAACGACTGAGCCGACCGTCCCTCCTCTCCTTCCTGATCCTCATCTCCTTTCTCCTCTCCCCCACCCGCCCCGCCGCTGCGGCCCGGGAGAAGCTGGAGCTTCGCTATCTGCCCCTGCCGCTGCCGGGCGCACCGGCCGCCGTGGTCGCCGCGGACGTGGACGGGGATGGGCGGCGGGACCTCGCCGTGGTGGTCGCCTACACCCGCTGGGGCCAGATCGAGATCGAAGAATCCGCCAAGACGGATGACGTCGAGGGTCTCGTCGAGGTCCTCACCGTCATTCCGTCTCTCGTCGACCGCCGCGAGATCCGGGTCTTTCCGGGCCGGCCGGACGGCGGCTTCGGACCCGGGGCGGTGGCGCTGCCGATCGATACGTCGATCCTCACGGTCGAGGCCGGCCCTCCGGGGCTGCCGGTCATCGCGATGACGGACGACGGCCTGTCCGTGCTGCGGATGAAGCCCGGCGCCTCCGGTCCCCCGGAGCTCTCGTGGGAGACGGTGGTCACGGAGCGGTCCGTCCTCGCCGGGACCTCCACGTTCCTTCCCAACCTGAACCTGGTGCGCGACGTCGACGGCGACGGCCGGGGCGACGTCCTCTTTCCTACATCTGAGGGGATCTCGGTGTACCTGAGCGGCTCCGGCGGGCTCGCGACTCCGCCGGCCGCGCGGGTCCGCTTCCCGTTGGACGACCTCCAGCGCCCCGGCGGCGATCCGCTCGTCCGGCGCTATCCGCTTCCCGAGCTGCGCGACGTGGACGGCGACCACCGGCCGGATATGGTCCTGTTCCACTCGTTCGGCGGACTGCGCGGCTTCCGCGTGCTGCGCAACCTCGGCGGCGGACGGTTCGGCGAGCCCATCGCTCCTCTGGGCGAGTACCGGGAAGATCCTCCGGAGACGAACGACGCCTCGAACAATGCCTCTAAGAAGAAAGAGCCCCAGCCCTCCTGGTTCGGCGATCTCGATGGCGACGGGAAGGCCGAGTATGTGACGCAGGAGGAGAAGGGGCCCGGCGAGGACGCGGGCTTCCGCAAGGAGATGGCGGCTGCCAAGCGCCCGCATTTCATCTACCGGCTTCACCGGTCGCGCGCCGATCTCTCCATGGAGCCCAAGGCCTACCAGCAATTCGAGGTCGAGGGGTATGCCCTGGAGGGGAGCAGCAGCGAGGTGGATTTCCGGCTGCCCGGCGGCTTTCAGGATCTGAACGGCGACGGGAAGGAGGACCTGATCCTCACGACGCTCGACTTCTCGATGCTCCAGGCGGTCAAGATCATGACCGTCCAGCGGATCGGCATCGGGCTCGACTTCCACCTCTGGTGCCAGGCGGCCGGCACGTTCAAGCCGGTGCGCGGGCTCGACCTCTCGGGGAAATTCAATCTGAATCTCAACAACCTGAAGATCGGTCACGTCTCGCAGTTCGAGGGGGATTTCGACGGCGACGGCCGGCCCGAGTTCGTGCAGATGGGCCGGGGCCGGGCCGTCTCCATCCACCGCGGGCGGCCGGATTGCGGCTACAACGCCCAGCCCGATCTCTCCCTGAAGCTCGAAGAGGAGCCGCGCGATCTGAGCCTCACGCAGATCCGCGACCTGGACGGTGACGGGCTTTCGGACCTGCTGGTCATCCAGCCCCAGCCGGCGCGCCAGGCCGGGGGAACGGAAAAAGGGGTGACGCAGCCGGTGCGGCTCGACCTCTATTTGAGTGGAGGTGCGCGATGAGACCCGTGAAGAGCTGGCTTGCCGCCCCCCTCGCCCTCCTCCTCGCGGGCGCCGCTCCCCCACCGCCGCCGCCGCCCCCGACGATCGGGGTGACGGTCACGCCGGTGGCGGGCGCCCGGCGCTCGGTCGCGGTCCTGCCCGGGCATCTGCTGGCCACGGCCCGGCCGCGCGGTGCGGACGGCGGCCGCCGGCTGATCGTCCTGGTCACTCCCGACGATCCGAAGGCCACCCTCTCCCCCAAAGGCCCGCGCTCGGTCTATCTGATCGAGCCGGATCTGATTGAGCCGAATAAGGCGGGCGCGCCGCGCCGGCTGCTGGACGGTCTGCCCGCGGAGACCAACGCTCTGGCGGCGGCGGATCTCGACGGCGACGGCGCCGAAGAGGTCCTCCTCGGCGAGCCCGGCAAGCTCTTCTCGCTGGGAACGCCGGAGGCGATCTCCGCGCCGCGGCTCCTCCTCGAAGCGACGGGATTGGATCTGCGGCGCTGGTCGGCGGACCTGCTTCCGTCCTTCCAGGCGGCCCAGATGGGACGCCTGCGCACCTGGAAGCTCGAGGGCGGCCGTCTCGTGCCCGGTCCGGAGCATGCGCTCCCCGTCCACGCCTCGCGGGAGCGGCAGGCGCTGCGGCTCTCGTCCCTTTCCGTGACGCCGATTCCGCGCCCCGGCGGCGATCCCTTCCAGGCGGTCGGCCCGGAGGAGAACGGCAAGATCCGTCTGCGCACGGTCCTCCTCAACCAGGACGGCACCCGGACGGATACCTGGGCGCAGCTCCCCAACCGGGAGAACGTGGACGGCTTCCGCTACGTGGCGCTCGACGGCCGGCCGGTGCTCATCGTGACCACTTCGGACGCGGACAAGATCGGGATCTTCGCGAAGCAGCGGTTCCGGCTGTTCCCGCTCGCCGCCGACCGCAGCCGCTCGGGGCAGCCGCCGTCGCTCGCCTTCGAGACGGAAAGCCACCGCTGGTTCCCGATCGATCCGGTCCTCCTCGATCTGGACCGCGACGGCAAGCAGGATCTGATCGTCGTCCAGCCCGAGGGGCTCGGCGGCGGCGATCTGGTGATCGACACCTTCTTCGGCCAGGGCAACGGCCGCTTCGAGCGCCCCCGGCGGCTGAAGCTGGGGAATCTGGACGCGCGGGCGTGGAGCTTCGGCCCGGACGTGACGGGAGACGGCGTGGCCGACCTGTTGACCATCGCGAAGACGGGCCTCAGCCTCTTCGCCGGCACCGCCGATCCGCGGCGGAACCTCCTCGACCGGAAGCCGCGGCAGGTCGTGGACCTGGGTGGCGCGCAGGAGACGATCTCCGTCTCGGTCGGGATCGGCAACGACGGGATGAGCACCGATGTGAGCCGTTCGGCTTCGCTCGGCGGGCCTTTCGTCGAGGACCTGGACGGCGACGGACGCCCCGAGGTACTGCTCTTCTCCCCGAATGCGGGCGGGCGGGGCCGGGTGATCGTGGTGCGATTACAGCCGTAGAACCGTGATGCGCCGCCCTCGATGCTCCATCTCGTTTTGTGAGCAGCGCTCCGGAAGGGGTGAGGTTTGAGTACGGCCATCGAAGAGGATCAGGGTCCCCTGGTCTAGAGCAAGGCGGTCGAGGTAGGCGCTCAGTTGCTCCAGACCATCCTGGAGCGGATCAGGCCGGCCATCGCGCCAGACCTTCAGCTCGATCGCCCAACGTTGCAGCCCTCCTGCATAGGGCCAGCGAACGCACAGGTCGATCCGGCCGCTGCCAATCGCATACTCCCGATCGATATAACCCCCGCCGTTGACCACCCTCTGGAGAAACGCCATGAAGATGAGTTGGGCGGCAGCCTCCGAGTAGGGCTGCCGATCCAGGAAAGACTCGGCATGCTGGCACCAGAATGCGCGGAAGTCCTCAAGAAGCGCGCAAGTATCCAAGGTCCCCTCGTCTGCCACGAACGAGGCTCGTCCCAAAGGAAGGGACCGCTGCGTAACGGACGTCAGCGCGCGGGGGATGATCTCGCGATACATGGGGTTGGCGATCTCGAGTCCCACGGAACGAGCGACGAGCCCCAGGTCCTCGACGAATTGGATGTCATCGTCCAGCACATCCGGGGATAGGAATTCTCCTGCCAGGATCGGCTCCAGGATCCTCCGGACCCGAGGCTCGCGGAGACGGTCGATCAGGGAATCGAGGTGGGTGTCCCGCCTCTCGATGAGGATCTCCTTGGCGCGCTCGATCTGCGAGGCCTGGATCGGAACGCTTCTGTCGCGTTCCAGAACCTGCACAGCCTGCCGCGCCAGAGCATTGACCAACCAAGGTTGTCCACGGGTGAGCTCATAGGCCAGAGCCTTGGCCTCATCTGTGATGATCTGGCCTGTCTCCGCCGTGTGCTGGTCGTAGAGCTCGGCGACCTCCTGGGCCGTGAAATTCCTGAGCGTCAGGGACTCGACTTTGATGTTAAAGGGAGACGAAGTTCCGAGGCTTTCTGTGTTTGGCCGAAGCCGGATGCGGTAATCGCGAACATCCCGGAGCCCGATGAGAGCCACCGACTGTGGAAATGCGCCTGGCCGGCCTGGATAACCGGCGCGAAGTTGCCGCAGAACCGAGAGGAGGACCTCATCCAGCAGCGCATCGACCTCGTCCAGGAAAAGCACGATGGGGCGAGAGCACTGCTGACTCCATCGGGTGAGGAAGTCCTGGAGGCGCGTCGCAGCCGAGAGGGTAGGATCTGGATCGGGCGGGCGCAGCTCGGCCGGAAGATCGATGCGCGCTGCCAGATGGAGAGCATCGAGCACCGTTGCGATCCCTTCGTCCAGCCTTCCCCCCACAGCCTGCCCTGTCTCGCAGCTCGCAACCAGAGCAGCATAATGCCCCTCGGCCGTCAAGGAGCTTGCCAAGGCGCGGATGCTCGTCGTTTTGCCCGTCTGCCGTGGAGCGTGCAGCACGAAGTAATGCTCCTGGTCGATAAGGTCGCGCACCTCGGGCAGGCGTCTCTCCGGTGGGAGCATGTAGTGCTTGGCGGGATCGCAGGGACCGGCCGTATTGAAGAAGCGCATCGCGGCCATTCTATCCGGAAAAAAAAGAGGCCCCGGTTTCCCGGGGCCCGATTTCAAGAAATTCCAGTGAGACCGATCAGTGAATCGGGAAGCTGGCGCCGCCCGTCGGCAGCTTGATCGCGTAGACGCCGCGGCCGTAGGTGAAGGCCATCAGGGTCGTGCCGGCGAACGGGGTCGCGGCCGGGCCGCGATCGACCGTCAGGTACTGGATGACCGTGTTCGGCAGGCCCCACTGATAGCGCGTCCACACCGGGACGGCCGCGTCGATGTCGTCCGTGTAGTAGAAGCCGAAGTAGGTTCCGAGGAAGACCTGCTTACGGTTGCCGGGGTTCACCGCGATGCCGGCGGCCGGCACGTCGGGCAGGTTGCCGGTCTTGTTCGACCGGGTCCAGGCCGTGCCGTTCCACTTGAGCTCGAAGACGTGGCCCGGCGTGGTCGGGGTGTTGGTGTCGAAACCGCCCACCGCGGCGTAGATCCGGGTGTGGTCCGTCGGATCGAAGGTGGTGCCGAGGATGGCGCGGTTCGGCAGTACGGCGTTCGTCGAGTCCACGTCCCGCCAGGTCGCGCTGGTCAGCGGCGCGCACGAGAACGACGCGGTGTTGGCCGCCGCCTGCGTGCAGCCGGTGCCCGAGTAGACGGTTTCCGACCACCACAGCTTGCCTTCGGCCGTGCCGGCCGCCACCGCCTTCGGATTGTTCGGCGCCAGGCCGAGCGCGATGATCGAATCGGTGGTCGAGCCGGCGCGGATCAGCGAGCCGGAGACCTTCTTCCAGGTCGGCTTCTGCACGCCGATCGCGCCCGCCACCCAGACGTAGTCCTCGCCGAGGATCAGGTTGCGGCAGACGCTGTTGGTGCAGTGCAGCGTGTCCATCAGGAACGGCATGCTCCAATCGGGCGAGCCGGTGTACGCGTTCGGGCCGCAGGCCGAGGCGAACGGACCGTCCGCGCCGCTGTTCTTCGAGCAGTACAGCGAGCCGTAGGTGTACTCGCTGAACCACCAGCCGGCCGTCTCCGTGCCGGCGAGCACGTCGAACGCCATGAAGAAGCCGTCGCCGCCGACCGACCGGCCGGTGGCGGTGAGAGTCGACTTCGAGCTGTCCCAGGTGGCGTTGCCGTTGTCCTGCATGCCGCCGGCCCACCACTGCTGGCCGTTGGCGAAGTCCTTACCGATCTGGCCGGCGTAGAACTGGTTGGTGTTGAACGAGTCGTTGAGCTGCTTCCAGTTGGCCGTGGCGCCGCTCGCGTTGTTGTAGTAGACGCCGCCGTCGTTGCCGAGCAGGAAGGTCGTGCCGCTCGTGCCGGGCACGAAGACGAACGCGTGCTGGTCGGGGTGGACCTTGCCATACGACGGGCAGGACGTCGTGTACACGTTGGTCAGGTTGGTGTGGGACACCGACGAGTACGTCGAGCTCACCGTCGCCCGGTAGGTATCGATGTGGCCGATGTAGAGGTCCTTGTCATTCGACGGATTGACCGCGATGAACAGGTCGTACCAGTCCTGTCCGCTGCCGCCGCCGGTGCTGGAGGCGCAGGTCGGCAGGGTCGTGCTGCCGGTGAGCTTCGTCCAGGTCGTGGCGCCGCCATCCGGCCGCAGCACGTAGGTGCCCTCGACGTTGTAGTTGTCGGACCGGGCGACCTGGGCGTAGAGGGTCAGGTTGCCGTCCGCGCCGGTGCCGGCCGCGAGCTCGACGCGGCCCGTCAGGCTGCCGCCGTTGGTGCCGTTGCCGGTGCCCGCCGGGAAACCGCCGAACAGGGTGGTGAAACCGCTCGGCCAGGCCGGGCAGCCGGTCGCCGGCAGGGTGAACTTGTAGACGCCGTTGTTGCCGTTGTTGGCGGTCGAGGGATAGCCGACCGCCACGTAGGCCACGGTGCTCGCGCCGCGCGAGTCGAGATGGATGCTGCTGATGCGGTTGACCGCCAGGGCCGTCGGGTTGCTGATCGACGGATTGGTGTAGTTGTTGCCGAAGGGGCAGATCTGCCAGTTGGCGCCGGCGTCGTTCGAGATGTAGAGGTCATAGCGGGTGCCGACCAGGATCCGGTTCGAGTTCTTGGGGTCGACCTTGATGACGCGGACGTTCTGGCTGGCCCAGCGGTTGCCCCCCGCCGGCAGGGTCGGCGAGAACGGGGTGAAGATGTCCGCGCCGAGGTGGGCCCAGGTGGTGCCACCGTCGGTCGTCTTCATGATGCCTTCGCTGAACTGGTCGGCCGCGTCCCAGTCACCCGTTCCGACGTAGAGGACGTTGCTGTTGTTCGGATCGAACTCGATCGCGCCGGCCGACTGGACGACGAAGTCCTTGTCGTCCCACAGCGGCGTCCAGGTGACGGTCGCCGAGCCCAGGTTGGTGGTCTTCCACAGGCCGCCGGCGGTGAATCCGGCATACGCGATGCTCGGGGTGGTCGGGTGGATGGCAATGCCGCCGACGCTGATCCGGCCGGCCACGGTGCCGTACTGGTAGGCGTTGTTGGTGGTGCCCACCGAGTCGAGCGGCTTGGGGCCGTAGGAGACCCAGGTGTTGGTGCCCGGCGCGATGACCGCCTCATCCGTGATGAGGCGCGGGCCGTCGCCGTTGTTCGAGCTGCGGCCCGAGGGAGGAAGGAGCCCCTCCTCTTCCCAGATCGCCGCGTCCTTCACCTTCTTGTCATTGTGCTTCTTCGCCTTGGTCCAGGGCGAAGAGGGCATCTGGCCCGTGGGATAGGTCATCAGATACCAGAGACGCAAGGAATGCATCTTGATCAGGTCGCTCTCGTCTTCCAGCCCGCCCGGATAGGGCACGGCCTTTAGATACGCGTCCTTCATCTCCTGGTCTTTTGCCGTCTCCTCTTCCTCTGCCTCGTCGGCAGCCCAGCCCGCCGAGGGGAGAACCAGAAGAAGGGAAGCTGCCGCAAAAGCGCAGCCGCGAAGGAAGTGCGACAACCCAGACTTCTTCAAATCCATCGATTTCATTTCCTCTCCTTGTCCATTGGACCCGCATGAGGTCGCAAGGAGCGCGCCAACTTGGGCGCAATCTCGAAAGGCTCATTGAATCAACGAGTTGAGGAAATCCGAGAGGAGAAGGAGGGGGCGTAAGGGATCAAAATTTGATCCACCGTGGGAGGAGTCTGACCCGCCCAGGGGTCAGAATTCAACCCTCTGTCAACCCTGAGGCGCAAAAAAAGCCCGGCAGGCACACCCGCCGGGCGCAGCGCATGAGACCAGGATCAGGAGATCAGGCCTGGCGTGGAGCGAGAATCCGCGCCGGCAGGAGAAGCAGGGCTTTGAGGAGCTCGAAGACGGCGTCGAGCGTGATCCCCACCAGCCGGAACGGGATCGCGAGGAGCCAGAAGAACGGATAGAGGATCAACGCCAGCAGCGCCAGCGGCCAGCAGAAGATGAAGAGGAGCAACCAGGCCAGGAACGTACCCATCGGCGCGAGCCCTCCTTTGGCTCACCTCTTCCTACGTCTCTGGGCGGGAGCAGGTTTCGCGGCACCCCTACGCCCCGATCCGGTGCAGCCGCACCAGCGGGCCGTCGATCATGTCCGGATCGCGCAGGTCGATCGAGCCGATGACGGCCCAGAGGTTGTCCTCCTGCGGATCGAGGAGCGTGTGGGTGACCTCCCAGGTGCGCTCGCCGGTGGGCCGGACGTGGGTCCACTGGTGGCGCCGGGCCTCGGGCGTGAAGACGAGCTCGCCGTACTCCGCGAAGAACGGCTCCAGGGTCTGCTCGAAGCGCTCCGGGTCCCAGACCGTCTCAGGGAGAGCCGGGTCCTGGCGCACGGTGGTGACCGCCTCCTCCCAATCCTTATTTGAAAGCGCGCGGACCAGCAGGTGCATCTCGGCGCGCACCCGCGAGGCGAAGCCTTTGGGATCGGCCAGCAGCTCCTCGATCCACAGCTTCTCGGTCTCGACCTTGCGCGTCTCTCCGCGTTGCAGCAGGAGCTCCGGATGGAGCAGGCTCTCCCACTCCTCCAGCAGGCTGGTGTCCGTATGGTGGAGGATCGTCCGGAAGAAGCCCTGGGCATCCAGCACAGCCTCGTCTTTGACCATCTCCGGGATGTTCAGATCGAGGGTGCGGTAGAGCTGTGACAGATAGCGCAGGAGGACCCCTTCGCTCCGCTGGATGCCGTAGCGCTTCACGTAGTCGCCGAAGCTCATGTACCCCTCGATCATCTCGCGGCCGATCGACTTCGGATGGATGTCCTCGCCCCCGACCCACGGGTGGTTGCCGCGGAACTGGTTGAACGTTCCATAGATGAAGTCGGACTGCGGCTTGGGGTGCGTGATCCCTTCGAGCTTCTCCATCCGCTCCTCGTAGGGGACGTGGTCCGCCTTCATCTGCGCCACGAGGTCCCCCTTGATCCGGTCGACCTGCTTGCGCAGGATGACCTCCGGGTCCTCCAGGATCGACTCGACCAACGTGATCAGGTCCAGCGAGTACTCCGGCGAAGCCGCATCGAGCTTGCCGATCGTCTCGATCAGGTAGAGCGAGAGGGCGTGGAACAGCGAGAAGTCCCACTGCAGATCCTCGGCGACGACCGCCCACAGGTAATCAGTCGCCGTATCCCGCTTCATGCGGATGATGCCCGCGCGGTAGAGGGAGCGCACCATGAGAGCCGCGTAGGAGAGGAGCCGGCCCTTGGTCCCCTCGTCCTCGTGGCTGAGGCGGATCAGCTCGCGGAGCGAATCGAAGTTGCGGGCGTTCGGATCGTCGAGCTCGGCGTCGTGCTGCAGGAGGTTCAGGATCATCCCGTGGGTGATGCGGAAGCGCGACTTGAGCGTCTCCGGCGGCCGCGTGATGAGCTTGTCGAACGTCTCCTCGGTCCAGGAGACCTCCCCTTTGGCCGGCCCCTTGACCACCTTGTTCTTCTTGCCGCTCATCTCGCTCCGGCGCTTCTCGATGATGTGCTCGGGCGCCTGGGCGACCACGCTCCCCTTGGTGTCGAACCCCTTGCGGCCGGCGCGGCCGGCGATCTGCTTGAAGTCGCGCACCGAGAGCATCGAAACCTTGTTGCCGTCGAACTTCGCGAGCTTGGTGAAGAGCACCGTGCGGATCGGGACGTTGACCCCGACGCCGAGCGTGTCGGTGCCGCAGATGATTTTGAGGAGCGCCTGCTGCGAAAGCTGCTCGACGAGCAGGCGGTACTTGGGGAGGAGCCCGGCGTGGTGGACGCCGATCCCGAACGAAAGGAAGCGCCGGAACTCCTTGCCGTAGGGGGTGTCGAGCCGGAAGCCCGCCATGGCGTCGCGGATGCGCTCGCGCTCCTCCCGCGTGGTGATCTGCATGCTGGTGAGCGCCTGGGCCAGCTCGGCGCACTCGCGCTGCGTGAAGCTCACGATGTAGACCGGCGCCCGGCCCCCCTTCACCAACTCATCGACCGTCTCGTGGAGCGGCGTCTCGCGGTATTCGTAGTCCAGGGGGACCGGACGGTCGCTGGAGCTGACCAGCGCCACCTCGATGCCGGTGCGGCTCTGGACGTGCTCGGCGATGGCGCTCACGTCGCCCAGGGTGGCGGACATGAGAAGGAAGCGGGTCCTCGGCAGGGTGATCAGGGGCACCTGCCAGGCCCAGCCGCGCTCGCGGTCCGAGTAGTAATGGAACTCGTCCATCACCACGTACGGGGCTTCGAGGCGCTTGCCCTCGCGCAGAGCCATGTTGGCGAGGACCTCGGCCGTGCAGCAGAGCACCTTGGCGTCGGGGTTGATGCTGGCGTCGCCGGTCAGCATGCCGACGTTGGCCGGGCCGAGGTCTTCGCAGAGGGCGAAGAACTTCTCGCTGGCGAGGGCCTTGATCGGGCTCGTGTAGTAGGACGTGCGCCCCTCGCACATCGCCTTGAAATGGAGCCCCAGGGCGACCAGCGACTTGCCCGAGCCGGTCGGCGTGTTCAGGATGACGTGCTTCCCCGCCATGATCTCCAGGAGGGCCTCTTCCTGCGCCGGATAGAGATCCAGGCCGATCTCGGCGACCCATTCGATGAAGAGAGTCAGGATCTCGTCCGGGTCGGAGGTCCCGTTCGGGGGGATGCGCGCGGCGAGAACCGGGCGGGCCGGCGGGCTTTCAAGCGCGCGGACGGAGACGGCGGAAGAGGTCGCGAGGTCGGTCATGGCAGGGGGGATTGTGGCATGGTCCGGACCGACCTCGCACCGACCCTCAACGTGGTACTTTAGCTGTCGTTATCAGAAGGTCTACCCATGGCTCAACGCAAAACCGCGATCGCAACCGTCCGTGCCCGTCGTGATGCCGAGGTCACAAAACGTCTGAATGATCTCTTCGCCGATGTCGAGCTCGCCCGGGGACAAGCCCGCACAGCGAGCGAGTTGGACGCCGCCGGAACCGATTGGAGGGACGAGCGCTGGTGAGCCGAAGAGGACACCTCATCGCGAGCTCGCACTGCCCACCAGCACGTGCGGCGGCGGCCTGCAGGCGCCCCTTCGGAGCTGTTTCCCGCTAACATTCTTCCGTGCCCCCGACTGTCTTCCTCAGCTACTGCCACGCGGACGAAGCCTGGAAAGCCCGCCTCGTGAAGCATCTCGCCGGCCTGGAGCGGGACGGCCGCCTCCGTGTCTGGAACGACCGTCTCATCCGCGCCGGCCAGACATGGCTTCCGGAGATCGAAACCGCCATGGGCGAGGCCCGCGTGGCGGTACTCCTGGTCTCGCCCGACTTCCTCGCTTCGACGTTCATCACAGACGCGCGAGGTCCCTCGCCTCCTGGAGCGCCGCGTGCGGGAGGGAGTCCACGTCGTGCCGGTGATCGTGAAGGACTGCCTGTGGGAGGAGGAGGTCCGCATCTCGGAGCTCCAGGCCCGGCCGCGCGATGGCCGGGCGCTGGAGTCGTTCCCCGGTGCGAAGCGAAATACCGAGCTGAAGAAGATCGCCAAAGAGATCCTGGAACTCCTCCGGGACGGCGCGCCGCCGCCTCCACCGGAGCCGGCCTCGGAAGCCGCGGCCGTCTTGCGCCCGCTCCACCAGCTCCCTCCCCCGCCCGCCGACTTCACCGGCCGCACGGCCGAGCTCGCGGATCTGCGGGAGGCAGCCACGCGCGGCGGCGTGACTATTTCCGGAGTCCGCGGCATGGGCGGCATCGGCAAGACCGCGCTCGCTCTCGCGCTCTCCCGGGAGCTTGCGCCTCTCTACCCCGACGCCCAGATCTATCTCGATCTCCAGGGCGTCAGCGTCAACCCCGTGCCCGCGGCCCAGGCCATGGCGTACGTGATCCGAGCGTTCCATCCCGACACCCGCCTGCCGGAGAGCGAAGCCGAGATCGCGGCGCTCTACCGGTCCGCCCTTCACGGCCGGCGCGCTCTTCTCCTCATGGACAACGCGGCCGGCGCGGACCAAGTCCGGCCGCTGATCCCTCCCGAGGGCTGCCTCCTGCTGGTGACCTCGCGGTTCTTCTTCCACCTGCCCGGCTTTCAGGTGAAGGACCTGGACGAGATGCCGCTGGAGGACGCCCGGGCGCTCCTCCTCCGGATCGCGCCGCGGATCGGGGAGCAGGCGGAGCGGATCGCCGCGGTCTGTGCCGGCGTGCCGTTCGCCCTCCGCCATGCGGCAGGCGCCCTCGCCGAGCGGCCCGACCTCTCCCCGGCCTCGTATGCCTCCCGGCTGGAAAGCGGAACGGCGAAGCTGGGGCTGATCGAGGCGTCGCTGCGCCTCTCCTACGATCTCCTGCCGGGAGAGCTGGCTGGCCGCTGGCGGACCCTGGCCGTCTTTCCCGCGAGCTTCGACGCTCCCGCGGCAGCCGCGGTCTGGGAGCTGGAGCCGGAGACGGCGGACACGGCGTTCGGCGAGCTGGTCCGGAGGAGCCTCGTGGACGGAGACGACGGCCGATATCGCCTCCATGACCTTGCGCGGGTCTTCGCAGACAGCCGTTGCAGCGAGGAAGAGCGCACCGGGGCGCAGCGTCGACATGCTGAGTACTACCGGGGTGTTCTGACGGAGGCTCGGACCCTCTATCTCAAGGGCGGCTCGGCTCTGCTCTGCGGCCTGCGGTTGTTCGATCTGGAGTGGGCCAACATTCGTGCGGGCCAAGCCTGGGTGGCGGATCACGCTGCCGGCGATCAAAGCAGTGCCGAGTTGGCCTGGCGGTACCCTCATGCCGGGATCGACTGCCTCCTCCTCCGGCTCCGGCCCATGGAATTAATCGGTTGGCTCGAAACCGCTCTCCAGATGGCGCTGCAGCTCGGCCGGCGAGATTGGGAAGGGAAAACTCTCGGCAACCTCGGCATCGCCTACGCAGTCCTCGGTGAGCCCCGCCGCGCCATCGAATTTTACGAGCAAGA
>DATFPH010000167.1:0-13409 GCA_035264905.1 Thermoanaerobaculia bacterium
GGCCGTGCCCGCCGTCACCAGGGGTTGAAACCCCTGGCTACCGAACACCAACAATCGTCCCCAAGGGGACGACGCCCCCGTCCGCCCCTTCAGTGGGCGGTTTTTCTTCTAGGTAGCCAGGGGTCTCGACCCCTGGCGGGCGCCGCGGACGTCGGTAAGTTAGTGCCTATGCCCCCTGACCCCCTCTCCCGGGGGAAGGGTGTGCGATGGGAGAGGGGCCGGGGGTGAGGTCAGCTCGCCACCTGAAAAACCTCGCGCAAAAACCCGCCCGCCGCCGCGCGGAACTCGTTGGTCCACTCGTGGCCGCCTTCGAAGACCACCGGCTGGATGTCCACGCCCTTGCGGCGGAGAAGCTCCACGTCGTGCTCCATCTTGGCGGCGTCGTACCACTCCTCGCTGCTGCCGCGGCCGAGGAGGACGGGGGGGAAGCCTTCGAGGTCGCGCTGCTCCAGCTCGGGCGGCACGTCGCCTCCCAGCACGACCACGCCGTGGCAGCGGTGGCCGCTGCCGGCGGCGGCGCGATAGGCCATGGCGGCTCCCTGCGAGAAGCCGAGGAAGACGAGGCGGTCGCTGACCGGCAGGGTGCGGTGCAGCTCGCCGACCACGCCCGAGACGTAGCGGACGTTGTCCTCGATGGCGAGCTCGCGGTCCTGCCGGGTCATCCAGCCGGCGATCACCTCGCCGGTCCGGTTGTAGAAGGGGTGGAGCGCCTGCACCGCGCAGAGGATCCACTGGTTGGCGCCAGGGATCTTGCGCAGCTCGTTCAGATGCTTCTCCGCGGTCTCGCCGTAACCATGGAAGCCGACGAGGAGCGGGCAGGTCGTTCCTTCCCCGAGCTGGGGCGGCACCTCCACGAGATACCGGCCATGCACCAGCGTGGCGATGTGGTGCAGCTCTCCGCTCACGCCCGGCGCCTCTCCGCCTGCAGCCGCAACGGGGCGGACAGCTCGCGCACCCGCGCCTCCAGGAGCGCCGGCAGATCGGGATGGCTTTCGTTCTCCTCCAGGTAGCGCACCAGCGCGCTCCCCACGACTACTCCGTCGGCCACCTCCCCCACCGCGGCCACCTGGGCCGGCGAGGAGATGCCGAAGCCGACGGCGATCGGCAGGTCGACCCGCTTGCCCAGGCGTTTGACGTCCTTGACCAGATCGGTCGCCAGGGCCGTGCGCTCGCCCGTCACGCCCGTGCGCGAGACGTAGTAGACGAAGCCGGAGGAGGCGCGGGCCACGCGGTCGATCCGCTCCTTCGTGCTGGTGGGCGACACCAGAAAGATCGCGTCGACACCCTGCTCGCGGAGCGCCGGCACGAGCTCGCGCTCGCCTTCCTCCGGCGGCAGGTCGACGCAGAGCACGCCATCGACCCCCGAGGCCGCGGCCTGCTCGGCGAAGCGCTCGACGCCGCGGGCGTGGATCGGGTTGAAGTAGGTGAACAGGACGATCGGAATTCCGAGACGGTCGCGCTGCCGCGCCACCAGCTCCAGGATCGCCGAGAGCTTGGTGCCGGCCTTGAGCGCGCGCACCGTGGCCCGCTGGTTCGTCGGGCCGTCGGCGATCGGATCGCTGAACGGCACGCCGAGCTCGATGATGTCGGCGCCTCCCGCGGCGGCCGCCTCCAGGAAGGCCGCGGTCCTCTCCAGGCTCGGATCACCGGCCATGAGGAAGGGGATGAAGGCCGCCCGCTCTTCCCGGGCGCACCGCGCGAACACGTCGTCGATGGCGCTCATCGTGCCTCCGTGGCTTGTACCGCATGCAGCCGGTCGTACTCGTTCACCGATTCCACGTCCTTGTCGCCGCGTCCCGACAGGTTGACGAGGATGATCCGCTTCTTCGACAGGCGGGGAGCGTGCTTGATCGTCTCGGCGATGGCGTGGGCGCTCTCCAGCGCGGGGAGGATCCCCTCCGTCTTCGCCAGCAAGTGGAAAGCCGCGATGGCCTCCGCGTCGGTCGCCGAGGTGTACTCGACCCGCCCCTCCTGCTGCAACCAGACGTGCTCGGGGCCGATCGCCGGATAGTCGAGGCCGGCGGAGACGGAGTGGGTCTCGACGATCTGCCCCTCGTCATCCTGCAGGACCATCGTCCGGGTGCCGTGGAGGACGCCGGTCTTGCCCCCCTGGAAGCGGGCGGCGTGCTCGCCGAGCCGCTTGCCGCGGCCTCCCGCCTCGACGCCGATCAGCCGCACCCGCTTGTCGTTCAGGAAGGCGGTGAACAGGCCGATCGCGTTGCTGCCGCCGCCGACGCAGGCCACGGCGAGGTCCGGCGCCTCGGTGCCGGCCTGGCGCTTGAGCTGCGCGCGCGCCTCGTCGCCGATCACCCGGTGGAAGTCGCGCACCATGCGCGGGAACGGATCGGGACCGAGCACCGAGCCGAGCACGTAGTGGGTCGTACGCACGTTGGTCACCCAGTCGCGCAGCGCCTCGTTGATCGCGTCCTTGAGCGTGCGGCTCCCGGAGTCCACGGGAACGACCTCGGCGCCGAGGAGGCGCATGCGGTCGACGTTCAGGCGCTGTCGGCGCATGTCCTCGCTTCCCATGTAGACCGTGCAGGAGAGGCCGAGGAAGGCGGCGGCGGTGGCGGTCGCTACGCCGTGCTGGCCCGCGCCGGTCTCGGCGATCACCCGCTCCTTGCCCATCTCGCGGGTGAGCAGGCACTGGCCGACCGCGTTGTTGATCTTGTGCGCGCCGGTGTGGAGGAGGTCCTCGCGCTTGAGGAAGACGCGGGCGCCGCCGAGCTCGTCGGTCAACCGCTCGGCGAAGTAGAGCGGCGTCGGACGGCCGACGTAGTCGCGCAGGATGTCGGCCAGACGGCGGCGGAACGCGCGCGACTTGCTGACCTTGTCGTAGACGCGGATCAGCTCGTCGATCGGCGCCATCAGCGTCTCGGGGACGAAGCGCCCGCCGAAGTCGCCGAAATAGCCCGCGGGATCACGGCGCGTCTTGGACCTGAGCATTCCTTACCTCCTCGAAGAGCCGCCGGAGCAGCTCGGGATCTTTGATGCCGGGGGCCGACTCCACCCGGGAGCAGACGTCGACGGCGAACGGTCGGGCCGCCTCGATCGCCGGCCGGACGTTGTCAGGCCCGAGGCCGCCGGCCAGGAAGACTCGGCTTCCGGCGAGACGGCCTGTGATTCGAGAAACCGCTTCGTAGCCCCAGGTCTTCCCGCTGCCCCCGTAGAGAGCACCATGGGGAGCGTCGAACAGCAGGCCCCACCCATCCATCCAGGGAGCCAGGGCCTCGTCGCCAGGATCGTTGCCGGTGCGGAAGGCCTTGATCAACCGGCCGGCGAGGTGGGCGTAGGGTTCGGGGTCCTCGTCTCCGCTGAGCTGCACGAGATCGAGACCGACGCGCGCCACGGTGTCTTCGATCTCGGCCGGCGGCGCGCCGACGAAGACTCCGACCAGGATCGTCCGACCGCGAACCGCTTCGGCGATCTCCTGAGCGCGGCCGGTGCCGACGTAGCGCGGGCTCCGCGGATAGAAGTTCAGCCCGAGGAAGTCGGCCCCGAGGTTCACCGCGGTCCAGGCGTTGTCGGGGTCGACGACGCCGCAGATTTTCACCTTGGTGGTCATTGGAGCCTTCCCCCTCCCGGGCCCCTCACCCCCTGGCCCCCTCTCCCATCCCCTCCCACCCGGCCGGGAGAGGGGGAAATTGGCTGAGGGAACCAGTGGCTCCGCCGAGCGCGGTCTTGCTCCCCTCTCCCGGTCGGGGGGAGGGGATGGGAGAGGGGATGGGGGTGAGGGGTCACGGCGCTCCCCCGACCAGCTCCCGCAGCTTCGCCGCCGGGTCCGGGGCGAGGAGCAGGGATTCGCCGATCAGGAAGGCATCGAAGCCGCTGTCGCGCAGGAGAAGGACGTCGAGAGCATCGCGGATGCCGCTCTCGGCCACCTTGAACGCTTCCGGCGGCAGGCCGGGCAGCAGCGAGATCGAATTCTGCAGGTCCACGTCGAACGTCCGCAGATTGCGGTTGTTGATCCCCACGAGCTCCCACGGCTCTCCCTGGAGCTTGCCGATGTCGGCGGCGTCGTGGGTCTCGACCAGCGGCACCAGGCCGAGGCCGCGGGCGAGGCGGGCATACTCCGCCATCTCCTCGGTGCCCAGCATCGCGGCGACGAGGAGCACGGCGTCCGCGCCCGCCTCCTGGGCCCAGACGAGTTGGATCGGATCGACCAGGAAATCCTTGGCGATCGCCGGCAGCCCCGAGGCCTCGCGGCAGGCGGCCAGCAGGTCGTAGCCGCCATGGAAGAAATCGGGCTCCACGACGACCGAGAGGCAGGCGGCGCCATTCTCGGCATAGAGCTTCGCCTGGGCGATGGGATCGACCTTGCCGTGCAGATTGCCGAGGCGGGGCGAGCCCATCTTCACCTCGGCGATGACGGCCGGCACGCGCCGGCGCTTCCGCGCGGCGAGCGCTCCGAGAAACGCGTTGTCGGCCGGAGTGCACGGCGGACCCTCCGCGAGCTCGCTGGCATTCTCACCAGAGATACGGCGGTTCCCCACCTCCGCGGCCACCCGCTGGCGGCGTTTCTCTGTGATGCGGACGAGGACGTCCGGCGGAGTCATGCGCTGAGGAACTCCGTCAGCTCGTCGAGCTTGCGTGCCCCCGCGCCGGAGGCGAGGATCTCGCGGGCCTTGCCGTAGCCCTCCTCCAGCGTCGGCACCTTCCCCGCCACGTAGATGGCCGCGCCGGCATTGAGAGCCGTGATGTCCGCGAGCGGGCCGGTCTCGCCGCCGAGGACGCGGCGCATCAGGGCCGCATTGTCCTCGGGACCGCCGCCGGCCAGATCCTCGACGCGGGTGCGGGCGATCCCGAAGCGCTCGGGCTCCAGCGTGAACGTCCGCACCTCCCCGTCGCGCACCTCGGCAACGTGCGTCGGGCCGGTCGTGGTGATCTCGTCCAAGCCGTCCGTACCGTGGACCACCAGCGCGTGCTCGGCCCCGAGATCCAGCAGCACGTGGCCGATCGGCTCGACCAGGCTGTCGGCGTACACCCCCATGAGCTGGCGGCGGGCGCCGGCCGGGTTGGTCAGCGGACCCAGGACGTTGAAGATCGTGCGCATGCCCAGCTCGCGGCGGACCGGCATGACCTCGCGCATTGCCGGATGGAGGATCGGCGCGAACAGGAACGTGATCCCCACCGTCTCCAGCGCGCGCGCCGAGGTCTCCGGATCGATCTCGATCTTCACCCCGAGAGCCGCCAGCACGTCGGCGCTCCCCGAGCGGCTCGATACCGAACGGTTGCCGTGCTTCGCCACGCAGACGCCTGCCGCGGCGGCCACCAGGGCCGCGGCGGTCGAGATGTTGAACGTGCCGCGGCCATCGCCGCCGGTGCCGCAGGTGTCCACCACCCCCTCGAGGTTGTGACGGATGTGGACCGAGCGGCGGCGCATGGCCGCGGCGGCGCCCGCGATCTCGGGGACCGACTCGCCTTTCATGCGCAACGCCACCAGCAGGGCGGCCTTGATCGGATCGCTCACCTGGCCGTCCATGAGCTGGCCGAAGAGGTCCTCGGTCTGCTGGCGGTCGAGGTGCTCGCCCGCCGCCAAGCGCCAGAGCGCTTCCTTCGGTCCCAGGACGTCAGCCATGGGCCACCGCCTCCTCCGGCGCCAAAGCATGCTCGCGGCAGATCTGGAGGAAGTTGGCGAGGAGGTGCGGACCGGCGCCGGTCAGCACCGACTCCGGGTGGAACTGCACGCCCCAATAGGGCAGCTCCCGGTGGCGCAGCCCCATGAGCGTGTGGTCGTCCTCGGCCCAGGCTATCGGCTGCAGCTCGCCGGTGAGCGTGTCCTGTTTGACCTCCAGGCTGTGGTAACGCGTCGCCTCAAACGGATTCGGCAGGCCGGCGAAGACGCCCAGGTCCTCGTGGCGAACCATCGAGGTTTTGCCGTGCATCTGCCGCGGCGCGCGGTCGACGACGGAGCCGAAGGCCACACCCATGGCCTGGTGGCCGAGGCAGACGCCCAGGATCGGGACGTCGGCGCGCGAGCGCAGGATGTCCAGGCAGACGCCGGCATCCTCGGGCCGGCCGGGACCGGGCGAGAGCACGATTCCCTCCGGGTTCCTGGCGAGCATGGCCTCGGCGCTCTCCGCGTCGTTGCGCAGCACGAGGATCTCAGCCTTGGCGGCGGTCAGCATCTGGACCAGGTTGTAGGTGAAGGAGTCGTAGTTATCCACCATCAGGATCATGAGTAATCCTCCAGCTCCTGGGCGAGAGCCACCGCGGTGAGCAGCGCCGCCGCCTTGTTCTCCGTCTCCTTCTCCTCCGACTCCGGCCGCGAGTCCGCCACGATGCCGGCCCCGGCCGTGACGGACGTACGACCTTTCTCTACCACTAAAGTGCGGATGGCGATACAGGTGTCCACGTCCCCTGAGTACGAAAGGTAGCCGACCGCGCCGGCATAGGGGCCGCGCGCCTGCGGCTCCAGCTCGTCGATGATCTCCATGGCGCGGATCTTGGGCGCGCCGGAGACCGTGCCGGCCGGAAAGCAGGCGAGGAGGGCGTCGAGCCCGTCCTTGTCCGCGGCGAGCTCGGCCTCGACGCTCGACACCATGTGCATCACGTGGCTGTAGCGCTCGATCTCCATGAAGCTCGCGACGCGCACCGTGCCGGGCATGGCCACGCGGCCCAGGTCGTTGCGCCCCAGGTCGACGAGCATCACGTGCTCGGCCCGCTCCTTGGGATCGGCCAGGAGGTCCTCGGCGAGCCGCTTGTCGCCGGCCGCGTCCATGCCGCGGGGGCGGGTGCCGGCGATCGGCCGGGTCTCGATGAGCCGCCCCTGCTTGCGCACCAGCATCTCCGGCGAGGCGCCGACCAGCGAGACGTCCGGCGATTCGAGCAGGAACATGTACGGGCTCGGGTTCACCATCCGGAGGGCGCGGTAGAGGGCGATCGGCTCCACGCGGCGCGGCACGCTGAAGCGGCGCGCCAGCACAACCTGGAAGATGTCGCCGGCCGCGATGTGCTCCTTCGCGGTCTCCACGGCCTTCCGGTAGGCGGCGCCGTCGAGGCTCGGCGGCTCGGCATCGAGAGGCGGAATGGTGTAGCCCGGCATGGCCACGCCGCCGCCGCTCGCCTCCGCGGTGAGCAGGCGCGAGAGCCGGGAGAGCTGGCGCTCGGCGCCCGAGACCCCCACCTCGCCCTCGACCTCGTTGGCGATGACGAGCACCCGCTGGTGCGCGTGGTCGAAGATGACCACGGTGTCATAGCGGGCGAGCACAGCGATCGGCAGCTCATACGGATCGGGCGGCCGGCCCGGCAGGCGCTCGACCATCCGGATCACGTCGTAGCCGAAGTAGCCCACGAGACCACCGGTGAACGGGATCGGGCCGGGATCGGCCGTCGTGTCGCGGACCACCGCGTGGAGGGCTTCGAGCGGCTCGCCAGGCAGGTCGTGGCGGCGCCCGTCGCGCTCGACTTCCAGGCGGTCGGGATAGAGGCGGAAGATCTCGCGGGGACCGGCGCCGAGGAAGCTGAAACGGGAGACGTGCTCGCCCCCGCTGATGCTCTCGAACAGGAAGCGATGGGGCGAGATCTTGGCGAGCCGGCGATAGACACCCAGCGGCGTCAGGCTATCGGCCAAGAACTCGCGGATGTGCGGAACGGCGCGCCGAGGTGGCGCCCCACCATCCTTCAAAACATCAGACATGAAATTGGAAACCTCCGTGCACTCCTAGAGTGTCATGGAAAGCCGAAACCGTGTCGCCGGAGAAGAGCGCGGCCGATTTCTCCGGCTGATCACGCCAAGAGCTGGCGATCTTGGAGCAGGCGGTAGTAGTCGCTCATGGAGAGAATCCGCAGTCCCTCATAGCCAGAGAGCGCCAGGAGGTGAGTGTCGTTGGTGACGAGGTAATCTGCACCTGCCGCCAAAGCCGCTTGAAGAATGGGACTGTCGTCAGCCGTGAATCGCCCGATCGATGGCACCTTGGTCGATTCCCCGACTCCGAGCCAGCCTCTGCGCATTCGCTGCTTCCTCACGCCACTCCTGATCCTCCTGCTGAGCAAGCATCTTGTCGAATAGAAGGCGATCTTCCTCGGGAAGTTGCCTGATCCGATCCAGGATCTCGTCGATCGTTGCGCGGCTCATGAGTCCTCCGAGAGGTATTCTACCAAAGGCCGCCAGCCTTATTTCCCTGAGGCTTGGAAACCGTGTCGCCGAGCAAGCTCCTGCCCGATTTCGCCCGGCTCGACGCCGCTCGCCTGGAGAAGCACCAGGAGGTGATAGAGGAGGTCGGCGGCCTCGCCGGCCAGCGCGGAGCGGCGCTCGTCGCGTCCCTCCTCTCCGCGCGTGGCCAAGGCGACCGCGGCGATCGCGGTCTCGACTCCTTCCTCGCCCACCTTCTGGGCCACGCGCTCAATCCCGCTGCCGAGGAGCCGAGCGGTGTAGCTCGCCGCAGGGTCGGCCTCCGCGCGCGAGCGCAGGATCTCGGCGAGCCACCCGAGCTCCAGGTGGGCAGGATTGGGCTCGAAGCAGGTGCGGGTGCCGCGGTGGCAGGCCGGCCCGGCCGGCAGGGCACGGACGAGCAGGGCGTCGCTATCGCAGTCGACGAGGGCCTCGACCAGCTGCAAGGTGTTGCCGGAGGTCTCGCCTTTTTTCCAGAGCGACTGGCGGGAGCGGCTCCAGAACCAGACTTCGCCGGTTGCGAGCGTGCGCTCCACGGCCTCGCGGTTCGCCCAAGCCAGCATGAGGACGGCGCCGGTCGCGACGTCCTGGACGACGACGGGGACGAGACCTCGGTCGTCATAGCGGAGGGTCGCAGGGTCCAGTGTCATGGATTCCTTTCTTCGACGGGCCGCATCGGAAACCCTGCCGCCGCCAGAAACTCCTTCACTTGTCCGACGGTATACGTCCCCTGGTGAAAGATGGACGCCGCCAGGACCGCGGCGGCTCCGGCGGCCAGGGCGTCGGCCAGGTGCTCGGGCGTGCCCGCTCCTCCCGAGGCGATGACCGGGACCTCGACGGCTTGGACTACCTCGGCGATCAGCTCCAGGTCATACCCGCCCTTGGTGCCGTCGCGGTCGATGCTGGTGAGCAGAATCTCTCCGGCGCCGCGCTCGACGCTTTCGCGGATCCAGGCCAGGGCGTCCCTGCCGGTGGATTTACGTCCCCCCTGGGTCACCACCTCCCACCTGGCGTCCTGCCGGCGCGCGTCCACCGAGAGGACCACGCACTGGCTCCCGAAACGGCGGGCGAGGCGGCCGATCAGCTCGGGGTCTTCTACGGCAGCGGTGTTCACTCCAACCTTGTCGGCTCCCGAGAGAAGGAGCCGGCGGGCGTCGTCTTCGGAGCGAACGCCTCCTCCCACAGTCAAGGGGATGAAGACCTGCTCGGCGGTGCGGCGCACCCAGGCCACGTCTGTATTGCGCGCTTCCGGGGCGGCTCCGATGTCAAGGAAGACGATTTCGTCCGCTCCCTGCTCGGCGTAGCGCAGCGCGCTCTCGGCCGGGTCCCCCTGGTCGGTCAGGTCCTGGAAGCGGACGCCTTTGACGACTCGCCCATCAGAGACATCCAGGCAAGGGATCACGCGGCGGGCCAAATGGGTCGGCGGCTCGCTCATCATCACGTTCTCAGCCGTTCGCTGCGGAGGACCCCGACGGCCTCTTCGACTGTGAACGCGCCTTCGTAGAGCGCCCGCCCCACGATCACGCCGCCGATCTCGGGGACCTTCTGCGCTGCCTCCAGGTCCTCCAGGCGATGGACGCCGCCGGAGAGGAGGCCCGGCAGGCCGGTGTCGCGCGCCACCTGCACGGTGAGCTCCAGGTTCGGGCCCGTCATCATGCCGTCGCGCTCCACGTCCGTGACCAGGACCGCTGGGCAGGCAAAGCTCTTCAAGAGGGCACAGAGGTCGGCGAGGCTGCGGCGCGCCCCCTCGGTCCAGCCGGCGATCCTCACCTCGCCCTTTTCGATGTCGAGGGCCGGCACCAGGCGAGCGGGAAACTCGGCGGCAAGCTCGCCGAAGCGCTCGGGGTCGCGCGCCACCAGCGAGCCGAGGACCACGCGGGCGCAACCGGCATCCAGAGCCCATTCAATGTCGGCGCGGTCGCGCAGGCCCCCGCCGAGCTGGATGGGCATGCGCGCCGCCATCCGGGCAATCAACTCGTGCTGAGGCGGCTCGCCGAAGGCGGCGTCCAGGTCCACCACATGGACATGGAAGACCCGGG
This sequence comes from Thermoanaerobaculia bacterium, assembly GCA_035264905.1. Classification (GTDB taxonomy): domain Bacteria; phylum Acidobacteriota; class Thermoanaerobaculia; order Multivoradales; family UBA5704; genus UBA5704. Next base: position 10,153 of record DATFPH010000167.1, read on the forward strand.
CGGCGTCATAGCGTTCGAGCAGCGCCATCGGGTCGTCGGCATAAACGGTCTCGCGGCGGGCATCCCCCTGCTGGAGGCGCACCGCTTTTCCGCGGCGGAGGTCAATCGCTGGCAGCAGATCCATGCGCCATCTCCAGGAAGTTGGACAGGAGCCGCAAGCCGGCCTCGCCGCTGCGCTCCGGATGAAACTGGGTCCCCATCACCCGGCCCTTACCGGCGATGGCCGGGAAGACGCGGCCGTGGGTGCAGAGGGCGAGCTGGCTCTCCGGCGGCACTCCCTCAGGGGCATAGCTGTGGACAAAATAGACGTACTCCCCCCAGCCGCCGCCGGTCTCCAGACCAGCCAGGAGCGGGTGATCGGCGAGGTCGTGCAGGCGGTTCCAGCCGATGTGGGGAACCGGCACGCCCTGCGGCAAGCGGGTTACCCGCCCGGAGAGGAGGCCGAGGCCGTCGACCGCCTTGAACTCCTCTCCGGACTCGAAGAGGAGCTGAAAGCCGACGCAGATCCCGAGAAGAAACGCGCCGCGATCGAGCGCCTCGTGCAGCGCCGCCTCCAGAGGCCCGCGCAGAGCCTCGCGGGGCGGCGCGAAGGCACCGACACCGGGGAGCAGAAGGCAGCGTCCGGCTGCGACTCGCGCAGGATCGAGTGTGATCTCGGCACTTCCCCCGATCCGCTCCAGAGCGCGCAGCAGGTTCCCGAGATTGCCCACGCCGGCATCGATGATGAGAGCACGTCGGCTCATGCGGAGAGTGTCCCCTTCGTACTTGGAACCTCGGCGGTCCCAGAGCGGAGCGCCACCGCCTGCCGTAGCGCCAGGGCCGCAGCCTTGAAAGCGGCCTCAGCGGCATGATGTCCATTGCGGGCGGAGAGCACATCCAAATGAAGAGTGAGCCGGCCGCGGTCCGCCACCGCCTGGAAGAAGTCGGCGACCAGGGTCAGCGGGAAGTCGGCCGTCACCCAACCGGCCGCCACGTCCGGAGGAGCGCTCCACGCGAAGATCCCCCGGCCGGACAGATCGATCACCGCGCGGGCCAATGCCTCATCGAGAGGAGCATAGGCGTTGCCAAAGCGAATGATCCCCCGCCGCTCGCCGAGAGCCTCCGCAAGAGCCTCGCCGAACGCAATCCCCACGTCTTCCACCGTGTGATGGAGATCCACGTGCGTGTCCCCGCTCGCCTCCACCTCGATCCCAAATCCACCATGGGTTGCGAGAGCCGTCAGCATGTGACCAAAAAACCCGTTGGGAACCTCGATCCTCCGAGCCCCACCATCCAACGCAAGACGCAACCGGATCTTCGTCTCCCCCGTCGCCCGCTCGACGGCTCCTATCCGCTCTCCCCCTCTCCCGGGGGAAGGGTGGGCGATGGGAGAGGGGGCCGGGGGGTGAGGTCGGGAGGGCGGAATCTCCCGGAACCGCGACTCCTCCACCGGCACCCCCTCCCGGATCTCCTCCAGCGCCAGATGAAAATCCCGCAGCGCCGCACCGCTCCCCACCGACACCCGCAAGCACCGGGCGAGCCCTGTATAGCCACTAACATCCCGCACCAGAATCCCCCGCGCCGCCAAGCCATCGCGGATCTCCGCGGTCTGCTCCAGCGTGGCGCAGCGCACCAGAAGGAAGTTGGCCTCGGAAGGGAACGTCTCCAACCCCTCTTCCGCAAGCATGCGCGCCCACTGCGCCCGGCGGGCCACGATCACCCGCACCCGGCGCTCTTCCTCCTCCCGCGCCTCCAGCACCACCCGGCCGGCGATCACTCCGGCGTGGCTCAGGTTGTACGGCAGCTTCACCTTGATCAGCTCCGCAACCAGGCGCGGATCGCCCATCAGATAGCCCAGGCGCATGCCGGCGAGCGACCAGGCCTTGGAAAACGTGCGGAAGAGGATCAGGTGTGGGAAGCGCGCGAGGAGCGGCCGGTAGTCCCAGCGGCAGAACTCCCCATAGGCGTTGTCGAGGAGGAGCGGCGCCTGGAGCCGCTCCAGGTAATAGGCGATGCGGTCCGGCGGCAGCGCGTCCCCCGTGGGGTTGTTCGGCGTGCAGAGAAGCAGCAGCCGGCGCGGGTTGCGCTCGATCTCGGCCTCGATCTCGTCCGCCTGGATGCGCAGGTCCTCGCGCGGCGCCAGGAGCTTCGGCACTCCCGCGGCCTTGAGGACGAATGATCGATAGAGGCCGAAGCTCGGCTCGACGCCGATCACCTCGCTGCCCGGCGGCACGAGGGCGGTAAGGGTGACGGACAGCAACTCGTTCGAGCCGTTGCCCACCAGCACTCCTTCCCAGGGGTGCCCGTGGAGCCGGCCCAGCGCCTGGCGGAGAGCATCGGCGTGGAAATCCGGGTAGCGGGCCCAGTCGGTCGCGAGGAGCAGCTCCGCGGCCCTTCGCTTGAGGCGGACCGGCAGGTCCCACGGCACCTCGTTCTGGTCCAGCTTGTGCCGCGCCGGCCGCAGGTCGAGGTGATACGGGGCGAGCCGGCGCAGCTCGGGCCGGACGAACGCGACGGGATCGATCGCACGATAGAGGGTCATGACAGCCTCCGGCGCGCCGAGGCGGCGTGGGCCGGCAGCCCCTCCGCGTCGGCCAGGACCGCCGCCGCCGCGGCCCGGCGGGCTGCGGCGTCCGGCGTGAAGCGGATGCGGTGGCTGCGGCGCATGAAGTCTTCCACCCCCAGGGAGGAGGCAAAACGGGCGTTGCCGCAGGTGGGGAGCACGTGGCTGGGACCGGCGATGTAGTCGCCGAAGACTTCCGGCGTGGACAGCCCGAGGAAGATCGCGCCCGCCGCGGTGATCCGGTCGGCCAGCGCCTCGGCCTCGGCGCCGACGAGCTGCAGGTGCTCCGGCGCGATGCGTTCGACCAGGTCCGCGGCCTCGTCCATCGAGCCGACCAGCAGGATCGCGCCGTAGCGCTCCAGGGAAGCGCGGGCGGTCTTCGCTGTCGTCAGAGAGTCGAGCTGCAAGGCGACCTGCTCGGCGACGCTCGACGCCAGCCAAGGGTCTGAAGTGATCAGCACCGCCGCGGCCTGCGGATCGTGCTCCGCCTGGGAGAGGAGGTCGGCGGCGAGATGGGGAGCGATCTCGATTGAGCCGGCCGAGGAGTCCACCACGATCACCACCTCGCTCGGGCCGGCGATGCCGTCGATCGCCACGTCGCCCACGACCAGCTTCTTGGCCGCCGTCACCCAGGCGTTGCCCGGACCCACGATCTTGTCCACGCGGCGGATCGTCTCGGTGCCGTACGCGAAAGCGGCCACCGCGTGCGCTCCGC
>DATFPH010000168.1:0-3094 GCA_035264905.1 Thermoanaerobaculia bacterium
CTCTCCGGCCGGATCGCGGGCCTGCTGCGCGCCGAGCCCGCCCACGCGGCGCCGCCGCTTCTGCCGCGCCCCGTGGGCTCGCCGCGCGAGCTGCCGCTCTCCTTCGCCCAGGAGCGCCTCTGGTTCGTGGAGCAGCTCCAGCCCGGCACGGCCACCTACAACATGGCGACCGTGGCCCGCCTCGCCGGCGCGCTCGACGCCGCGGCGCTCGGGCGGAGCGTCGACGCGCTCGCGGCCCGCCACGAGAGCCTGCGCACGCGCTTCCCGGCTTCCCGCGATCGTGTTGGTGGTGGCGGAGCTCCCGTGCAGGTGATCGATCCGCCGCGGACCGGTCTCTTGCCGCTCGTGGACTTCAGCGGCCTCTCCGTCTCCCGGCGCGAGACCGCGGCCCGCGCGGTGACGGAGACCGAAGCGCTCCGGCCGTTCTCTCTGGAGACCGGTCCGCTCTTCCGCGCTCTCCTTTTGCGGCTGGACGCGGAGGACCATCTGGCGCTCCTCTCCATGCATCACGCCGTGTCCGACGGCTGGTCCATGGGGGTGCTGATCCGCGAGCTGACCGCGCTGTATGCGGCGGGGGCGGCGGGCGGCTCCCTGGAGCGGGCGCGCCTGCCGGAGCTGCCGGTCCAGTATGCCGACTTCGCCCTCTGGCAGCGCGCCTGGCTCCAGGGGGAGGTCCTGGAGGAGCGCTTCCGCTTCTGGCGCGAGCGCCTGGCCGGCGCTCCGGCGGTTCTCGCGCTGCCGCTGGACCGCCCGCGGCCGCCCGTCCAGAGCTTCCGGGGGGATCGCCGGGAGCACACCTACGATCCCGGCCTGCTCGCCGGCCTGGAGTCCCTGGCCCGGCGCGGCGGGGCCACGCTCTTCATGGTCCTGCTCGCTGCGTTCGACGCGCTTCTCCTGCGGCTCACCGGCGAGCCCGATCTCGTGGTCGGCGTGCCCAGCGCGAACCGCGACCGCGCGGAGATCGAGGGGCTGATCGGCTTCTTCGTCAACGCGCTCCCGGTCCGCGTCGAGGTCTCACCCGAAGCCGGCTTCGCGCGCCTCGTCGAGCGGGTGCGGGAGGCGTCGCTCGCGGCCTTCGCGCACGCCGACGTCCCGTTCGAAAAGCTGGTGGCCGAGCTACGGCCGGAGCGCGCGCTCTCCCACACGCCGGTCTTCCAGGTGCTCTTCCAGCTCCTGGATCTTCCCGAGGCGCCGGCTGTCGAGCTCCCGGGCCTGACGCTGCGGTTCCCCGAGGTGGAGAGCCACACGAGCAAATTCGACCTGGTCGCCAGCTTCTCGCGAAATCCCCAGGGATTGCTCGCCGAGTGGCGGTACAGCAGCGAGCTGTTCGACGGCTCGACCATCCAGCGCGCCGCCCAGCAATTCGAGGTCCTGGTGCGGGGGATCGTCGACGATCCGGACTGTCCGGTGGCCGACCTGCCGCTCCTGACCACGGCCGAGCGGCACCAGATGGTGACCGAGTGGAACGCCACGGCGGACGAGCTCCCGCTGGCCACGGTCCCCGAGCTGTTCGCCCGCCAGGCGATGCTGACGCCGGAAGCGACGGCCGTCGTCCACGAGGGAACGCGGCTGACTTACGGCGAGCTCTCCCGGCGGGTGCGCCGCGCGGCCCGGCGGCTCGCCGCGCGCGGCGTGCGGCCGGAAGCGGTCGTGGCCGTGACGGCGAGCCGCGGCGCCGACTTCCTCACCGCGCTCCTGGCCATCCTGGAGGCCGGCGGCGTCTACCTGCCGGCCGACCCGCAGCATCCACCGGTGCGTCTCGCCCACATCCTGGCGCAGAGCCACGCCCGCTGGGTGATCACCGAAGGGCACGTGGAGACGGTCCCCGGGCCGCACGCGCTGGAGACCATCGGCCTCGACGACCTGCTGGCGGAAGGGAGCGGAGAGCGGGAGGCCGCGCCGGCGTGGGTCCGGCCGGAGCACCTGGCCTACGTGCTCTTCACCTCCGGCTCGACCGGGCTGCCCAAGGGGGCCATGCTGACGCACCGGGGCCTGCTCAACCATCTGCGGGCCAAGATCCTCGACCTGGGGCTCGGGCCGGACGACGCGGTGGCGCAGACCGCCGCGCAGGTGTTCGACATCTCGATCTGGCAGCATCTGGCCGCCCTGCTCGCCGGGGGCCGGGTCCATGTCGTCCCCGACGAGGTGAGCCGCGATCCGTTCCGCCTGCTGCCGGCCGCGGACCGCGAAAAGATCACCATCCTGGAGGTCGTGCCGTCCCTCCTCGCCGGCCTGCTCCAGAGCGTGGACGAGCTCGAGCCCCGGCCGCCCCTGGGCGCTCTGCGCTGGCTGATCTCCACGGGCGAGGCCCTGCCGCCCGAGCTGGCGCGCGGCTGGCGGAGCGCCTATCCCGAGGTCGGGCTGTTGAACGCCTATGGACCGACCGAGTGCACGGACCGCGTGAGCCACGCGCCGCTCCGCATCGCTCCGGATGGTCCGGTCACTCCCATCGGACGGCCGATCGCGAACACGCGCCTCCACGTGCTCGACGAGCGCCTGCGGCCGGCGCCGGCCGGCGTGATCGGCGAGCTCTGCGTGGGGGGCGCCGGCGTGGGCCGCGGCTATCTGGAGGAGCCGGCGCGCACGGCCGAGGTGTTCGTGCCCGATCCGTGGGACGCGCCCGGGGAGCGCCTCTACCGCACCGGCGACCTCGCCCGCTTCCGGCCCGACGGCACCCTGGAGTACGCAGGCCGGCGCGACCACCAGGTGAAGATCCGCGGCGTCCGCATCGAGACCGGCGAGATCGCGGCGGCGCTGGCCGAGCACCCGGCCGTGCGCCAGAGCGCCGTCCTCGCCCGTCCTCAGATGGACGGGACGCCCGCGCTCGCCGCGTATCTCGTGGCGCGGCGCGAGCTCGATCCGGCCGACCTGCGGAGCTTCCTGCGGCAGCGGCTCCCCGAGTCGATGATCCCGTCGGCCTTCGTGCGGATGGAGGCCCTGCCGCTCACGCCCAACGGCAAGCTCGACCGCCGCGCCCTGCCCGACCCGTTCACCGGAGCGCCGGAGAGAAGCGGGGAGGCGCGCCGGGAGCCGCGCAATGCTCTCGAAGAGCTGATCGCCGGGCACTGGCGCGAGGCGCTGGGGCTGGTGCCGC
>DATFPH010000169.1:0-14800 GCA_035264905.1 Thermoanaerobaculia bacterium
GCGCGGCGCGCCGCTCTCATCGACCGGCTGCCCGCGGGCGCCATGCTGGCGGTCAACCTGGGCGAGGCGGATCTCCTGCGGCGGCTCGCCGGGACCGGCCTCTCGCTCGCCGCGGTCAACGGCCCCGGCGGCTCGGTCGCCGCCGGCGCGCCGGAGGAGATCGCCCGGCTCGCCGCGGCCCTGGACGCCGAGGGCGTGGCCTGCCGGCCCCTCGCCACGACCCACGCCTTCCACTCGTCGCTGCTGGACGACGCCGCGGCCGAGCTGACGGAGCTCGCGGCGACGCTCGCGCGGCGGCCTCCCACGATCCCCTACGTCTCGAACCTGACGGGCACCTGGATCACCGCCGAGCAGGCGACCGATCCGGCCTACTGGTCCCGCCACCTGGTCTCTCCAGTGCGCTTCGCGGACGGTCTCGGCACGCTGCTCGGCGCCGGCGACGGGACGGAGGAGCGGGCGCTCGTCGAGGTGGGACCCGGCCAGAGCCTCCTGTCGTTCGCGCGCCTGCATCCGGGGTTCGCCGCGCAGCCGGTCGCGGCGACGATGCGCCCGCGCCACGGCCGCGGCAGCGACGCCGCGGTCCTGCTCGGCGCGCTGGGGAGCCTCTGGCAGGCGGGCGTCGCGGTCGACTGGCCGGCGTGCTGGTCCGGCGAGAGCCGGCGGCGGGTGCCGCTGCCCACCTATCCGTTCGAGCGCCAGCGCTATTGGATCGATCCCGATCCGGCCACGCTCGCCCGCACGGCGGGCCGCGAGGTGCCCGACCCGGCGGCGACCGCGCCGGTCAAGAACCCGGACCTCGAGACCTGGCTCTACCAGCCGGTCTGGACGCAGGCCGAGTGGCCGGACGAGACCGCGGAGCGCCTCGCAGGCGTCTGGCTCCTGCTGGCCGACCGGCTGGGCGTCGCCGACGCGCTGGCCGCTCACCTCACCGCGCGCGGCGCCGAGGTGATGCAGGCCGCGCCGGGAGAGGGCTTCGAAGAGCTGCTGGGGCGGCTCGGGGGGCGGCCCCTGGCGCGCGTCGTCCATCTGTGGAACCTGGCGCCGGTGCCCGAGCCGCCGGCCGGCGAGGAGGGGTTCCGGGCCGCCCAGGAGATCGGCTTCTACAGCCTGATCGCCCTCGCCAAGGCGCTGGTCCGCCGCAAGGCGGCGGCCGGCGGTCTGGAGATCGACGTGGTCACGCACGGCGTGCACGCCGTCGCGCCCGGCGATCCCCTGGCCCCGGAGCGCGCCACGGTGCTCGGTCCGGCCGTGGTGATTCCGCAGGAGCACCCGCAGATCCTCATCCGCGCGATCGACGTCGACGAGCCCGACGACGGCACCGCCGGGCGGCTGCTGCGCGAGCTGCTGGGGTCGAGCCAGGACCTCGTCGTCGCCCACCGCGGCGCCGAGCGGCGGGTGCGCGGGTTCGATCCCGCGCCGCTGCCGCCGCTGCCGTCAGACACGGAGCAGCCGTTCCGCGCCGGGGGCGTCTACCTGATCACCGGCGGGCTGGGCGGCATCGGTCTCGCCCTGGCCGAGCGCCTGGCGCGGACACGGCAGGCGAAGCTCGTGCTCACCCGGCGCTCGCCGCTGGACGACCGGTCGATCGCCGCGGTGCGCGCCCTCGAAGCCGCCGGCGCCGAGGTGCTGGCGCTCTCGGCCAACGTGGCCGACGAGGGAGAGATGCGCACCGCGGTGCGGGCGGCCCTGGACCGCTTCGGCGCGCTGCACGGCGTCATCCACGCGGCGGGAGTGCTCGCCGCGGACAGCTTCAAGACCGTCCAGCTCACCGGCCGCGAGGAGGTCGAGCGGCACTTCGCGCCCAAGGTCTACGGGCTCTACGTGCTGGAGCGGGTGCTCGCCGGGCTGCCGCTCGACTTCGTCGCCCTGTATTCGTCGCTGTCGGCGATCCTCGGCGGCCTGGGCTACGTCGGCTATGCCACGGCGAACCTCTTCATGGACTACTTCGCCGATCGGCACAACCGGTCCGGGGGGACCGGTTCTGGAACGACCGCGCCGTGGCGCTCGGTCGACTGGGACAGCTGGCATGCGAGCGCCGGCGACGGCGCGCAAGGGGGGCTGGGCACCACGTTGACTGAGCTGGCGATGACGCCGGACGAAGGCTTCGCCGTGCTGCGCCGGCTGCTCGCCCTGGAGGAGCCGCGGCCGGTGGTCATCTCGACCGGCGCGCTCGCCCCGCGCCTGGCGCAGTGGGTCGAGCTGCGGGCTCTCCGCGCGGCCGCGGCGGCCACCGCCGCGGCGGGTCCGCGGGCGCGCCCCACGGCCGGACAGCTCGCCGCCGGGGAGGCGCTGGAGCGCCAGGTGGCGGGAGTCTGGCAGCGCGTGCTGGGCGTCGCCGAGGTGGGCTACGACCAGAACTTCTTCGACCTCGGCGGCAACTCGCTGCTCGGCATGCAGCTGGTCGCCGAGCTCGGCCGCGAGCTCGGGGCCGAGATCGAGCCGGTGGCGCTCTTCGAGTCGCCGACGGTGGCGGCGATGGCGCGCTACCTGGGTCCCGAGGCGGCCGTCGAGGAGCCGCCGAAGCTCCGCCGGCGCCGCCGCGCCGAGCAGGCGGACATCGCGGTGATCGGCATGCACGGCCGCTTTCCCGGCGCGGGCTCGGTCGACGAGCTGTGGCGCAACCTGCGGGCCGGGCTGGAGACCATCTCCCGCTTCTCCGACGAGGAGCTGCGCCGTGCCGGCGTCGACGAGCAGACGCTCGCCGATCCGCGCTACGTCAAGGCGCGGCCGATCCTCGACGGGGTCGAGTCCTTCGACGCGCCGTTCTTCGGCTACACCCCGCGCGAGGCGGAGATCATGGACCCCCAGCACCGCATCTTCCTGGAGTCGGCCTGGGCCGCCTGCGAGGACGCGGGCTACGACGTCGGACGCTATCCCGGCGCGGTCGGGGTCTACGCCGGGGCCAGCCTCAGCTCCTACATGGCGAACATCTACTCGCACGCCGACCTGGTGGACGAGGTCGGCACCTTCCAGACCCTGATCGGCAACGAGAAGGACTCGCTGACCACGAAGGTCTCGTACAACCTCAACCTGCGCGGGCCGAGCCTCGCGGTGCAGACCTTCTGCTCGACCTCGCTGGTCGCCGTCCACCTGGCCTGCCGCTCCCTGGTCGACGGCGAGTGCGACATGGCGATCGCGGGCGGCGTGTCGGTGATCGTGCCGCAGGTCTCCGGCTACCGTTTCGAGACGGGCGGCATCGGCTCGAAGGACGGCCACATCCGCGCGTTCGACGCCGACGCCTCGGGCATCGTCTTCGGCAACGGCCTGGGCACGGTGGTGCTCAAGCGGCTGGAGGACGCGATCGCCGACGGCGACTCGATCCGCGCGGTGATCAAGGGGACGGCGGTCAACAACGACGGCGCGGTGAAGGCGGGCTTCTCCGCCACCAGCGTCGAGGGGCAGGCCGAGGTGGTGGCGGCGGCGCTGGAGGTGGCGGGGGTCAACGCGGAGACGATCGGCTACATGGAGGCGCACGGCACCGGCACGCCGCTCGGCGATCCGATCGAGATCGCGGCGCTCGACAAGGCGTTCCGCGCCCACTCCGCGGCGAAGCGCTTCTGCCCGATCGGCTCGGTGAAGACGAACGTCGGCCATCTCGACCGCGCCGCGGGGGTGATCGGCCTGATCAAGACCGTGCTCGCCCTGGAGCGCGAGGAGATCCCGCCCAGCCTCCATTTCGAGGTGCCGAACCCGGCGATCGACTTCGCCAACAGCGCCTTCCGGGTGGTCGGCGAGCTCACCCCGTGGCCGCGCGGCGCCGCGCCCCGCCGCGCCGGCGTCAACTCGCTCGGGCTGGGCGGCACCAACGCCCACGCCGTGCTCGAAGAGGCGCCGCCCCTGCCGCCGTCCGACCCCGGCCAGCCGTGGCAGCTCCTCCCCCTGTCGGCCCGCACCGCCGAGGCGCTGGAGCAGATGACGGACAACCTGGCGGCGTATCTCGGAGACCTCACCCCCCGACCCCCTCTCCCATCGCCCCCCCTTCCCCCGGGAGAGGGGGCGCCACCACCCGAAATTTCCCCCTCTCCCGGTCGGGGGTTGGGCGATGGGAGAGGGGGCCAGGGGGTGAGGTCCCTCGCCGACATCGCCTATACGTTGCAGGCCGGCCGCCAGGCCATGCCCCACCGGCGTTGCGTGGTGGTGCCCGCCGACTCTCCGGCGGACGCCGCGAAGCTGCTCGCCGGGCGGACGCCGCAGCGCGTCCTCACCCGGGTCGCCGGGCAGCGGGAGCCGCGGGTGGTCTTCCTCTTCCCGGGGCTGGGCGGCCAGCATGCGGGCATGGGGCGCGGCCTCTATGAGAGCGAGCCGGCGTTCCGCGACGCGGTCGACGAGGGGGCCGAGCTGCTGCGCGAGGAGCTCGGCCTCGACCTCCGCACGGTGCTCTGCGCGCCGGCGGCGCCGGAGCCGGCCGGCGAGGGCTCGCCCCGCCTCGACCTGCGCCGGATGCTCGGCCGCGGCGGCACCGCGCAGGAAGAGCCCCTGCGCGACACAGCCATCGCGCAGCCGGCGCTCTTCCTCGTCGAATACGCCTTGGCGCGGCTGCTCGAGAGCTGGGGCGTGCGCCCGCGGGCGGTCCTCGGCTACAGCCTCGGCGAGTACGTCGCCGCCTGCGTCGCCGGCTCCCTCGCGTTCGCCGACGCCCTGCGCCTGGTGGCGCGCCGGGCGCGGCTGATCGGGAGCCTCCCGGCGGGCGCGATGCTCGCCGTGCCGCTCGCCGCGGCCGAGGTCGCGCCGTATCTGTCGGCCGGTCTGTCGCTCGCGGCGACCAACGGACCGCAGCAGAGCGTCGTCGCGGGTTCCCCCGAAGCGGTGGCGGCGCTGGAGCGGAAGCTGGCCGCCGCCGGGGTGGTGAGCCGGCGGCTGGAGACCTCCCACGCCTTCCACTCGACGATGATGGAAGAGATCCGCCCGCCGTTCCATGAGCTGCTGCGCGAGGCGCGCTTCACGCCGCCGCAGGTCCCCTGGCTGTCCAATCTCACCGGCGGCTGGATGGGCGAGGACGAGGCGGCCGGCGGCGGCTACTGGGCGCGGCACATGTGCGAGACCGTGCGCTTCGCGGAGAGCCTGGAGACCCTGGCGGCCGAGGAGGGCGAGCTGTTCCTGCTGGAGATCGGCCCCGGCCAGGTGCTGAGCAGCCTGGCGCTCCAGCATCCGGCCTTCGGCGACCGCCCCCGGCCCGCCGTGGCCTCGGCGCTGCGCCACGGCTACGAGAGCCAGGCCGACCTCGCCCACCTCTACGAGGCCGTCGGCCGGCTCTGGATCGCCGGGGTGGAGATCGACTGGCCGGCGCTCCATGGCGGCGCCCGCCGGCGGCGCGTGCCCCTCCCCACCTATCCCTTCGCGCGCCACGCCTACTGGGTGGAGAGCAAGGTCCATGGCTACACCGGCCTGGCGCGGCTCGCCGCGGGCGCCGAGGAGACGCCGGCCGGCCAGGAGCTGGTCCGCGTGCCGTCCTGGCAGCGCAAGCTCGCGCCGCGGCGGCTGCCGCCGGCCGCTCTCGCGGAGACGCTCGACCCCGCGCTCGACACGTGGCTCCTCTGCGCCGCGCCGGGCGACGGCGGCGACGGCGCGGCGCTCGCCGATCGGCTGCGCGCCGCCGGCCGCACCGTGTGGACGATCGAGCCCGGTGCCCCCGCCGAGATGGCGGCGCTCGCCGCCTCCCTGCCGCAACGGCCGGCGGCCCTGATCCACCTCGCGAGCCTGGCCGCTCCGGACGGCGAGAGCCCGGATCCCGCTCTCCTCGGCGGTCTGCTCGCCCTGCTGCTTGCCCTGCGCCCGGAAAGCGAGCGCCCGCTCGCGCTGTGGACGATCTCGGCGGCGGCTCTGGAGGTGAGCGGCGAGCCGCTGCGGCCGGCCGCGGCCACCGTGCTGGCCGCGACGCGCGTGGCGCCGCGCGAGATGCCCGGGCTGGTCGCCCGGGCGATCGACGTCCTCCCCGTGGCGAACGGCTCCGCCGTCCTTCTCGCCGACACCCTGCTCGCCGAGATCGCCGCCGGCGCCGCCGAGCAGGTGGTGGCCTACCGCGGCGGCCACCGCTGGGTGCCCGCCCTGGAGCCGGCGCCGCCGCATGCGGACGGCGAGCCGGCCCCGCTGCGCCCGGGCGGCGCCTATCTGCTCACCGGCGGCACCTCCAGCCGCGGCTTCGCCTTCGCCCTCCACCTCGCCAACCAGGCGCCGGGCGCGCGCCTGGCTCTCGTCGAGCCGGCCTCGGACGGCGCGGCCGGCGTCCGCCGCGCCCGCCGGCTCGAAGCCCTGCGCGCCGCCGGCGCCGAGGTCCTGGAGCTGACCGCCAATCCGACGGATGGGCCGGCGGTGCGCGCCGCAGTCGCGGACGCCCTGGCGCGCTTCGGCGCGCTCCATGGCGTCGTCCACGCCGCCGAGCCCGCCGATCCGGCCGCGGTCGCAGCCGCCTTCGCGACGATCGAGGAGAGCGCGGACCGCGGCGCGGCGGCCGGGCAGGCCTGGCTCGCCCTGAAGGCGGACGGCGCGCGCCATCTCGACGCCGCGCTGGGCGACCTCCTCGCCGAGCCCCTGGACTTCGCGCTGCTCGTCGCCTCGCTCGCGCCGCTGGTGGGGGGGCTGGGCGTCCTCTACGACGCCGCGGCGGGCTTCTATCTGGACGCCTTCCGTGGGCATGGCGGCGTGGCCTGGACGAGCCTCGCCTGGGACTTCTTCCTCGACGACGAGACCGACGAGGCGCGCAGCCCCGGGCTCACCGCTCCGGCCCCGGCACTCGCCGCGACGGCCCTGGACGATCTGTTCCGGCTGCTCCCCCGGGCGACCCGGCTGGTCGTCACGCCGCGCGCCCTGGGCAGGAGCTGGAACCAGGTGACGGCGCTCGCCGGCCGCCCCGCGGCCGGGACCGCCGGGGGCTCGTATCCGCGCCCCGAGCTGACCACCGCCTACGTCGCGCCGCGCAGCGCCACCGAGCGCCGCATCGCCGGGATCTGGGAAGCGCTGCTCGGCGTGTCGCGGGTCGGCGTCCACGACGGATTCCTGGAGCTCGGCGGCGACTCGCTGCTGGCGTCGCGGCTGGTGGCGCGCCTGCGCGACGCCTTCGGCCTGGAGCTCCCGGTGCGGCTGTTCTTCGAGGCGGCGAACATCGAGCAGCTGGCGCGCGAGGTGGAGGCGCGGCAGGCGGAGCTGGAGGGCGCGACCGCCGCCGAGGACGCCGAGCTCCTCGCCCTGGTCGCCGGCCTCTCCGAGGAGGAGGTGGAGGCCGAGATCGCGCGCCGCCTGGCTCAAGAGGAGGCACAGGAGGAGATGGCGAATGGCTGAGAACGCCGCGGCCGCGGCCGAGGGTCTGTCGGCCCGGCAACGCCAGCTCCTGGAGCTGATGCAGCAGCAGCGGCGCCAGGCGGCGCGGGCCGCGGCCGCGCCGCCCGCGGTGCCGCGGCGCCCTCCCGGCGAGCCGCCGGTGCTCTCCTTCGCCCAGCAGCGCCTCTGGTTCATCGAGCAGCTCCAGCCCGGCAGCGCGGCCTACCACATCCCGGGCGCGGTGCGCATCCGCGGCGCGCTCGACCTGCGGGTGCTCGCGAGCTGCCTCGTCGAGGTCGCCCGCCGGCACGAGACCCTGCGCACCGGCGTCGCGCTGCGCGACGGCGAGCCGGTGCCGGTCCTCGCGGCCGAGCCGCGGCTGCCGCTCCCGGTGGTCGACCTCTCGGCGCTGCCGGAGCCGCGGCGCGAGCCCGAGGCGACCCGGGTGGTCCACGCGCAGGTCGCGCTGCCGTTCGACCTCACCCGCCCGCCGCTCGCCCGCGCCTGCCTGCTCCGCCTCGCGCCCGAGGAGGCGGTCTTCCTCCTCGTGCTGCAGCACGTCATCGGCGACATCTGGTCGATCGGCGTGTTCTTCCGCAACACGATGGACCTCTACGACGCCTTCTCGGCCGGCCTCCCCTCGCCGCTGCCGGAGCTGCCGGTGCAGTACACGGATTTCGCGGCCTGGCAGCAGCGCGCTCTCGCGGGCGACGGCCTGCGCACGCTGCTCGATTACTGGAAGGGGCAGATCGAGGGAGCGCCGCTCGCGATCGAGCTGCCCACCGACCATCCGCGCCCGCCGCTCCAGAGCTTCACCGGCGGACGCCGCTACATGACCTTTCCGGCCGGTCTGACCGCGCGCCTCAAGGCGCTCGCCACGCAGCAGGACGCCACCCTCTACATGATCCTGCTCGCTGCGCTCGACGCCCTGCTCTACCGCTTGACCGGCCAGCGCTCGCTCCTCGTCGGCGTGCCGATGGCGAACCGCGGCCGGCGGGAGCTGGAGGGGCTGATCGGGCTGCTCCTCAACACGCTCGTGCTGCGCGCCGACCTCGACGGATCGACCTCCTTCCGCGAGCTGCTCGGGGAGGTGCGGGAGCGCCACCTCGGCGCCATCCAGCACCAGGACCTGCTGTTCGAGCGGCTGGTCGAGGAGCTGCGGGTCGAGCGGGACATGAGCCGCAACCCGATCTACCAGGTGCTGTTCAACTTCCAGAACGTGCCGCGCTCGGTCTCCTCGCTGGACGCGCAAGGCCTGCGCCTCAGCCGCTACGAGGTCCTGGAAGCCATCTCGCGCGAAGACCTGGAGCTGGCCCTGCGCGAGACTCCGGAGGGGGAGCTCGCCGGCTGGTTCGGCTACGACGAGGCGCTCTTCGATCCGGCGACCGTCGAGCGCATCGCCGGCCAGCTCGGCCTTCTGCTCGCAGGGATCGCCGAGGACCCGGAGCGCCGCGTAGGCGAGCTGCCGCTGCTCACCGCCGCCGAGGAGCAGGCGCTCTGCTGCGAGTGGAACGACACCGCCGCCGCGCCGCCGCCCGCGGCCCTGCCGGAGCTTGTGGCCACGCAGGCGGCGCGCACGCCGGACGCCGTGGCGGTCGAGGACGGCGAGCGCTCGCTCACCTACCGCGAGCTCCTGGAGCGCGCCGCCGGGCTCGCCGCGACCCTCGCCGGCGCCGGCCTCCGGCGCGGCGATCTGGTAGGCGTCCTGGCGCGGCGCTCGGTCGACCTGCCGGCGGTGGTCCTGGGCGTGCACGCGGCCGGCGGCGCCTACCTGCCGCTCAGCCCCGACCACCCGCCCCGCCGCCACGCGCAGGTGCTCGAGCAGGGGCGGGTGGGGGTGGTGGTCGCGGAGGAGGAGCTCGCGGGGGCTCTGGCCGAGGCGCGGGGGGTGCGGGTGGTGAGCTTCAAAGAGAGCTTTTCGTCCTTTGAGTCCTTGCAGTCCTTTGGGTCCTTTCTCACCCCCGCCGACCTCGCCTACGTCATCTTCACCTCGGGGTCGACCGGCCTTCCCAAGGGCGCGGCCATCCCGCAGCGCGGGCTGGTGAACCACGTCCTCGCCAAGATCGAGGAGCTCGGGATCGGGCCGGGCGACACGGTGGCACAGACCGCTTCCCAGAGCTTCGACATCTCGCTCTGGCAGATGCTTGCCGCGCTCGTCGTGGGCGGGCGGGTGCGCGTGGTCCCCGACGAGGTGGCGCACGACCCGGCGCGGCTGCTCGGCGCGGTCGAGGCGGCGGGGATCACGGTCCTCGAAATCGTCCCTTCGGTGCTGCGCATGGTCCTGGAGGAGGCGCGGCGGCTCGGCGCGGAGCGCCCGCCCCTCGCCCGGCTGCGCTGGCTGGTGTCGACCGGCGAGGCGCTGCCTCCCGAGCTGTGGGGCGAGTGGCTGGAGGTCTACCCGCGGGTGGCGCTGCTCAACGCCTACGGCCCGACCGAGTGCGCCGACCGCGTCACCCACCAGCGGCTGCCGCTCCCGCCGGCGCCGGGGACGGCGCGCACGCCGATCGGCGGACCGCTGCGCAACACGCGGCTCGCCGTGGTCGACGCCGAGCTGCGCCTGGCGCCGATCGGCGTGGCCGGCGAGCTGTGCATCGGCGGCGCCGGGGTCGGCCAGGGCTATCTCCACGACCCCGCGCGCACCGCCCTCGCCTTCGTGCCCGACCCGACGGCCGGCGGCGCGGCCCCGGGAGCGCGCCTCTACCGCACCGGAGACCGCGCGCGCCGCCGGGCCGATGGCGGCGTCGAGTTCCTCGGGCGGATCGACTTCCAGGTGAAGGTGCGCGGCTTCCGCATCGAGCTGGGAGAGATCGAGACGGCGCTCGGCCAGGCCCCCGGCGTCCGCCAGGCGGTGGTGCTCGTGCGGGACGACCGGCTGGTCGCCTACGTGGTCCTGGATCCGACCGATCGGACGGATCGGTCGGATCGGTCCGATCTCTACTCCGCGCTCGCCGCCTGGCTCGGCGACCGGCTGCCCCAGTACATGGTCCCCGCGGTCTTCGTGCGGCTCGACGCCCTGCCGCTCACCCCGAACGGCAAGCTCGACCGCCGGGCGCTCGCCGCCTTCGATCCGGCGACGGGTCTCGCGGCGCGGGCGGACCATGTGGCGCCGCGCAACCCGGTCGAGGAGTCGCTCGCCGGCATCTGGACCGAGGTGCTCAAGCGACCCGGGCTCGGCGTCTACGACGACTTCTTCGCGGCCGGCGGCCAGTCGCTCTTGGCGACCCAGGTGGTGACGCGGGTGCGCGAGGCGTTCGGCGTCGACCTGCCGGTGCGCACGCTGTTCCAGAAACCCACGATCGCCGGCTTCGCCGAGAGCCTGGAGGTGGCGCTGCTCCATGGGCGCGGCCTGCCGCCGGCGCCGCCGATGACGCGCATCCCCGACGCGGAGCGCCAGGGGCCGCTCCCGCCCTCGTTCGGCCAGGAGCGCCTCTGGTTCATCGACCAGCGGCTCCCGGGGCTCTCCGCCTACAACATCTTCGGCGCCGTGCGGATGCGCGGCCGGCTCGACGTGGCCGTGCTGCGGCTCTGCTTCGAGGAGCTGGTGCGGCGCCACGAGGTGCTGCGCACGACGTTCGCCGCGCCGGACGGCCGGCCGATGCAGATCGTCGGCCCGCCGCGCGCCTTCCCCATCCCGCGCGTGGACCTCTCCGGCCTCCCCGCGGAGAGGCGCGGCGCGTGGTCGATGCGGCTCAAGGACGAGGAGGCAGAGCGCCCGTTCGACCTCGCCCGCGGGCCGCTCCTGCGCGCCGTGCTGCTGCGGCTCGAGGACGAGGACCACATCCTGGTGGTGACGGCCCACCACGTCGTCTACGACGTCTGGTCGCGCGAGCTGCTGATCCGCGAGCTGGGTACGCTCTACGAGGCGTTCTGGCACCGCCGGCCGTCGCCGCTCCCCGAGCTGGCGATCCAATATGCCGACTTCGCCCGCTGGCAGCGGCGCTGGCTGAGCGGCGAAGGGCTCGCGGCGCAGCTCGACTACTGGAAGCGCCAGCTCGCCGGCGTCACCACGGGGACCGAGCTGCCGGGCGACCGGCCGCGGCCGCCGGTGCAGAGCTTCCGCGGCCAGCGCCACCTGCTCCAGCTCGCGCCGCGCGCGACCGCCGCGCTCAAGGAGCTGAGCCGCCGCCACGGCGTCACCCTCTTCATGACGCTCCTCGCCGGCTTCGAGGTCCTCCTCCACCGCGCCACGGGCGAGGACGACGTCGTGGTCGGCTCGCCGATCGCCAACCGCAACCGCGCGGAGACCGAGGCGCTGATCGGCTTCTTCGTCAACACCCAGGTGCTGCGCACCCGCCTCGACGGCGATCCGTCGCTGCGCCAGGTGCTGGGGAGGGTCCGCGAGACGGCGCTCGCCGCCTACGCGCACCAGGACGTCGCCTTCGAGCAGGTGGTGACCGCGCTGCGCGCGAGCCGCGATCCGGCGCGCCAGCCGCTGTTCCAGATCCTGTTCAACTTCCTGACCAACTACCAGCCGATCGTCCTCGAGCTGCCGGAGCTCACCCTGGCGCCGGAGACGAACCACAGCGGCGCGGTGCAGTTCGACCTGGTCTCCTCGCTGTACGAGGCGGACGGCCGCCTCCACATGTCCGTGGACTACAGCTCCGACCTCTTCGACCGCGCGACGATCCAGCGCACGATGGACCAGTACGCGGCGCTCCTGGAGGCCGCCGCCGCGGAGCCCGGGCGGCCGGTCTCGGAGATCTCGTTCTGGTCCGCCGGCGAGCGCCAGCAGCTCCTCGTCGAGTGGGCCGAAGGGGAGCGGCTGGACACGGATGAAGACACCGCGCGCATCCACGAGCTGATCCTGGCGCAGGCGGCGCGGACGCCGGAGGCGCCGGCGATCGCGCACGCCGGGGAGCTGGTGACCTACGGTGAGCTCGCCGCCCGCGCCCGGCGGCTCGCCCGCCGTCTGCGCGCCCGCGGCGTGGGGCCCGAGGTCCTGGTGGGCATCCGCCTGGAGCGCGGCCCCGAGGCTCTCGTCGCGATCCTCGCCGTGCTGGAGGCGGGCGGCGCCTACCTGCCGCTCGATCCCGCCTACCCCGAGGAGCGCCTCGCCTTCATGGCCGCGGACGCCGGAGCGTGGGTGGTGGTGACGCAGGAGGACTTCAAGGACCAAAAGGACTTCAAGGACGACAAGGACCTGGGAGATTCTCCCCTGGAGTCCCAGAACACCGCCTACGTCATCTACACCTCGGGCTCGACCGGCCGGCCGAAGGGGGTGGCCGTCACCCACCGCGGGCTGCTGCGCTCGACGCGCGCCCGCCTGGAGGGCTATCCCGAGCCGGTGGCGGCCTTCCTGCTCCTCCCCTCGCTCGCCTTCGACAGCTCGGTCGCGGTGATCTTCTGGACGCTCTGCCAGGGCGGGTGCCTGGTGATCCCGGAGGAGGGGAAGCGCTCCGATCCCGGCCACCTCGCCCGGCTGATCGCCGCGCACGGCGTCTCCCACTGGCTGAGCATCCCGCGGCTCTATGCCCTGCTGCTCGCCCAGGCGCCCCCTGAAGACCTCGCTTCGCTGCGCGCCGTGATCGTCGCCGGCGAGGCCTGCACCGCGGACCTCGTCGCGGCCCACCGCGCGCGGCTCCCCGGCGCGGCGCTCTACAACGAGTACGGGCCGACGGAGGGGACGGTCTGGGCCACGGTCGACGGCCCTGCCGGCAACGATTCGAACACTGGACTGCCGATCGGACGGCCGATCGCGGGCGTGCGGGTGCGGCTGCTCGACGCCGCGCTCACCCCGGTGCCCGCCGGGGTGCCGGCCGAGTTGCTGATCGGCGGCGGCAACCTCGCCCGCGGCTACCTGGGGCGGCCCGAGCTGACCGCGGAGCGCTTCCTCCCCGACCCGTTCGCCGGGATCGCGGCGGAGCCCGGCGCCCGCCTCTACCGCACCGGCGATCTCGCCCGCTGGCTTCCGGACGGCCGCCTGGACTTCCTCGGGCGGGTCGACCAGCAGGTCAAGATCCGCGGCGTGCGCATCGAGCTGGGCGAGATCGAGGCGGCGCTCAAGCGCCATCCGGCGGTGCGCGAGGCGGCGCTCCTGGTGCGCGAGGACCAGCTCGGCGACCGGCGCCTGGTCGCCTACCTGGTGGCCGGCCCCGAGCTGGCGGGCGAGCCGGCGCGGCTGCGCGCCTTCCTCCGCCAGGGGCTGCCCGACGCCATGCTGCCCGGCGCCTTCGTCTTCCTCGACGCCCTGCCGCTCACCGCGACCGGCAAGGTGGACCGCCGCGCGCTCGCCGCCCTCGACGTCTCCGAGCTGGCCCGCGAGACGCCGTTCGTG
Organism: Thermoanaerobaculia bacterium; assembly: GCA_035264905.1. Classification (GTDB taxonomy): domain Bacteria; phylum Acidobacteriota; class Thermoanaerobaculia; order Multivoradales; family UBA5704; genus UBA5704. The sequence goes on from DATFPH010000169.1 coordinate 13,529, forward strand.
GCTCCGCGCACGCCGCTGGAGGAGCGGCTGGCCGCGATCTGGTCGGAGCTCCTGGGCGTCCAGCGGATCGGCGCTCTCGACAACTTCTTCCACCTGGGAGGCCACTCGCTCCTCACCACGCAGCTCGTCTCGCGGCTGCGCGCCGAGTTCGAGCTGGAGGTGCCGCTGCCGAGCTTCTTCGACGACCCGACGGTCGCCGGGCTGGCGCAGGTGATCGAGCTGGCGCGCTGGGCCGAGGAGGTGGCGCGGCAGGTGCCGGAGGCCTGCGGAGAGGCCGCGGCGGAGCTGGTCGAGATGGAGGAAGGCGAGCTGTGAGCGCCATCGCCACCCTCTTCGCCTTCGTCTACCGCCAGGCCCGCGGCCTGGTCAGCCTGGCCATCCTCGTCGGCCTGGCGAGCGGCGCGGCGGGCGCCGCCCAGATCGCCGTGCTCAACGCCGCGATGGCCTCCCAGCGCACCCAGGGAGCGCAGGACCGCTGGCTGCTCGTCGCGGCCTTCGCCGTCCTGCTGGTCGCCGCGCCGGCGACGCGGCTGGTCGCGCAGTATCTGCTGGTGCAGCTCGGGCAGGGGATGCTCTACGAGCTGCGGATGCGGATGGCGAGCCGCATCCTCTCCACTCCGCTGCCGCGCCTGGAGCAGCTCGGCTCCAGCAAGCTCCTGGTGGCGCTCACCGACGACACGGCGGTGATCACCGACGCGCTCTCGGTGATCCCGGAGGTGGCGAGCAACAGCGCGCTGTTCCTGGGGGGGCTCGCCTACCTGGGCTGGCTGTCGCCGGCCCTCCTCGGCCTCTTCCTGCTGCTCTTCATCCCCTTCCTGGCCGTCTACCGCGCCCCGATCGCCAGCGCCTTCGCGCGCTTCCGCCAGGCGCGCGAGGAGGAGGACGCCCTCTACGGCTACTTCACCGGCATCACCTCCGGCACCAAGGAGCTGAAGCTCAACCGCGACCGGCGGGGCGCCTATCTGGGCCATCTCGCGGAGTCCGCCGGCGCGCTGCGCCGCCTGTTCACCCGCGCCGACCTCACCCTCGCCGCGGTGACCGCGGGCGGCTGGACGTTCTTCATGGCGGTGATCGGCCTGATCGTCTTCGCCGCGCCGCTGGTCGCGCGTGTGCCGGGCCAGACGCTGGTGGGCTACGTGCTGGTGCTCCTCTACATCCGCGGGCCGCTGCAGCAGGTGATCGCCAACTTCTCCCAGCTCGGCCGCGGCGGCGTGGCCCTCGCCAAGCTCGAGCGGCTGGGCCTCCAGCTGCGCGAGGACGCCGAGCCGGAGG
>DATFPH010000170.1:0-29133 GCA_035264905.1 Thermoanaerobaculia bacterium
GGGATCGCCCTCGCGGCGGAAGACGATCACCTCGTTGGCGTCGCTGTCGAAGGCGATGTCCTTGCGCGACACGTCGTTGGCGGCGAGGAAGTCCACGCCCTTGCGCGCCATCTTGGCCCGGGCGTTCGCCTCCAGGTCTCCGGTCTCGGCGGCGAAGCCCGCGAGGATGGCCCTCGGCGCCACGGCCCGCAGCCCCGCCAGGATGTCCGGATTGGGCTCCAGCTCGATCGCGGGGAGGCCGCGATCGCGCTTGATCTTCGTAGACGCGGGGCGGCTCGGCCGGAAGTCGGCGACCGCCGCCGTCATGATCACCAAGTCGGCCGCCCGGACCACCCGGTGGAGGGTCTCCTCCATCTCCCGCGCCGTGGTCACGTTGATCCGCTCGACGCCGGGCGGGGTCGGCTGATGGACCGGACCCGCCACGAGCACGACCCGCGCGCCGCGCCGCGCCGCCTCGTCCGCCAGGGCAAACCCCATCTTGCCGCTCGAGCGGTTGCCGAGGAAGCGCACGGGATCGACCGGCTCGAACGTGGGGCCGGCGGTGACCACCACCGTGCGGCCGGCGAGCGGTCCCGGCAGGGCCGCCTCGTCCACGGCGGCCGCGATCGCCTCGGGGTCCGCCATCCGCCCCATCCCCACCTCGCCGGAGGCGAGCGGCCCCTCGACAGGGCCGACGAACCGCACGCCGCGGCGGCGCAGGGTCTCCACGTTCTCCCGCACGGACGGCTGCCCCCACATGATCGAGTGCATGGCGGGCGCGACCAGGACCGGGCCGGAAAACGCCAGAGCGGTGGTGGTGAGGAAGTCGTCCGCGAGCCCGAGAGCCAGGCGGCCGAGCACATGCGCGGTGGCGGGGGCGACGCACAGGACGTCGGCCCAGGCGGCGGCCGTGATGTGGGCCTCCTCGCCGCTGCCGGTCGCGGTCAGGTACTCCTCCTGCCAGACCGCCTGGCCGGTGAGCACTTCGAGAGTCAGGGGGGAAACGAAGGACGCGGCGCTCCGCGTCAAGGCGCAGCGCACCTCATGGCCGCGCCCGCGCAGGCGCCGCACGATCTCAGCCGACTTGTAGGCGGCGATGCCGCCGGTCACCCCGAGGAGAACGCGCAGGCTGCGGCTCATGGCTCAGGATGCCGGCGGCTCGATCTGGTGAGAATTGAACGGGCTTCGCGGCGCTCAGTGCACGCCCGAAGCGACCGGCTCCTCTTCGCTCTTGGCCTCCTCCGCCGGGGGCTCCTCTTGCGGGGGCGGGCCGTAGCCCCAATCCACGAGCTTGTGCGCGATCTCGTCCATGGCGACGCGGACCGACTTCTTCTTGCCGGCTTCCACCTTGGGACGGGCGCCGCGCATGATCTGCTCGGCGCGGGTCGCGGCGAGCAGGACGAGACGGAACTTGCTGTCGATGACGGGGGGCTGCTTTCCATCCATCTTGGGACATTCTCCTTGGGCGGCAGACGTCCGATGCCGCCGGGTGGACGTGGCTAAGGGGGGGTACCCCGATCCTTGAAGTCTTTGAGGATCTCTTGAATCCGGCTCAGCATGCGCTCCCGCCGGTGACGCTTCTCCAGGATGATGGCGGCCAAAGCTTCGCTCGCCCGAGAAGCGTCGTCATTGATGATAACATACCCGTACCGCTCGTAATGCTCGATCTCAGAGAGAGATACGGCCAAGCGCCGGGCGATGCGCTCTTCGTCGTCGAGGCCGCGGCTGTTCAGGCGCTGCCGCAGGGCGGCGTAGCTCGGCGGCATGACGAAGACGCTGTGCGCCTCCGGCATGCGCGCCAGCACCTGCTCGGCCCCCTGGACGTCGATGTCCAGAAGGACGTCGATCCCCCGCTCCAGCCGCGGGACCACCTCGTCGCGCGACGTCCCATAGAAGTGGTCATGGACCTGGGCCCATTCCAGGAACCGGTCCGCCGCGATCATGTCGAGGAAGCTGGCGTGGTCGATGAAGTGGTAGTCCGTGCCGTCGACCTCTCCCTGGCGCGGCTTGCGGGTGGTGTGGCTGACCGAGAACTCGATGCCCCCGAAGCGGGCGAACCCTCCGTTGAGGAGGCTCTGGATGAGGGTCGTCTTGCCCGCGCCCGAAGGCGCGGAAAGGATGAAGAGCTCGCCGCGATGCATGCACGCTCCAGGAGGGGGCTCGGGAAACCCGAGCGGTGGATGGTAGCACAGGAAGCCCTCACCCCCGGCCCCTCTCCCGCGAGCGGGAGAGGGGTGTAGGTTAGTCAGTCCTCGGCATTTCGAGCTTGCGCGAGCTAACCCTCTCCCCTCTCCCGCTTGCGGGAGAGGGGCCGGGGGTGAGGGCTCACTCCACGTTCTGTACCTGCTCCCGGATCTGCTCGCACAGCACCTTGGCGTCGAGGACGGCGCGGGTCATTTCGGCATTGCGGCATTTGGCGCCGAGGGTGTTGAGCTCGCGGAAGATCTCCTGGGTCAGGAAATCGAGGCGCTTGCCGCCCGGGCCGGGCTCGCGCGCCACGGAGCGGAAGTGGTCGAGGTGCGAGCGCAGGCGGTCGATCTCTTCGCTGACGTCGCTGCGGTCGACGAGGAGCGCCGCCTCCTGGGCGACGCGTCCCTCGTCGATGGCCTGCCCACTCAGGAGCTCTCCCAGGCGACGGCTCAGGGAGGTGGCGAGCTCGTCGCGCACCGGCCCGCGCAAGGCGTCGAGCTTGGCCACCACCTCGTCCAGGCTCCGCAGCTTCTCTTCGAGCACCGCGGCGAGGCTCGCCCCCTCGGTCTCGCGGCTCGCGACGAGCTGAGCCACGGCTTCGCGGGTGATGCGGACGAGGAGGTCATGGTCCTCCGCCTCCCACTGCTCCGAGGCCAGCTCCACGCGGAACGCCTCGGGAATGCGCAGGAGGTCGCCCGCGGCGAGCCCGGTGGCCACGAGCCCGTCCGCAACGAGCTGATGGGTGGCCGCGTGCGCCGCCCGCACGATCCCGAGGTGGACGTGGACGTCGGCGCGCCGCTCGACCAGCGGCCGGGCCTCGACCCGCGCCTCGATCCGTCCGCGGGAGATCTCCCGCGAGATCAGGTCGCGCACCGCCGCCTCGCTGGTCCGCAGCTCGTCGCCTACCCGCAACTGAAGATCGAGAAACCGGTGATTGACCGCCTTCAGGCTCACCGACACCGCATGGCGGGCATTCTCCCCCGCCGCCTCACCATACCCGGTCATGCTACGCATCGTTGTCTCCCCTCGTCTCTGCGGTGCCAGGATGTCCCGCCAGCCGCTCCGCCTCCGCCTCCGCCGCGTCCAACCGCCGCTTCAGCTCGTTTGCCGCTTCCATGAGATCGCCCCGGCGGTCCACCCGCAAGGGCTCTCCATACAGGAAGTGCACCGTGGAGAGCGGAAGGGGGACGACGAAGCGGTCCCAGGACTTGAGGCGGCGGCGGCGCGTGGCGGCCAGGGCCACCGGCCAGACCGGCCAGCCGGTCGCCGCGGCGGCCAGGATCACTCCCGGCTGCACCACGCCCGATGGACCGCGCGGACCGTCCGGCGTGAAGGCGACGTCGTATCCCTCCCCTGCCTTGCGCAGGAGCGACCGCAGCCCGACAGCGCCTCCGCGGCTGCTCGAGCCGCGGCTCGCGTCGATCCCGAAGTGCGCAACCGTGCGGGCGATCAGCTCGCCGTCCCGGCTCTGGCTCACCAGCACCGAGATGCGGCGGCCACGGTAGGAGTATGGCATCAGGAGGAGATGACGGTGCCAGAAAGCGAGGATGAAGTGCTCGCCGCGCCGCTCCTCGTCCCGCAACGCGGCGTCGCCGTGGTGGCGCAGCCGCACCGTCGCGCGCAGCCCACGGATGAACCCGGCCGCGACACCCGAGAGAAGCCCCAGGCGCCAGTCCACCGTCAAACCCGGAACTGGAGATCGAACAGCTTCTTGTACGCCCCGGCCTTCGCCATGAGCTGGGCGTGCGAGCCCTCCTCGACGATCCGCCCCGCCTCCATCACCACGATGCGGTCCGCCTTGGTGACGGTCGACAGGCGATGCGCGATGACCAGGGTGGTCCGCCCCTGCATCAGGTTGTACAGCGCCTTCTGGACCAGGGACTCGGACTGCGTGTCGAGGTGCGAGGTCGCCTCGTCGAGGATCAGGATGGGCGCGTTTTTGAGCAGGGCGCGGGCGATCGCCAGCCGCTGCCGCTGGCCGCCGGAGAGGCGCAGACCCGATTCGCCGATCACCGTGTCGTAGCCGTTGGGGAGCTCCATGATGAACTCGTCGGCGTACGCCGCGGCGGCGGCCTCGCGCACCCGCTCCAGCGGCAGGTCCGACCGGCCGTAGGCGATGTTCGCGCGGATCGAGTCGTTGAACAGCAGCGTGTCCTGCGTCACCACGCCGATCAACGACCGCAGGCTCTTCAGGGTCAGATCGCGGATGTCCGTGCCGTCGATCGTCAGCCGGCCGCCGGTCGGGTCGAAGAAGCGCGGCAGGAGGTTGACCATGGTCGACTTGCCGGCGCCCGAGGGGCCGACCAGCGCCACGATCTCGCCCGCGCGGATCGCCAGGCTCACGTCGCGCAGCACCGCCCGTTCCTCGCCATAGGAGAACGAGACCGCCTCGTAGCGGACCCCTTCGCGCACCGTGTCGATCGTCCGCGCGGCCGGCGCCTCCTGGATGTCGTTCGGCACCTCCATCAGGCGCGACACCCGCTGCCCGGCGGCCGTGGCTTCCTGCAGGATCAGGTTGACCTTGTTCAGCTTGCGGATCGGGTCGTAGATCATCAGCAGGACGATCATGAACTGGATCAGCGCCTCCGACTTCAGGTCGTTCGACCGGATGGCGCGGCCGGCGTAGATCAGCAGCACCGCCGACCCGATCACCGCCAGCGACTCGACGACCGGCCCGGAGGCATGCGACAGCATCTGCGCCCAGAGGTTCACCCGCATGTGCCGCCGCGTGGCCTCGCGGAAACGGTCGAGCTCGAACGTCTCCATGCCGAACGCCTTGACCACCCGGTGGCCGCGGATGCCCTCGGTCATCAGGCTCGCCAGGTCGGCCATCCGCTCCTGGCTGCGGTGGGTCGTGCGGCGCATCCCCTTGCCGAAGCGGACGATCGGATAGACCAGCACCGGCGCCACCACCAGCGAGATCACGGCCAGCCTGAAATGGATCGACAGCAGCAGCACGATCAGGAAGAGCAGGGTGATCGACTGCTGGAAGAGGTCGAGCAGCCGGTTCGACACGGCGTTCTGCATCAGCGCCACGTCGTTGATGACGCGGGCGACCAGCTCTCCCGACGGGTGCTCGCCGTGGAAGCGGCTCGACTGGCCGAGGATGTTCCGGTACAGGTCGTTGCGGATGTCGGTCGTCACGCCCAGGCCGATGTTCTGGAAGGCGTAGCCCGAAACGAAGTCGGCCAGGGAGCGCAGCAGGAACACGATGACGAAGAGCAGGGGGACGAAGTAGACGACCTCGTCCGGCTCCACCCCCAGCCGCCGTTTGAGCGACGTGTAGGTCTCGTCGAACTGCCGCTGGAGATTGAACCGCCGCTTGAGGTCCTGGAGCACTCCCGGCTTTTCGGGTTTGGCCGGCTTGACCTCTGACCGCGGCGCGGCCGCGACGCCCGGCAGCGCGCCGATCGGGCTCGACGCCTGGTTCTTGGCCAGGAGGACCTCGCCGAAGATCGGCTGCAGCAGAGCTCCCGTCGCCGCCTGCGCGGACGCGTAGACCACGATGCCGACCGCCGCCAGCATCGCCCAGCCCGTGTAGCGCCGCAGGTACCGCCAGAAGAAGTCGCGCATCTTCACGCTGCGATCTCCCGCAGGAAGTCCGCCACCGCTTGGGCCGCGCGCCGGCTGGCGCCTCCCTCTCCCAGGCGGGTCCGCAGCTCGGCCAGAGCGGTCCGGATCCGCTCCCGCTCGAAATCGTCGGTGAGGATCTGCTCGGCCTCGGCGGCGATCTGCTCCGGGCTCGCGTTGCCCTGGAGCAGCTCGGGGATCACCTTGCGCCCGAGGACCAGGTTGACCAGGCTGACGTACGGCAGGCGCACCAGCAGGCGGGCCAGCATCCAGGTCCAGCGGCCGAGGCGGTAGAGCATGATCATGGGCGTGCCCAGGAGCCCCACCTCCAGGGTCGCCGTACCGGACGCGCAGAGGGCGAGATGCGAGTCGGCGATCGAGCCGAACCGGTTCTCGGAGACGATGCGCACGGGCAGACCCGAAAGCTCGATCTCCTCTTCCAGCAGATCGCGGGGGATCGACGGCGCCTGGATGAGACGCGCCTCCACGGGGAAGTCCTCGGCGAGCCGGCGCACCCCTTCCAGCATGACCGGCAGCAGGGCCTCGACCTCGCTGATCCGCGAGCCCGGCAGGAGGGCCAGGCGGAACGGTCCGGAGTCCGCATCGGCGCGGTCCCAGACTCCGGCGAGGTGGGGCACCTCGTCCACCAGCGGATGCCCCACGTGGACCACCTTCACGCCGTAGCGCTGGTAGAAATCCACCTCGAAGGGGAACAGCACGAGCATCCGGTCCACGAGTTGGGCGATGTCCTTCACCCGGCCCTTGCGCCAGGCCCAGACCTGCGGGCTGATGTAGTAGAGGATCGGCACGCCGCGCTTCTTGAGCTCCCGGGCGAGACGGAGATTGAAGTCCGGAAAGTCGATGAGCACCGCGGCCACCGGCTTGCGGCGCTCGACCTCCCGCAACAGCAGGTCGAAGATCTGGCGGGCGCGTTTGAGGATGCGCAGCACCTCGGTGATCCCCACCACCGAGATCTCGGCGCTGTGGGCCACCGGCTGGAGACCCGCGGCGCGCAGCTCGTCCCCGCCGAGGCCGAAGATCTCGAGATCGGGCTCCAGGCGGTGGAGCTCGGACACCAGCCGCGCGCCGTGGAGGTCCCCCGAAGCTTCGCCGGCGACGACCAGGAGTGGGCGGCGGCCCTTGGTCATGGAATCGGCGCCGGCGGCCCGGGCGGGAACGGGTACATCAGATACGCCACGAGCAGACCGCCGCCGACCATGCCGAGGAAAAGCTGCAGGAAGAGCTTGATCTGCTCTTTCCGCTCACGCCGCCAGAGCAGCGTGAAAAAGAGGCTGACGATCAACGCGTAGGCCGTCATCAGGAGGAAGTGGCTCACGGATCAGTCCTTCTTGCCGCGCGCGATGTCCCACGCGTCGAGCACCAGCAGCAGGTTCATCAGACCGCCGGTGAGCAGGAACGCGGTCCCGTACTCGTAGCCGGGAGCCACGATGTCTCCCGCGTAGCCAAAGGCGGAGCGGAGGAGGAAATACGGAAGTCCCATGCCCATGGCGCCGAACGTGGCCAGGACCGAGAGAGGCTGGTTCGCCAGCGGGCGGTACAGGTTGCCCTGGAGCGCGCAGCCGATCCAGATGCAGGCGAGGATCAAAAGGAAGAAGGCGAGACCGCGCCGCCAGCGCCTCACATAGATGTGCCCGAGCCCCGGGATCAGCCAGGCGAGGACTCCGGCGAGATAGGGGTTTCCGGCCGGCGGACGGACCACCGGGACGGGCGCTGTCGGTGCGGGAATGGAGTCGGCGGGGTCCGCCACTCAGCCCTCCTCTTCGGCGAAGAGCGCGCGCAGGCGCTCCCGGGTCTTGCGCAGGTCTTCGGGCACCAGCCGGACCTCCGCCAGAACCGTCATGAAATTCGTGTCACCGGCCCAACGCGGGACCACGTGAAAATGAAAATGTCCGGGAACTCCCGCGCCCGCCGAGCGCCCCACGTTCATCCCGAGATTGAACCCGTCGGGCGTGTAGGCCCTGGCGAGGACCCGTTGCGTCCGGAGGACGAGCGGCCAGAACTCCGCGCACGCCTCCGCCGAGCTCTCGAAGGGAGTGCTCAGATGGTCGAGCGGCGCCACCATCAGATGGCCGCTGGAGTAGGGATGGAGGTTCAGCATCACCAGATGATGGCGCGCCACGTGGACGACCAATCGGTCCGCATCCTCCGGCTCCTGGGCGGCGGCACAGAAAAAGCACTCGGATTCCTGCGAGCTCCGAACGATGTACGAGTACCTCCAGGGAGTGAAGAGGATTTCCATCCGATGCGGTGCCGGGATCTTACAGCAGGCAGGCCCGCTAGTCCCCGTTCAGGAGCTCGCGCAACTCCTTGCCCGGCTTGAAATAGGGGATCCGCTTCGGCGGAACCTTGACCTTGTCGCCGGTCTTGGGATTGCGCCCGGTGCGGGCGCCCCGGTGGCGGATCCGGAAGCTGCCGAATCCCCGCAGCTCGATCTTCTCGCCCTCTTTGAGCGAGCTCACAATGCTGTCGAAGACCGTGTTGACGATGATCTCCGCGTGCTTCTTGGTGAGCTCCGTGGCACGGGCGACTTCCTCCACGAGCTCGGCCTTCGTCATGCCATCCTTGAAAGACACCGTCATCTCCCCACCCCTTTCGTGGTGGTGACAGGCCCTGGGCTCCCTCGCGGGAGCCAGGACCTGTCCCGGGTCAAGGGCTACTGGCCAGACTTCTTGGCGTTGGCGGCGGCTTCGAGCTCCGCGACCTCCTCTTCGGAGGGCTGAGTCACGCCACGCATCGACAGGCCGACCTTCTTCTCGTCCTCTTCGATGCGCAGGATGCGGCAGCGGACCCAGTCACCAACATGATAGAAATCCTCGAGACGAGTCCCGGCGACAAGCTCGATCTCGCTGATGTGGGCCAGCCCCTCGAGGCCGTTGTAGATGTCGATGAAGAGTCCGAAGTCGGTGACGTTCACCACCCGTCCGTCCAGGGTGTCACCCGGGCGGTGCGAGTCGGCGAAGTCCTCCCACTCGTTGGGCATGAATTCCTTGATCGACAGCGAGACGCGCTGGTTCTCGACGTCGATGTTGGTGATCCGCGCCCGCACCGTGTCCCCCTTCTTGAGGACCTCGCTGGGGTGCTTCACCCGCTTCGTCCAGCTCATGTCGGAGACGTGGATCAGACCGTCGATCCCTTCCGTGATCTCGACGAAGGCGCCGAACTCGGTCAGGTTGCGGACCTTGCCCTCGATGACGGAGCCCACCGGATGGGTGTCCTGGAGCTCCTCCCAGGGATTGCGCTCGGTCTGGCGCAGGGAGAGGCTGATGCGGCGCTGGTCCATGTCGAGCTCGGAGACGATCGCCTCGACCTCGTCGCCGACCTCCAGGACCTTGGCCGGATTGACGACCTTCTTGGTCCAGGACATCTCGGAGACGTGGATGAGACCCTCGACCCCTTCCTCGATCTCGACGAAGGCGCCGTAGTCGACCAGCGAGACCACCCGGCCGCGCACGCGCGAGCCGATCGGGTACTTCTTGTCGACCAGGGTCCACGGATCGTCGGACTTCTGCTTGTAGCCGAGCGAGACGCGTTCGGTCTCGGGGTCGAACTTCAAGACGACCACCTCGACCTCGTCACCCACCGTGAAGTGCTCCGAGGGGTGGTTGACCCGGCCCCAGGAGATGTCGGTGATGTGCAGCAGGCCGTCGATGCCGCCCAGGTCGATGAACACGCCGTAGTCGGTGATGTTCTTGACCACGCCCTTCAACCGGGCGCCCTCTTCGAGCCGCTTCAGGGTCTCGGCCTTCTTCTTGACCAGCTCGGTCTCGAGCACCGCCTTGCGGGACAGCACGATGTTGTTGCGCCGGCGGTCGAGGCTGATGACCTTGAACTCCAGCTCCTGGCCGCGGAGCGACTCCAGGTTCTTCACCGGCTTGATGTCGACGAGCGACCCCGGCAGGAACGCGCGCAGGCCCACGTCCACCGTCAGTCCGCCCTTGATGCGGTCGGTGACGCGCCCCTTGATGACCCGGCCTTCCTTGTAGGCCCTCTCCACCTCGGTCCAGCGGCGCATGCGCAGGGCTTTGGTATAGGACAGGAGGACGTGCCCCTCCTGATCTTCCGTCTTCTCGAGGAGGACGTCGATCGTGTCCCCCACATTGACCTGCACGTTTCCGTCACGGTCCGAGAACTCCTCGCGCGAGATGAGCCCCTCGGACTTGTAGCCCACGTCGACGATGACGGAGTTGGACGTGATTCCGATGATCCGTCCCGGCACGATCTCACCCTCGGTGAGATTGCGCATGCTCTCGTCGTACAGCTCGAGGAGTCGCCGATACTCCTCGGCGCCAACATTCTCCTCGTCGTCGGACTCGGCCGTCACCATCGGCAGGTCCTGTTCTTCAGTCGCCGGCATAAAAACGCGTTCCTCCTTGGCGTGGATTCAGGCTCGGTGGCCTGTGCTCCCCGCGTCCGCGGGGGCTTCGAGCTCTGAGGGAGTTTGGTAACTCTTTGAGAACTCGGGTCTTCGAGTATAGGGGGATGGAGTTGCGGGTGTCAAATCCGCGGCTGGGGAAGGCTGGAGCCCGCGAGAACAGCGGGCGTGCATCCTGCATCTCCTCACCCGCGAGGAGGTTTGGTTGTATGGAGACGACTGCGACTCAAGAGCGTTTGATGGCCCTCGCCGAAACAGCGTTCCTTCCTCTGGAGACACACGCCAGCCTCGAGGGCGACGGACATTACCAGATCCGCGTCCTCGATGGGAGTGAAGCCATTCACATCGAGGAGATGCCCGCCGCCGAGGTGCAGGACGAGAAGGATCTCGCCGGGTGGATCGAGCGGATGCGGGGACGGCTGGAGGAGATGGGGTACAAGCTGGAGCCGTGGGAGAGCCGGGCCGGGAGGTGACCGCCTCCCAGCCCCTCTATCGCCGGTTGGTTTTATTGCCGGTCGTCCAGGGCCGCGGCGGCGTTCCGCTGAAGCCCCTCCAGCTTCGCCCGCTTCATGGGGCTGCCGCGGAAGCGCTCCACGTACTCGTCCCTCCCCAGGCACAGGAGACCGGCGAGGTCGAGCTCGGCCCGCTGCGGCGGGATCTCCAGCTCGGGATGATGCGCCCCCGCGGGCGCGGTGTTCCAGGGGCAGGCCTCCTGGCAGATGTCGCAGCCGAACACCCAGCCCCCGAGAAGCTCGCGCACCGCGGGAGGAAAGGCTCCCCGGTGCTCGATCGTCCAGTAGCTGATGCACAGATTGCTGTCGAGCCGGTAGGGCTCGGGCAGCGCCCCGGTCGGGCACGCGTCGAGACAGCGTGTACAGCTTCCACACAGGTCGGCCAGGGGAACGTCCGGCGCCAGGTCCAGGGAGAGGAACAGCTCGCCCAGGAGGAACCACGATCCGGCGTCCGGATGCAGAAGCATCGTGTTCTTCCCCACCGCCCCGAGCCCCGCCCGCGCCGCCAGCTCGCGCTCCAGGACCGGACCGGTGTCCACATAGCGCCGGCTGACCAGCCCGGGGAACGCCTCGGCGATGCGAGCCTCCAGGAGAGTCAGCCGCTCCTGCATCACCTCGTGGTAGTCCGACCCGCGGGCATACCGGGCCACCCGCGGCCAGAGGTCGCCCGCCGGGTCCGGGATCTCCGCCCCTTCCTTATCTAGAAGCGGGGCGTATTGCAGAGCCACGCAGAGGACACTCCGCGTCCCCGGCCAGACCTTCTCCGGCTCCAGGCGCGCCTCGAGGCGCTTGGCGAACCAGTGCATCCCCGCCTGATCCCCCCGTTCCAGCCACCGCAGAAACGCCTCGCCATGCGCCGAAGGCTCCAGCCCCGCCACCCCCGCGCGGTCGAACCCCGCCTCCAGAGCCCAGGTCTTCAACATCTCGGCGGTCGCGCGGGGGTCCATGGCGGTAGGATAACGCTGACGCGGGATACCGCTATTTCGCGACAGGACCGAACGAGAGGGGCTCACGTGTATATCCGGAGAGTGAAGATTCGCAACGTCCGCGGCTTCAAAGAGCTTGATCTCGACTTCACACGGCCGGACGGAAGTCTTGCCGGATGGACGGTGCTTGCCGGGCGGAATGGGGCGGGGAAGAGCAGTATGCTTCGCCTGCTGGCGCTTACGGTCTACGGCACCGTCACGACGGCCCAGCTTCACGGAAACATTGGTGGCTGGCTGCGCGAAGGGTCGCGCAAAGGCAGCACCAGCGTGTCCTTGGCCCTCGACGGGAGCGAGGTCACAGGAACTGAGAGTCAGTCAACGGTCGACTGGAACGTGGAGTGGCTGGGCGAAAACTTCGACGGCTCACGCTTTGCGTATGACAAGGAACACCCCAGCAATGAAGTCCTCCGGCAGCGGGAACGTTACTTCCTTGCTGGCTATGGTCCTTACCGCCGGCTGATTGGATCCGCTGAAGGGGCTCAGAGCCTGATGGCCAGCGCGGGCCCCGTCGCTCGAGTCGTCACCTTGTTTCGCGAGGATGCCTCTCTCTTCGAAAGCGTGACCTGGCTTCGCGAGATTTACCTGCGCCGGCTTGAAAAAGGCCGGCCTTGGTTGAAGCTTGAGAACGCCGTTTCGGCCCTTTTGAACGACGGCCTCCTGCCCGATGGGGCTCAAGTCGAAAAGATCGACTCCGAGGCGCTCTGGATAAACCAGCACGGAGTACGCCTTCCTCTCACTGAGCTGAGTGATGGATACAGGACGACCGCAGCCCTTGTCATGGACATGATCCGTAATCTCTATCAGTGCTTTGGTGAGCTGCGGGTCCAGAAAGCCAAAGATGAAGAAGGAAACTACCTGCGCGTCCTCCATGAAGGTGTCGTCCTCATCGACGAGGTCGACCTCCACCTCCACCTCAGATGGCAGCAGCGGATCGGATTCTGGCTGAAGCGCCATTTCCCCAAGATCCAGTTCATCGTTGCCAGCCACAGTCCCTTCGTCTGCCAGGCTGCCGACCCTAAGGGTCTAATCCGGCTGCCAGCCCCCGGTGAAGACCGCCGGGTTGAGCACGTCTCCGAGGACCTCTACAACACGGTGGTCAATGGAAGGGTCGACGAGGTCGTCTTGACGGACCTCTTCGGTTTGGAAACTCCTTACTCCGCACAAGCCGAGCAGCTCCGGGAACGCGTCGCCGCGCTGGAAGCGCGCCTCCAGCGAGGCAAGGCCACCAAGGCTGAGGAAGAGGAGTTGGATCAACTGCAGGCCCGCCTGCCCCAAGCCGCGACCACAGCCGTTGAGCAGGTCCTTCGCCGCCTCATGTCCAACGTATGAGGCGCATCCAGCGGCTCCCCGTCAGCGCCAGGACTCTGGAGCTCCTGCGGAGGCGTACCCTTGCAGTGGTCACCGCGGCTGACCCGCGGGCCGAGGCGAGGCGGCTCTGGCGGCTCCGCAAGAACCGGGCATTCGCAGAGATCCGAAGGACTCTCGATCGGATGGCGACTGGCCGCAAGCGCTGTATGTACTGCGAGGACAGCGCAGGAACCGATCTCGAGCACTTCTGGCCGAGGGCGGTGTATCCCGAGCGCGCCTTCGCTTGGGAGAATCTCCTCCTTGGGTGCTCCCACTGCAACAGCAACGTCAAGAGACACCAGTTTCCTTTGGATGCATCAGGCCAGCCGTTGCTCCTCGATCCAACCCGGGACGAGCCCTTGGACCATCTGCTGTTCTCAGAAACGGGCCGTTATAAGCACAAGTCCCGGAAAGGAAAGACCAGCATCCAGGTCTTCGAGCTCAATCGAACGTTCCTCGCAGAGGGGCGGCGGGATGCCTGGATCGCAATCCCCGAGCTTTTGATCCGCTACGCGCAGCACAAGGCAGCGGGTCGATACGAGCAGGCCCGGGATGTGGAACAGGCCCTCCGCCGCTACCCCTTCTCGGGTGTTTTCGCGGCGTTCCTCCGCATCGCAAAGAGCAGAAGCCTCCGCCGCCGCCTCGTCACCCCCGAGTGCCGCGCCGTCCTCGCAGCCCACCCCGAGATCGCGACCTGGTTGTGACTCCCCCCAAGCCCCTCACCCGCCACGACCTCACCCTCCGCCTCTCCGGCCTGGAGCCGGAGGAGGCGCGGTGGACGCTCATCGATTATCTGGCTGGGCGGACGTCTCCCGAGATCACCCTGCCCCGGCTGGTTTTGGCGCTCGGGCCGGTCGAGGAGATCGAGGCGTGGCTCGATCAGGTGGCGCGGAGTTGGAAGCCGCCGGTGCCTCCGGCGCTCCGCAAGCTGCTCAAGCTGCTGCGCGACAACCGCCGCGGGCTGGCCCAGGTGGCCACCCTCCTCGGCAATCATCCGAACCCGGACGAGCCCTTCTCCTCCGCCGAGGAAGGGGTCGAAACCTACCGCCGCTTCTTCGATCTGGCGGTCCGCCGCGACGAGCCGTCCAGCGTGGCGGCCCATTCGTTGGGCGACAACAAGCTGCTGGAAAACGCGACCCGGGAGATCATCGAGCTGTTCGACCGCCTCGGCGTGCTCGGTCCGCACCATCGGGTCCTGGAAATCGGATGCGGGCTCGGGCGCATCGTCGCCGCCGTGGCCCCGCGGGTGGGCGAGATCTTCGGGGTCGACATCTCGCCCGCCATGATCCAGGTCGCCCGGCAGCGCACCGCCGGCTTGGGCAACGTCGCCCTCTCCGTCACGAGCGGCCGCGACCTCGCCCAGTTCCCCACGGAAAGCTTCGACTTCGTCTACGGGGCCGACGCCTTCCCCTACATCTACCACGCCGGCCCCGACCTCGCCGCTCTCCACGTAGGCGAGGCGGCGCGCCTGCTCCGGCCCGGCGGCCACCTGGTGATCCTCAACTACTCCTACCGGGACGACGTCAAAGAGGACCGCCGCGAGATGGCCCACCTGTGCGCCTCCTGCGGCTTCGAGCTCCTCGTGGAAGGCCGGCAACCTCTTCAGCTCTGGGATGCGGTGCTGTTCCACGCCCGGAAGCTGCGCTGACGCCCGGCTTCATTCACCGAGGTCGAGACCAGCTCGCTCAAGGTCTTCGTCGAGATCGAGGTCCGTACCCGCATGAGCCTCGGCGAAGGCGGCGATCTCCTCGTGCAGCCGCTTTCTCTTCTGCTGGCTGAGCCAGTCACCTAGAGCCTTGCGCGCCAGAGTCGTCGCAGGCTCCCCCGAGCGCTCAGCCTCCTCCTGGAGCATGTCGTGAATCTCAGGAGGAAGGAGGAGGTAAAGATTGTAAGAAGATCGGCTGATGGTGTTGCTCCTGCCATGACTCTATGACACCTCGGGCTCCTAAGCTCAACAGCCCGTCCTGCGCTATGCTTCCGCGCGGGCCGGGAAGCTCCGCCGGCCGAACACTTCTTCTCTCCAGGAGGAACTTCCGATGGCAGATTGGACCGAGGAGGGCGCTGCCGCGCCCGACTTCACGCTCAAGGCCGACGACGGCCGGGACGTCCGCCTGTCCGACTTCCGCGGCAAGCCCGTGGTGCTCTACTTCTATCCCAAGGACGACACGCCGGGCTGCACGAAGGAGGCCTGCGCCTTCCGCGACCGCAGCCAGGAGCTGAAGGACCGCGGCGCCGTCCTCCTCGGCGTCTCTCCGGACGACGTGGCCAGCCACGGCAAGTTCCGCGACAAGTACAGCCTCAACTTCCCGCTCCTCGCCGACGCCGGCCATCAGGTGGCCGACTCCTACGGCGCCTGGCGGGAGAAGAACATGTACGGGAAGACGTCCTGGGGCATCCAGCGCTCGACCTTCCTCATCGACGGCGACGGCAAGGTCCGCAAGGTCTGGAAGAAGGTCAACGTCGACGGGCACGACGAGCAGGTCCTGGGGGCTCTGGCGGCGCTCTAGGTGCGGCAGGCGCCGCACTTCGGTTACACTTCCGCCGCTTTCCCTGGCAGTCGTGTGCCGATCGGGGGTACAAGACGCCACGAGTCCGCCCCCGACCGGGATTCGAGATCAAGAAAGGAACATGATGGAACTCTTCCAGCAGATGGCGGACATGGGGCACGAACGGATTCTGTTCTGCTCCAGCCCCGAGGTGGGTCTCCGAGCCATCGTTGCAGTTCATTCCACCGTGCTCGGCCCCGGCCTGGGGGGCGTGCGGATGTGGCCGTACCAGAGCATGGACGAAGCGCTGACCGACGTTCTCCGTCTCGCCCGCGGCATGACCTACAAGGCGGCGGCCACCGGCCTCAATCTCGGCGGCGGCAAGGCCGTCATCCTCGGCGATCCCAAGAAGGACAAGAACGAGGCCCTGTTCCGCACCTTCGGCCGCTTCGTCGATTCGCTCGGCGGCCTCTACATCACGGCCGAGGACGTCGGCACCGACGTCGGCGACATGGAGTGGATCTATACCGAGACTCCGTGGGTCACCGGCGTCTCGGCCGCCCACGGCGGCAGCGGCGATCCCTCACCCGTCACCGCCTACGGCGTCCTCCAGGGGATCAAGGCCAGCTCGCAGTTCGTCTATGGCACCGACTCCCTCGCCGGCCGCTCGGTGGCCATCCAGGGCCTCGGCAGCGTCGGCTATCACCTGGCCAGGTTCCTGATTCAGGACGAGAAGGTGGCCAAGGTGTTCGGCGCCGACGTGGATACCGAGCGCATCGCCCGGGCGCAGGAGCTCGGCGTGGAGATCGTCTCCAAGGAGGAGATCCTCGGCGTCGACTGCGACGTCGTCGCTCCCTGCGCTCTCGGCGCGATCCTCAACGAGACATCGATCCCGAACCTGAAGTGCAAGATCGTGGCGGGCGCCTCGAACAACCAGCTGGCGGACGAGAAGCGGGACGGCCGGGCTCTCCACGAGCGCGGCATCCTGTATGCTCCGGACTTCGTGATCAACGCGGGCGGCCTGATCAACGTCTACCACGAGCTGACCGGCTACAACCGCGAGCGGGCGATGCGCGCGGCGCGAGGCATCTACAACAACATGATCCGGGTCTACGAGATCTCCGACGATCAGTCGATGCCGACCTATCAGGCCGCCGACTGCCTCGCCGAAGAGCGTATCGACCGGATGAAGCGGATGGCGCCGCAGCACTGGGGCCAGCACTGGAAGAAGACCATCCGCGAGCGCGCCCTCCCGCGCAACGGCACGTAGGAGGAGGTCGGCCCGTTGCGGCCCTCCATCAGCATCCTCATCCCCAACCTCGACTCCCCGCTCGTGGACCGCACGCTCGCGGCTCTCGCCGGGCAGGGAGCGCCCAGTCTGGGGATCAATCGGGGGATCGAGGTGCTGGTGGTGGGCCGGGACGCTCCCGGCCTCGTCCCCCGCGATTCCGCGATCCGCTTCCTGGAGAGCGCGGAGCGGCTGAGCCCCGCGGCGGCCCGCAACCGCGCGGTGGCCGCCGCCCAGGGCGATCGCTTTCTCTTCACCGATGCCGACTGCCGTCCTCTCCCGGGCTGGATCGAGAAGCTCACGGCCGCCCTGGAGCACGCGCCGGTGGCGGGCGGCGGCGTGACGTTCCCCCGCGATCCCGCCGCCACGAGCGTCTGGGCGCTCGCCGACAACATCGCCTCGTTCCATGACCTGCTGACCGACCGGCCGGCGGAGCGCGACACGCGGGGCGCGATCGGCAGCCTCAACCTGGCGGTCCGGCGCGACGCCTGGGAAGCGGTCGGCCCGTTCGACGAGACGCTCCCCACGAGCGAGGACTTCGACTGGATCCTGCGCGCCCGCGGCGCCGGCCTGGCCACGGCGTTCGTGCCGGATGCGGTCGTCGAGCACGCGGCGATCCGCCGCTCCAAAGCGGATCTCGCGGGGCACGCCACCTGGTACGGCCGCCACTTCCACCGCTTCCGCACGCTCCACCCCGGGGTGTTCGACCGCGGGCCGACCTGGCGGAGCAAGGGAGTTCTTCGCGCTGCCGCGCCACTCAAGGCGGTGACCGGGGCGCTCGCGATCTTCCGCCAGCACCCGTCGCTGCGCGGGTGCTGGCGGGCGTTCCCGGGAGTGGTGGCGTTCCGGCGGGCGTGGTACCGGGCGGTGCTGGAGGGGTGGGAGTGAGATCCACCCCTCGCCCCGGGTTGAAACCCGGGGCTACGTGCCCACGCCCCCTGAACGGGGCGCACCACCACCCACTCGGAGGTAGGTTGAAGCCTTGGACTGGAGGCTTCCCCCCCTCCCGGTGGGCGGGGGGGCGAGGGGAGAGGGGGACCGAGGGGGTGAGGTTCCGGGGGTGGGGGTCGTGAGATCCACCGAGCGCCGCTTCCTCGACTCCACCGTGGCGGCCTATGGCAGCCAGCTCGCCCGGGTCATCATCCGCATCGCGGGCGACCTGCTGCTGGCGCGGCTCATCCTGCCGACGCGCTATGGGCTGTTCGACCTGGCGTTCGGGATCGTGCTCATCGCGGGTATCTTTCGCGACCTCGGGCTTCCCTATCAGCTCGTGCGCGACGAGCGCCGGCCGTATGGCACGGTGTTCCTGTGGACGACCGGCGCCGGCCTCGTCCTGACCGCCGGCCTGGCCCTCGGCGCGCCGCTCTTCGCCGGGCTCGATCCGGGGCTGCCGGCGGTCCTGCGGGTCTACTCCCTGTTCGTCCTTCTGGACGGCCTGGCGGTCGTCCCCAAGGTGTTCTTCGAGCGCGAGCTGGAGGTCGGCCGGCTGGTGCTGCCGGAGGTGTTGCGCGGGCTCACCATGGCGGCGGTCTCGATCACCCTGGCGGTGCTCGGCTATGGCGTGTGGAGCCTGGTGGCGGGGCAGCTCGCGGGCGCGGCGCTGTTCGCGGCGATGCTCTGGCAGCGGGCGCGCGGGCACATGCCGCTCGAATTCCAGCCGCGGCTCATCCCGGATCTCGTCGGCCGCTCGATGACCCTCTTCTTCATCGCGCTGATGGCGCTTCCCGTGCCGTACGTCTCCCGCTTCGTCATCGGTGGGGTCTTCCCCGGTCAGAGCGGCACATATCTGCTTGCGCAGTATGGAAAAGCCAGGGAGTGGGGATTCCGCCTCCAGGAGCTGATCCAGCCGGCGGTGGCGCGGGTCCTCTACCCCGCCCTGGTCGCCTACCGCGGCGAGCGGGAGCGGTTCTTCGGCGCCTACCGGATCGGCACGCTGTCGATCCTCGCCCTGGAGACGCTGGCGGCCTACTTCCTCTTCTTCAACGCCGAGATCGTGCTGCTGCAGATCCTGATCGGCCCCCGCTGGGCGCCGGCGGTGCCGATCCTCAGGATCCTCTGCTTCGTGCCGCTGACCGACCCGTTCTCGCGGCTCGGCGGCGAGGTGCTCAAGACGGAGGGGGAGGACCGCGCCTGGCTGGTGGCCGTGGTCTTGAACTTCGCCTCGCTCGTCGGGTTCGGCATCCTCCTGACCCGGATGGTCGGGGTCGAGGGGATGGCCTGGGCGAACTATCTGCTCCTCGGCAACTGGCTGCTGGCCTGGCGGGTCTGGCGGGTCTGCGGCGCGGAGTTCTGGCGGTTGGCGCGCGACCTGCTGTTCGTCTATCTCCTGCCGCTCCCGCTGTTCCTGGGCATCGCGTGGATCTTCCCCGCGGAGTCGTGGTCCCGCCTCGGCGCCTCGGTGGTGGCCGGCGCGCTCGCCGCGGGGATCTACTTCTGGCGGTTCCACAAGCCGTTCCGGGCGTTCTTCCGGGCGCCTGCGGCGGAGGGCGCTTGAAAATCGCCTTCGTCATGCCCGGGGTGGGGATCGTCGGGCGCGGCGCCGAGGCGTTCGTGGTGGAGCTCTGCACAGAGCTCGCGGCGCGCCACGGATTCGAGGTGACGCTCTTCTCCCGCGGCCCGGCGCCGGTGCCCCACCGGCGCATCCATGCGCTCTCGCGCGACACGCGCTGGGTCAACGCGGCCTACTCGGCGTCCCGCCTCGGACGGAAGGTCTTCGACACGCTCTTCCTCGATCCCCTCAGCCTGGAGTGGTACACCGCGGCGCTCTCCGCGCTCCCCTCGCTCTGGCGCGGCGGCTATGGCGCGGTCGTCATGGAGGGCGGACTGGTCGGCGCCTGGGGGTGCCGGTTGCTGCGCCGCCTGAAGGGCGTGCCGTTCGTGGACATCGCGCATGGGCAGGACCCGAAGTGGGAGGGGGCCTTCGCCCGCCAGAAGCCGGACCGGGTCGTGGCGTTCACCGAGGCGGCACGGCGGACGATCCTGGCGCGGGCGCCGCGGGCGCGGGTGGTCGTGATCCCCCACGGGGTGGATCTGGACCGCTTCCGGCCGGACGTGCCGCCCGTGCCGTTGGATCTGCCGCGGCCGGTCGTCCTCTGCGCCGGCGCGGTGGATGCCCACAAGCGGATGCACCTGGCGGTCGAGGCCGCGGCGCGGGCCGGAGCGAGCCTGGTGATCCTCGGCGAGGGGCCGGAGGGCGAGGCGGTCGACCGGCTCGCCGCCGCGCGGTTGGCGGGACGCTACCTGCGGCGCACCGTGCCGCGCGCGGAGATGCCCGGTTGGTACGCCGCGGCGGATTGCTTTACGCTACCGTCAAGGACGGAGTCGTTCGGACTGACGTATCTGGAGGCGCTGGCCTGCGGCCGACCCTGCGTGGCTCCGGACGACGAGGTGCGCCGCGAGGTGATCGGAGAGGCCGGGATCTGCTGTGACGTGACCGACTTGGACGACTATGCCGGAGCCCTCGCCGCGGCGTTGGCGCGAGATTGGGGAGAGGTCCCCCGGCGCCGTGCCGAGCGTTTTCCCGTGGCCGCCACGATCGATGCGTATGCCGCACTTTTTCGGGAGCTGACACACCGATGAGCCTGCCCCCGGTCCTCATGCTCCACCACGTCGAGCCCGGCCCGCTCGACCCGCCCCCGCTGTACCCGAACAGCTACCTGTCGCGGCAGGACTTCGCCGGCTTTCTCGACGACCTGAGCACCCACGGCTACCGCACGCTGACTCTCGCCGCGGCCCTCCAGGGCAAGCCCCCCCGGCGCAGCGTCGTCCTCACCTTCGACGACGGCTGCCGCTGCTTCCGGGACCACGCCTGGCCCGAGCTCCAGGCCCGCGACATGACGGCGACGCTCTTCGTGGTCAGCCGCGAGCTCGGCGGCACGAACCGGTGGGACCGCCCCGCCGATACCCCCGGCGAACGGGCCGAGGAGCTGCTCGGCTCCGGCGACCTGCGCCGGCTCGCCGCCGCGGGAGTCGAGATCGCCTCGCATGGCCGCCATCATCGCGACCTGACGGAGTGCTCCGACGAGGAGCTGCGCGAGGAGCTCCAGGGCTCGCGCGCCGATCTGGAGGCGATGCTCGACGTGAAGGTCCGGACCTTCTGCTATCCGTATGGGCACGTGGACGACCGCGTCCGCGCCGCGGCCGAGGCGGCCGGGTATCTCGCGGCGGTGAGCATCCATGCGCAGCCGGGATCGCGGCCGGACGACCTCTGGGCCTTGCCGCGCATGATCCTCAACCCGGGAGAGAGCCGCTTCGAGCGGCGGCTCAAGGTGAGCGGCCTCTATCCGCTGTGGAGCCGGCTCCCCCGCTTCGGCCTGCTCGCCGGGTTGCGCCGGAGACTGGCCGCGTGACCGGCTCCGGGACCTGGGACCGTCTGCGCCGCGACTTTGAACGTCTGCGCGGGGTCAAGGGGCGGGGCTTCTGGATGGCCCTGCTCGACGGGCTCCTCTTCGACTCCGGCTATCAGGCGCTGGTCGCCCACCGCATGGCGCACGCCCTGGTCCGCCACGGCGTGCCCCTGCTCCCTGCCGTCTGCCGCCGTTGGGCGATCGCCGCCTGCGGGGTCGACATCCTGCCGCGGGCGGACCTGGGCGGCGGCTGCATCATCGCCCATGGCATCGGCCTCGTCGTCGGCGGCCGGACCGTGATCGGCGAGGACTGCACCCTGCTCCACGGCGTCACCCTCGGCGAAGCCCGCTTCGACGAGCTCGACTGCCCCCGCCTCGGCCACCGCGTCACCGTCGGTGCCGGGGCTATCGTGCTCGGCGGCATCACGATCGGCGATGATGCGCTGATCGGGGCCGGCTCCGTGGTGGTGTCCGACGTCCCCCCTGGAGCCGTGGTCGCCGGCGTTCCCGCCCGCGAGCTCGCGCGCCCGCAGCCCAGCCCTGGAGGTGAATCGTGAAGAGCCTTGGGGTCCTTTTCGTCCTTGCTGTCCTTTCCGCCCCGCTGCCAGCCCGGGCCGCCGCGCCCGCGATCTGCGACCAGAACACCGCCCTGACCCTCGTCGGCATCGACACCACGAACGGCAACATGCTCTTTTCCGTGCCGCCGCTCAGCGGGAGCTCCGGCACGGGCTGGCTCGTGGAGATCGAAGCGGCCGGTCGCGAAGCCCGCGCCTATCCCGATCCTCCGAAGGGGCTGTTCTCCGGCTCGGTCGGACCCGGACCGGTCCTGGCGGCGATCCCCTGCGGGGAAAACTGCGTTCAGCCCATGCAGTGGAACCGCGGCGCCTGGCAGCCGCTGGGCGAGCCGCTGCGCACGCCCACCGCGTCGAACCTCGCCCCGACCTACGACGATTCGGGAGCGCCCTGGCTCGTCCTCCAGGGAGGCGCGGCCGAGGACGGCCGGGCCCCCACCTGGGCCTTCCGGTTGATGAACCGTGAATGGAGCGGCCGCGGCCCCTTGAACGTGATGGCGGTCGGCCAGCCCGCGGCGCTGCCGGCGCCGCAGCGCAAGGACGGCGTCCTCGTCGGCACGGGACTGTTCTCTTCCTCGGGCAGCCCGGAAAGCTGGGTCGCGGCCGTGCCGACGCTGCCGGAGCAGCGCCGCGGGCAGCTCGTGGCGCTCACCGGCGCCTCGGCGGCCTATCTCTCCGCCGACGGCGTGGTCTATCTCTCGGACGACGCGGGGAAGAAATGGCGGCGCTCGACCTGGACCCCCTGGGGTGCCACCGAGGTGGTGGGAAGCTGGCTTCAGGGGAAGGACTATTGGGTCGACCTGGCGTACGGCAACCACCTCGGCGGCCTGCGGCTCGTCTGGTACGACCGGCGGGTCGCCTCGCAGGGAGAGCGCATCCTGCTGACCCGCCTGACGCCCGGCGGCGGCTGGAAGACTCTGGTCGAGGCGCCCAGCGAGATCCGCACCAAGAGCGGCGACATCCTGCCGATCGCCCAGGTCCTGGTGCCCAGGGGGGACGCCTGGCTCCTCCTCTCCGGCTGCGTCGCCACCGCCCAGGGCTCGGGCGTGGTGGTGCGGGTGTTCGACGGGAAGGCGCTGTCGGAGCCGCGGTTGGTGTCGTTCGTCACCGGGCGCTGAGGCGAAGCGCCGCGGCGGCTGCGGCGAGCGAACTGCTTCTGGGTAAGCCCGACAAAATGCCGCAGTGTACACTCATCTCCTCTTACACCCAGAGCAGAGCCACCTCGTAGGCCTCAAACTGGCTGTCTGCCGTGAGAATCTTCAGATTCTCCAGTTGAGCCTGAGCGATGAGAAGACGGTCGAAAGGATCTGCATGATGCAGCGGAAGACTGCCGGCGTGCAGCGCGTGGCTATGCTGGACAGGTAGAGGTGAGGTTCCGCTCGTTTCCATTCGGGAGGGTACGTACTCCACCGGCGGCAAGGGAAGAGGGAGCTTCCCCAACGCGTACTTGATCGCGATCTCCCAAGAGCTCGCGGCAGACAGGAAGAGCTGGTTCTCGGGATCTTGGAGCAGTGCCCGCGTCTGCGGAGACAACCGCGTCGACTTGGCCTGCATCCAGAGCCAGCAATGCGTGTCGAGGAGGATTCTCAAGACCGGAACAGGGCCAGTACCTCGTCCGGCAGAGGTGCATCGAAGTCGTCGGGCACTTCAAAGAGCCCGTCGTCTTGACCGATGACCCGCCGCGGCTTCGGCTCGATCGGCACCAACCGTGCGACCGGCTTGCCCGCCCGGGCGATCACGATCTCCTCGCCGCCGGCAACGCGCAGCAGCAGGCGGGACAGGTGCGTCTTGGCCTCATGGACGTTGACTTCTGCCATGCTTCTCATGCTGGACTAAGGAGTGGACTAAGTCAAGTCCAGCGGTCGGGGTCGATCCAGTGGGGATTCAGAAGGCAAAGCCCAACAGAGCCACCACCCCGGGAGTGATATCATCTCAGGAGACGAGGGCCTTGCCTCCGGCGACCTCGAACACCAATGCACATCATTTCTCGCAAGGCCCTGCGCGAGGGCAGCGACTGCCCTGATGGAGCCAGGTCACCTCAGCTTGCGAATCATCTCCCCGCTTTCTCACCGCGCTCCACCACCACCTCCGCCTCCACCCCCGGCGCGGTCGTGGCGGTGGCGCGCCAGGTCCGGCCGTCGGCCGCGGTGACCTGAACGTTCCAGGTGCCGGGAGGCACGTCGCCCAGGGAGAGGGTTCCGCGGTTCATCGCGAAGGCCGCGGTCGGCTCGCCCATCCGGACAAAGGTGCGGAAGGGGCGGCCTCCAGGTCCGGTCAGGGTCACGGTGGCGGGCACGGGAGAATCCGCCAGAGCCGGGACCCGGACCCGCAGGGTGCAGGGCGGGGGCAGGGTGAGACGGCCGGCGTCTCCCGGAGAGGTGACGGTGATTTCGGCGGGGGCCGTGGATTCGGTCAGGATCAACACCTGCCAGGCTCCCGGCGGGACGCGCGACAGGCGCGCCCGGCCTCCCTCCTCCACGGCCGCCCTGCCGTCGCCGACCTTCTGGCCGGCTCCGTCGAGCACGACGTAGAACAGGGTGCGCGACGGCAGGCCCGTCGCGGTGGCGACCTGGAGCGTGACTCCCTCCGTGGCGCGCAGGGCGATCTCCACTTCGGAGGCGCCGGTTCCGTCGACCTGGACGTTCGCCTCTCCCGGCGCGTAGCCGTCGGCCTGAGCGCGCACGCGCCAGGTGCCTTCGGCCACGCCGCGCATCACGAAGAGACCGCGGCCGTCGGTCTGCGCCCGTCCCGCGGCGGGGTCGCCGTCCCGGGACAGGAGCTGCACGGTGGCGCCGCTCAGCGGGCTCGAATCCGCCGCGTCGACCACGCGGCCGGTCACGTCCGCCGCGGGCAGGTCGATCGTGATCTCCCGGTCGGATTGGAGATCGACCGTCTGTTCATGGCTCGGTCCGGCGGAGCGGTCGCCCAGCCGCACGCGATAGGTGCCGGCGGAGAGCCCCTGGAAGCGGAACCGGCCGTCGGCGTCGGTCTCGCCGAACGTCCGCTGCGGCCCGTCCAGGAAGAGGGGCTCTCCGGGGACCGGTGCGCCGTTGCGCCGCACGCGGACCGACAGCTCGAAGCCGCGCTCCAGGTCGAGATCGATCCGCACCTCGGAGGCGCCGGGCTCCAGCCGCGCCACCTCTTCGGCGTAGAGCGACGTTCCCGGCAGCTCGGCCCGGACCCGCCACTCCCCTTCCTGCAAGTGCTCGATCCGGTAGGAGCCGTCCGGCTCGACCCGGCCGCCGGTGGCCAAGCCCCGGCCGCCGCGGGCCAGGACCTGGACGCGCGCGAGCTCGGAGAGCTCGACGCCGGTGATGCGGCCGGCGATGGCGCCTCCCCGGGGGAGCCGGAGCTCGATCCCTGCCACGGACGAGCCGTCCACGGTCACCGGCACCATCTCGGCCCGGGCGAAACCCTCCTTGTACGCTCCCGCCCGATAGCTGCCGTCCGCCACGGCTGCGATGCGGAACGATCCATCGCTCTGGCTCGTCGTGCTCAAAGGCCGGGCACCTCCGGGCGACGTGATCCAGACATCCGCGCCCGCCACCGGCACGCCGAGATCGTCGAAGACCCGGCCGCTCACCTCGCTCCCCCCTTCCAGGGTGATGTCCAGGGAGTTTTCTCCCACCCGGAGATCCACCTGCCGGCGCACCGTGCCGTGCTCGGGATGCGACGCCTCGATGGTGCGTTGCCCGGGCGGGAGGCTGTCGAGCACGTAGCGGCCGTCGCCGTCCGCGGTGCTCATGTGGAACCCGCCGCTCCGGCTCTCTCCGGGAGCGAGGAGCACCTGGGCTTCCGGCACCGCGCGGCCTGACGGCGACAAGACCCGTCCGGTGAGGATGGCCGCCGCCGACAAGACGATCTCGACGCCGCGCTTGTCTTCGCCGCCCCGCAGCTCCAGGTCGGGCACCGAGCCATCCTGCCATCCGGGAGCCCGGGCGGAGAGGCTGACCGGCCCCGGCGTCACGTCCTTGATCCGGAAGCTCCCTTCGGCGTCGCTCCGGTCGCCCCGCGGCCCACCGCTGAACGCCAGGAAGCCGCCGCGGCCCCGCGGCCGGATCTCCACGTGGACGTACGCGCCGGCGATCGGCTTGCCGTCGGGGTCGACCACGCGTCCGGAGACCGAGCCGACCGCCTGCAGGGAGATGCGGAGCGGCTGCTCGGTGGGGACCTGGACCCCCTGCGCCGCGCCTGGCGCGTATCCCGACCGCGCGACCGACACGTCGACCGTGCTCCCGGCGCGCAGGTCTTCGATGCGGAAGAAGCCATCCGCACCAGACAGTCCTTCCGGCTCAGAGTTCTCATCGCGGAATCTCGGGATCACGGGCTCGCCCGCCTCATTCAGGCGGATCTCCGCGCCTTCGACCGGCTTGCCGGAGGCGTCGACCACCGCGCCTTCGAGGGCGACGCCGTGGGCGAGGACGAGCGTGCCCAGATCGGTGGCCCGGTTCCCTTCGGGGACCTCCAGGTTGGGAATGGTGAGCGGCGCCCAGCCGCGGCCCCGGGCCGTGAGGTCGTACCGCCCGGCCGGCAGGTTGCCGAGATCGAAACGGCCATCGGCTTTGGTGGCGGCTTCGAACGTGTCCAGGCTCTCCGGCTGCAGAGCGGCGTGAAACCGCGTCTTGGGATCGCTGGTCAGCGAGGTCCGCAGGGTCACCTGCGCCCCCGCGATCGGCCGCTGGTCCGGGTCCAGGACGCGCCCGAAGGCGCTCCGGCCACGTTGCAGCACGATCCGGAGCGGCCTGGCCGGCTGGCCGGGAGAGGGCGGCGGCGCTTGGACCCGGAGGGGCGCGAAGCCGTCTTTGGCCACGCGCAGCTCGACCTCCATGCCCGCCGACAGCCCACGCCGCCGGAAGCGGCCATCCGGACCGCTGCGGACCAGGGCGCCGCGCGCTCCGAACGCCCGGATTCGCGCCGGCATGGGCAGTCCCTGCAAGCCTCCCAGGGAGGCGGTGATCTCCGCCCCGGCCACCGGCGCGCCGGTCTCGTCGACCACGATGCCGGTGATCGCAAGATCGGGCTGGAGGGAGAGCGTCAGCGGCTGCGGCGGTCTGTCCGCGGTGCTCCGGGACTCCTGCATCGCGTGAAAGAACCCGGTGGCCGCCGCCTGGACGGAGAGGGTCTCCTCCACAGGAGCCGGAAAGCGGGCCTCGCCGCGAGAGTCGGTCCGCTGGAAGGCCCCGAAGTCCAGGCTCAGCCAGACCAGGGCACCGGGGATCGGGCGGCTGTCGGCAGCGGAGACGGTCCGGGCCGAGGCGACGCGGAGCGCAGGCAGGCGCAGCTCCCGCGGAGCTCGCGGCTCCTTCGCCTGCTCCTTCGCATCCAAAGCCCGGACCTGCGCCTCCAGCCGCCGGCCGTCCGCCGCGATCAAGAGGAGGTCCAGCGGCGCGCCGCCGGGCGCGACGAGGTCGAGGAGACCTCCTTCGCCGGTCACCCCCAGCGGCGCTCCGCCCTCGGCCTGGACCAGCACGCCGGCCGCGGGCTTGCCGTCCGCGCCGAGCGCCCGCAGCGGCAGAGGCGCGCCGGAAGGGAGGCGCAGCTCCACGCTGCTCGCCCGCACCTCCTTGCGCTCGGCGATGCCGAAACCGGAAGCCCCGGCGCGCACGTTCACGGCCGCGGAGCCCACCCGCTCCAGGACCGCCCGCCCTTGCGCGTCCGTCACGCCCACGTGGGGAGCGTTCTGCCAGATCGAGACGGACGGGGAGGAGGTCTCGCTCCGCACCCGGGCGCCCGGCACGGGCCGGCCGTCGGGACCGACGACCCGCACGGTGAGCCCGGCGTCGCGCGGGAGCCGGACCGCGGGCAGGTCCAGGTCGCCGGTCAGCGGTGCCGCCCACGCCTCCTGCGAAACGAGGCGATCTCCGCTGCCGCCGCCGACCACCACCTTCCACATCCCCGGTTGCGGAGCATCCAGACGGAATCCACCATCCGCGCCGCTCTCCGCGCTCGCCACGGCCTCGGGCTCCTCTTTCCCCTCCAGCTCCAGCCGGCCGGCCGCCTGGGCGGACGCCAGAGGCACCAGCCGGACCCGGGCCTTGGCCAGCGCGGCTCCGCTGGAGTCCAGGACGCGGCCGCGGATGGGAATCCCGGCGGCGAAAGCGGTGACGGGGACGAGAGAGAAGCAAGCGAGCAGGAGAAGGACGGCGCGGGCTCGGGACATCGGGTCTCCTTGGAGCAGGCCCGATAAGGATAACTTGGGCCCTCACCCCCGGCCCCTCTCCCGCGAGCGGGAGAGGGGTGTGGGTTAGAAGGTTTCTACGTGTTGGGCGGGAGATCCGTCCACTTACCTACACCCCTCTCCCACTTGTGGGAGAGGGGCCGGGGGTGAGGGCCGGGCGGGGGGCCTACGCGTGAACCGCGTTTTGTGCCGGAATCCGCAGCCGCTGGCCGGGGTAGATCTCGTCCGGATCCTTCAGCATGGGCTTGTTGGCCTCGAAGATCACCGGGTACTTGTTGGCGTCGCCGTAGTGCTCCTTGGCGATCTTGGAGAGGGTGTCGCCCTTCTTGACCTCGTAGTATTTTCCCTCGGGCTCCGGCTTGGCGACCGTCATCCGGTCGTCGACCGAGCCGATCCCTTCGGTGTTGCCGACCAGCAGGACGATCTTCTCGCGGTCCGCCTGGCTCGGAGCCTGGCCGGTCAGGGTGACCTTGTCGTCATCGACCCGGACGCCGAGCTCCTGCACCTTGAAGCCCATGCTGTCGACCAGCTTCACCAGAGCCGCGCCCTTGCGGCGGTCGTGCAGCTCGCGCACCTGCTGCGGGTTCGGGGCCGCCTGGGGCTTGGCCGCTCCCGGCGCGGGCTTCTGCTGCTTATCGTCGTCGTCTCCCAGGCCGAGCTTGCGGCCGACGTTCTTGGCAAATGCAATCAGACCCATACATGTCCTCCTCTCTGACGCGTTGAGTGGATTGGCATCTTCGCGGACTGCCAAGGAAAGGAGTAGCAGCTCTCGTGCCAGTGAAGATGGGGAGATGGAAAAAAAGAGGCGGCCTCTCTTGGGCCGCCTTTGAGTGATGGAGGGGGCGAAGATTCGAGGCTCGACCCTCTGTTAGGGCGTCCCCTGACTTCGGGGAACCTCGAAACCCCGCCGCTCGAAGACCAGGATAGAGGGGGAAAGTTACGAAACAGATTACGGCGCGACCGTCTCTGCGACGACCTTGGCCATTTTCTCCACGATCTCGTCGATCGTCAGATCGGAAGTGTCGACAAGTGTGTAGGAATCGTCGTGGGTGAGAGGAGAATCTTCGCGGGTGCTGTCGCGCAGATCGCGGCGGGCCAGGTCGTCCAGGACCTGCTCGTAGGACATCTGGCGGCCCGCGGCGGCCAGCTCGTCCAAGCGGCGCCGGGCGCGCACCTCGGTGCGGGCGCCGAGGAAGAACTTGTGGGGGGTCTCGGGGAAGACCCGGGTGCCGATGTCCCGCCCTTCCAGGACGCCGCCGAGGCGGCGGGCGGTCTCCTGCTGGAGG
>DATFPH010000171.1:0-2372 GCA_035264905.1 Thermoanaerobaculia bacterium
GACGCAGACGTCGCCGACGCTGCCGTGGGTAGTGAACGTCTTGGCGCCGTTGAGCACCCAGCCGCCGTCCACCCGCTCGGCGCGGCTGCGGGTGCCCGCCGCGTCCGAGCCGGCTCCCGGCTCGGTCAGGCTCCAGGCGCCGATCTTCTCGCCCTTCGCCAGCGGCACCACCCAGCGCTGCCGCTGCTCCTCGTTGCCGAACTTGTAGATATGATTGGTGCACAAGGAGTTGTGGGCGGCGACGCTGATGCCCACCGAAGGATCGACCTTCGACAGCTCCGTGATCACGATGACGTATTCGACGTAGCCGAGTCCGGCGCCGCCGTACTCCTCGGGGAAGATGATGCCGAGGAAACCCAGCTCTCCCGCCTTCGCCATCACCTCGCGGGGAAACCTCTGCGTCTCGTCGATCTCGTCGACGATGGGGTCGACCTCGCGGCGGGCGAACTCCCGTGCGGTCTCCTGGATGGCGCGCTGCTCTTCGGTCAGGGAAAAATCCACGCTTCCTCCTCTGGGGCCCCCGGTGCCAGGGGCGGGGCGATGCTATCGCGGCGGCCCCGGGATGGCAACGCGGGCTGATTGAGAGTCAGATTGACAATCAGCCCCGAGGGCCGAAGAGGTGTATCTACACGATCAGCGGATCAGGCCAGGGCCGGGATATTTCGCTGGGCGCACGGCAGGATCTCGAAGAACCGGGCCATCTTCCTCACATGGCCTATTTCGATCTCCGGATTGCGCCGGGCGCCATGCTTGCCGCGCGGCAGCGCCCGGTACGTTTTGAGCGCCGGCCCGGACTTGCCGCACCGCCTCTTCCCACTCGGCGAGAGCCGGCGGGCTCGTCTCGTTGAAGAAGCGGCTCACTTCCTCGCTGAACTCCTCGAAGCTCCTGGCACCATGGGCGATATCGAAAAGAACCGCCCGAAACGCGGTGCAGAACTCCGCGACAGCCTCGCTCGGGCTGTTGCCGTTCGCGGCAAAGCCTCCCGGATTCACGCCCTCGACCCAGAAAGCGCCATCCTCCTCGGCCATCAAGGCGCGACCGGAGACGGCGACTCCCGCTATGAAGCCGTTCCCCTCGACCAGCTCGCGTCGAGCGTACAGGAGCGGGTAATGTGTCATCTGGCACCTCTGGCGTGTTGGGCGGCATTCTCACCGCGCTCTCACGCGTGGGAATCATTCTTCGCCGGCGGGCCAGGCTTGTCAAGGAGAATCGGTCCTGTTCCACGGTGAGATATCGCATCATCACGTAATCTCCGATCCGTCATCTGGCACCCCCGGCGGCGGCCCCGGGATGGCAACGCCGGGATGCTCCTTAAGCCATCGATGAAGTAGAATCCATCCAAGGCCCGCCCTCTCCAGGAGACGATCGGCATGACCTCTGAAACCACTCCCGCTTTGGTCCGCAAGCTGATGAGCCGGCAGGACCTGACCCGCGCCGAGAGCGCCGCGCTGCTCGAGGACCTGCTGCGACACGATACCGAGGGCTGGAAGCTGCTCGCCTATTCCGTCGCCTCGCAGACCAAGGGCGAGACCGTCGACGAGCTGCTGGGGATGTGGGACGCCATGTACCGGCTGACTGGCGACTACGACCTCGACCTCGCCGGCCGCCGGCCCATGGAGGTCGCGAGCGCCGGTGGCAGCGGCGTCCGCAAGATCAACGTCTCGACCTTGATGGCCCTGATCGTCGGCGAGCCCGAGGTGCCCGTCCTCAAGCACTCCTTCTGGAAGGTCACCGGGATCGCGGGCAGCGCCGACGTGCTGGCCTCGGTGGGCATCTTCGCCCCGGCCGTGACGCTGCCCAAGATCCAGCGCGCCATCGACGAGGTGGGGGTCGCCTTCTACTCCCCTCTCTTCGTCAGCCCTGAGCTCGGCCATCTGACCAATTTCGGCCGCACCCTCGCCGAGAAGCAGGTCGGCGTCAGCACCCCGTTCCATCTGATGGCCCCGATCTACACGCCCATCCCGCTCACCTACCGCATGTTCGGGCTCAACAACCCCCGCCAGTTCGACATTTTGACCACACTCTTCCAGGGGATCGGCTACCGCAACGGCCTCATCGTCCAAGGCTCCGACGGCCTCGACGAGGCCACGATTTCCGGACCGAGCCGGGTACGGGCTTTCCGCAACGGCGAGGAGCTAGACTTCATCCTCGAGCCCGAGCAGACCGGGCTCCGGACGGCACCCCGTGAAGCCATCGCGCCGGTCGACGCGCGGTCGAATACGCGGGACTTCCTGCGCATCGCCCACGGCCTCGAGAAGGGACCCAAGCGGGACCTGGTGGCTCTCAATTGCGGGCTGGCCCTCTGGATCTCCGACCGCGCACCTTCGATTGTAGAGGGGGTCCGCATGGCGATCGGACTCGTCGAAAGCGG
>DATFPH010000172.1:0-4471 GCA_035264905.1 Thermoanaerobaculia bacterium
CCAGTCTGCTGCTAATATCTCCCATGGCCAGTCTCCTTTCTGGGCCTCGAGCCCGTTATCCCTTGCAGCCATCATAGGACTGCGCAGGGAGGCTGGCCTTCTCATCCAATCTCACACCCGCCCGGGAGAGGGGGAACCGGATGGCTTTTGGGGCTGGTGTCGGGGCTGGGGATCTCGGCCTTCCTCTTTGTGATCTGGGAGAGGCTGATCGCCGGCGGTCCGCTCGCGGCGCGGGCGGCTGAGGCGGTGCGCACCAAGCTCGCCGGGTTCGGGATCGAGACCGCGTTCGGGTATCTCCTGCTTGCCGTCTTCTACTCGGTCTTTCACTCGCTGCTGGAAGAGTACTACTGGCGCTGGTTTGTCTTCGGCCGCCTCCGCCACTCGCTGCCGGTCCCCCTGGCGGCGGTCCTCTCGTCTCTCGCCTTCATGTCCCACCACGTCATCGTCGTCGGCGAGCTGGCCGGCGACTACAGCGCACGGACGCTGCTCCTCGCCTCCACGGTGGGCGTCGGCGGCCTCGTCTGGGCCTGGCTGTATCAGCGCAGCCGGTCTCTGCATGGCCCCTGGCTCAGCCATGCGTTGGCCGACGCGGCGTTGTTGTGGATTGGCTACAGCCTCCTCTGAAACCTTCTTCCGCTGCCTCCGTATCTCCCCCTTGACGACCGACTACTCGGGTAGTACTATCCTGGTAGTCGAAGGAAGGAGACGCCCAATGGAAGCCTCATACCACCTCGGAGACCTGCAGCTCGCGATCATGCGGGTGCTGTGGGCCTGCGGCGAGTCGACCGTGGCGGACGTGCATGAGACGCTGGAGCCCGAGAGGGGGCTCGCGCTCACCA
This sequence comes from Thermoanaerobaculia bacterium, assembly GCA_035264905.1. Classification (GTDB taxonomy): domain Bacteria; phylum Acidobacteriota; class Thermoanaerobaculia; order Multivoradales; family UBA5704; genus UBA5704. Next base: position 840 of record DATFPH010000172.1, read on the forward strand.
CGATTGCTACGATGCTCGTCAAGATGGAGAAGAAAGGTGTGGTGGACCACCGGACCGAAGGCCGCAAGTTCATCTACCGGCCTCTGGTGAGCGAAGGGCAGGTGCGCCGCTCGATGGTGGCGGACCTGACCACGCAGCTGTTCCGCGGCGACGTGGCCGCTCTGGTGAACCATCTCCTGGCCGAGCACGACATCGAGCCGCAAGAGCTGGCGCAGCTCCGTGATCTGATCGAGACGCACGAGCGCGAGGAGGGCCGCTGAGATGTTTGACGTGATGATCCCCCCGATGATCCCGCAAGATCTGGCCTCCCAGGCCGTGGCCTGGCTGCTGACCTACACCCTGCACAGCACCCTGTTCCTGGGGCTCGCCTGGCTCGCGTCCCGCCGCCTGGCGCGGCGGATGCCGGCCGTCGAGGAGGCGGTCTGGCGGTTCGCGCTGGTGGCGGGCCTGATCACGGCCTCCCTGCAGCTCGCCGTCGGGCGCGAGCCGCTGACCGGGAGCTGGAGCCTCGCTCCGGCCGCGGTCTCAGTGGTCAACGCTTCCGTTCCTTCGGCGGTGCCGCCCCCGCGCGCCGTGGACTTGCGGACCGCGGAGTCGATCCCGGCTGTGCCGCGGAGCGAAGTCCCGGTGCCCACAAAGTTCTTGCACGTGTCGCTGCCCGCCGCCCTCGCCGGCGTCTGGCTCGCCGGAGCGCTGCTGCTCGCCGCGAGCTGGTGGGCCGCGCATCTGCGGCTGCGCCGGCGGCTGCGGCCGCGTCCGCAGGTGCTCGAAGCGACCATGGTCACCCTCCTGGGCGAGCTGCGGGAGCGGGCCGGGCTCGAGCGGCGCGTGCGCCTGAGCTGCTCGTCGCGGCTGCCGGTGCCGGTCGCGCTGGGGCTGCGCCGTCCGGAGATCTGCGTGCCGCCGCGGGCGCTGGCCAGTCTCGCTCCGGAACAGCAGGAGGGGATGCTGGCCCACGAGCTGGCGCACCTCGTCCGGCGCGATCCGTTCTGGCTTGCCTTCGGGCGCCTGCTGGCGAGCGCGCTCTTCTTCCAGCCGCTCAACTGGGTCGCCGTGCGGCGCCTGCGCGAGCTGTCCGAGCTGCTCTGTGACGAATGGGCCGTGGGCCGCACCGGCCGTCCGGTGTCGCTCGCTCGCTGCCTCGCCGAGGTCGCCGGCTGGTCGCTCCAGCCTCTGCGCTCGCTGCCGGCTCCCGGCATGGCGGATCGGCCGTCCCACCTCGGCCGGCGCATCCGCCGGCTGCTGGAGGAGGCGCGGTCTCCCCAGCGCCGGGTGCACCCGGCCTGGCTTGCCGCGGGCATGGTGATCCTGGTGGTCACCGTCGCCGCCGCGGCGCCGGGCGTCCATGCAGCCGTCGCCGGAGATCCGGAGGAGGAGATCGCCGAGGCTGCCGAGCCCATGGAAGCTCCCGAGCCGGCGGAGCTTGCCGAGATGGCGGCCGAGGAGGATCGCGAGGACGCCATCGAGGCTGTAGAGGCGGAGATCGACGGGGAAGACCTCGACGCCTCCCCGGAGGTCGCGGGAGACATCAACGGAGACCTCACCGGGCTCACGGAGAATCTCGGTGAGATCTCTCAGATTGCGACCGAGATCGCCATGGACTTGTCCGGCGACCTGATGGCCGCCACCATGGCGGGCGACCTCTCCGAGGAGGAAGCCGATGAGCTGGGAAGGCGCATCGACAAGCTGTTTGAGGGGATCGGACGCCAGATGGAGGAGCGTCTGGAGCCGCAGATGAAGGCCCTGGAGGAGCGCCTCGAAAAGGATCTCGCTCCTCTCGAGAACAGCGAGGAGATGCGGGAGCTGGAGCGCCGGGCCGAGGCGATCGCCGAGCGGGCGCGTCCCTCCGAAGAGGAGATGGCGAAGCTGCGGGCGAACATCGACAGGCTGCGCGCCGAGGGAGGGCTGTCCGAGGAGGACAAGCGGAAGATCCGCGAGGAGGCGCGGCGGATGGCGCAGGAGAACCGCCTGACCGACAAGGACAGGGCCGAGATCGCCGAGCTCCAGCGCCAGGCCCGCGCGATGGCGCAGCGCTCGATGGGCGAGCACCAGGTCGAGATCGACCAGATGCGCCAGCAGATCCGGGAAGAGGCCCGGGCGATGCGCGAGGAGATCCGGCGCCAGCTCGACAACGATCCGCAGCTCCGCGCGCTCCGCGAGCGCCGGAAGGAGGAGAGGGAGCATTCGCGGGAAGATCGGGATCGGGATCGGAGCCGGGAGCGCGCTCCCCGGCCGCCGCGTCCCGAGCGCCACGTCCAGCTCCAGGTCGCCCCCGAGATCCGGGTGCAGGTCGAGCCCGCGGTGGCGCCCGTGGCCGAGACGCGCGTCGACGTGAGGATCGCGCCGGAGGTGGCTCCGGTGGCGGAGAGGCCGGGACGCACCGAGCGGCCGGCCATCGCCCCCCGGCCGCGTGTGCACGTGCACGTCACGCCGGCCGTTGCTCCGGCGGCCCGGCGGCAGGTGGATGTGAAGGTGCGCCCCGAGGTCGCGCCGGCCGCGGAGGCTCCGGAGGCTCTGGAAACCCCCACCCCGGCGGAGGCTCCGGAGCCGCCGGCGCGCTGACCCCCACCCCGAGCCTCCCCCGCTGACCTGACCTGATCTGGCTCTGGGGTTCCCGGCGCACCGGAGCCGGCTTCGCCGGGACCCTCACCCCCTAGCCCCAATACCGTTCATTTAAGGGCGATACCATGGTAATCTTTCCAGGGAACTTGGAAAGGAGGTGGCCATGGCGCGAACCGCGAAGTCGGCAAAAGGTCCTCGGCTGACGGACCTGATCGGCTTGGGTGTGCTGACCCAGTACATTCCCCTCAAGAAGGTCGAAGAGGCTCTGGAGGCGACGGACCGCCAGAGCCAGCGCCAGAGGCAGTTACCGGCGCGCGTGATGGTGTACTACGTGTTGGCCTTGGCCCTCTTTATGGAGGTCGGCTATGGTGAGGTGCTGCGTTGCCTGGTCGAGGGTCTGGCGCGGTTTGGGCTGCCAGTCCAGCGTTTACGCCAGAGCGCCCCCTCGGCCATCTCGCAGGCCCGAAAGCGGCTGGGGCCTGAGCCTCTGAAGTTGCTCTACGAGACGCTGGCGACTCCCATTGCGCAAGAGCAGACGCAGGGAGCCTTCTACCAACTGTGGAGACTGGTGAGCGTGGATGGCAGCACCCTGGATCTGCCCGACACCAAGGACAACGAAGCCGCCTTCGGCCGGCCGGGAGCCTCGCGAGGGCAGAGCGGGTTTCCGCAGCTGCGCTTCGTCACTTTAGTCGAGAACGGAACCCACATTCTGTTTGGCGCTCGGGTCGGAGGGTACAGGGAGTCGAAAGTACAACTGGCTCAGGAGGTGTTGGATCAACTCCAACCCGACATGCTGTGCTTGGCCGACCGTGGTTTTTTCAGCTACTCGTTGTGGCAGCGAGCCAGCAAGACAGGGTCGGCGTTGGTGTGGCGTGTCAAAAAGAACCTGCGTCTGCCTGTGCGACAGCGCCTGAGCGATGGTTCCTATCTCAGCCAGATCTATGCATCGGCCCGCGACCGGCGGTTGGATCGAGGAGGGGTCTGGGTGCGGGTGATTGAGTACTGCCTCGAAGGCATCGAGGATGGCGAGCCGCTCTATCGGCTGGTGACGACGATTCTGGACGAGCAGG
>DATFPH010000173.1:0-10870 GCA_035264905.1 Thermoanaerobaculia bacterium
CGGACCGGCCGGGCGCGCTCGAGCAGGCGGAGCGGGCCGTGGTGGAGGCGGGAGTGCGGCGCCTTCTCTGGCAGCTCGGCGATCCTCCGGCGGGGGAGCGGTTCCTGGAGGATCTGATCACCGAGACCCACCGGTTCATCCGATTCGTCCAGGATCGAGACCGGCGGTCCTTCGAGATCACGTACCTGCGCAAGCACAAGTACTGGCCGACGATTCAGAGCGTCTTTGCGGAGAAGGAGCTCCCTGCCGACCTCGGGTATATGGCCTTTGTCGAGAGCAAATTCGACCCGCAGGCAAGGAGCAAAAAGAACGCCGTCGGGCTCTGGCAGTTCATCGAAAAGACCGGACACGAGTACGGTCTGCAGAGCCCGGTCGATTTCAATGACGTGGAAAAATCGACGCGCGCCGCGGCGGCCTACCTCTTCGTACTGAGCAACCAGTTCGGCTCGCGCCTGCTCGCCATGGCGGCCTACAACTGGGGTGAAGGACATATCACGAGTTGCCTGCGGAAGATCGACGCCCCCGGCAAGCGCAGCTTCTGGGGAATCCGCAGCTGCCTCCCGGGCGAGACGCAGAGATATGTGCCGCAGATTTTGGCCGACGCGGTGATCGGAGCCGATCCGAAGCTCTTCGGCTTCGACCTGCCTGATGAAGAGGAGATGCGGAAGCGCTATGACGTAATCGTGGTGCCGGAGAGGACCTCCCTGGCGCATCTAGCGGACCTCGCCGGTGTGGACGTCGCCAGCCTACGCAAAGCCAACAGCGAGCTCGCCTTGACGGACACGGCCACCCCGGGCCGCAACTTTCCGATGTACGTCCCCAAAGGCAAGGGCGCTCTGGTGATCGCCGGTCTGGCCGTGGAGGAGAGGCGGCCCTCGGTCGCGCCGCTCGGGTCACTCGAGATGGCGCCGCCGTGAGCCGGCCGGCCGGTCACCCGCGCCGACACGGTCCGCTGCGGCGACCACCTGACCCGAGCCGCGAGCCGATTTCGCGTCTATCCACAGAGCCTCAGGACCGAACAGATGGCGATTGAGTGCTCTTTGGGCTGGACGGCGGTTGGCGGTGTTTGTGGCGGGAATCTCCCTGCGCCCGGCTAGGGGAAAGGGTCACGAATGTATCCTCGAATAGCTGACCACGCATAACCAATTTGTGGCTGGCAGTGTCCAAGAGAAAGGAGCGGATGGACGAGGCGCCGATTGACCGATCCGGTAGCGTGTGTTAGGTTGTCGGTGAACTGTTCGACAGCAAATGCGGGACAACCTTTCGACCATCCTGCTTATGGCCTTGGGAACTCCTCTCCCTCTCCGCTCCCGGGGATTTTAGCCGAGCGCGATGAACGTTCTTTGCCGCCACTGTTTTCACCTCTTCGACTTTCGTCGAGTGGGAGTCCTCTGCCGGTCGAGGCGCTGTAGCAACGTCCTCAACACGGAAGGTCGGCGGGGACCGCGCTTCATGCTGCCCGACAAGGAGAGGCTCTGGACACGGCTTGGGCAGCAGCTGGCGCTGGACCGGAGTTGTCCCTATTGCCAGGAGACGGGACGCCTGCTCCCAGCCTGCCCGCGCTGCCGCCATCCGCTGGACCCCGACGTTGGCTCAGTCGAAGACCGGATCATCGGAGTCCTGGGAGCCAGGTCCTCGGGCAAGTCCCATTACCTCTCGGCCCTCCTGTATCTCCTTCTGTGGAAGGGAATCGGTGGCGAGGTCTGGGAGGTGAGCATGGATCGGGAAGCCCGGCAGGCCGCCGAGAAGCAATTCCTGCACCCTCTGTTTGATGAGCTCGGGGAGCTGCCTGCCACCTCGCGCGGCCTGGGACCCGAGCTGCGGCTGGTTCTCACCCACCGGGGAGACGGCCGCCGCGTGCTCCTGGTCTTCCGCGACCTCTCGGGAGAGGAGATGGCGGACCGTAACCTTCTCGAGAGGGTGCACTTCCTGCGCTATGCCGAAGGGGTGGTGCTGCTCGCTGATCCTCAGGCTCTCGACGATAGCAGCCAGCCGACGGGACAAGGAGTCGTGACCTGCGCTCAGATCCTCGAAAACTATCGAGCCGTCCTGGAAACCCATCCCCGCCGCCGAGAAGAGGAGGAGCTGGCCGTCCTACCCGAGCGGAAGTTCCTGGCGGTGGCCGTCACCAAGGCGGACCTGGTGTTGCGGTCCAACCATGCCTTCTGGTCTCTGGACGGCCAGGCTCATCTCGAGCCGGGATTCTGGCTCGCGAGAGCTGCGGAGAGCCTGGCGGTGCGGACCTGGCTCGACAAGCGATTGGCTGATCCGCAAGCCTTCGCCCAAACTGTCGAGGAATTTGCCGATGTCTCGTACTTCTTCGTCTCGAGCTTCGGGTACAAGTACACACCCCGCCCAGACAGGAAGCTGCGCAAACCTCCGCAGCCCCTGCGGGTGCACGAGCCGATCTTCGCCCTCCTCGATCGCTTCGCGACGGAGGAGGATGCAGCTCGCGAGACGCCCCAGCGTAAGCGCAGTGTGCGCCGCGGACGCGAGCCGCAGGAGAACGAGGATGTGCTCTGAGGTGCCTTTGCAATGAGTGCGCGCGCGGGCAAGTGGTCGGTTTTTCGGCACGTCTTCACCTCGGCGCCGGATGATTTTCCGGGAGGAGGTGGTTTCAGGACCGTAGCCTGCGCCGCCGCCCTTCGTGACATGGTGCCGCAGGTGACGTTGGAATTTCTGGTTGAGAGCTTCAAAAACCAGGAAGGAGGCGGCGTCTCCTGCCGCCAGTTCGTGCCGCTTGCGCGTGGAGCAAAGGCCTACGCGTTCACCGTGTTCACATCGCTCGCCGATAGTCCGGATGGCCGGACCGGCAACTTCTGGGCCGAGACGCAGGTTGTCCCCATTGATTGGCTCGAACAGGCGGGATGGGACGCGGCAGCGGCTTTCGATGCCCTCTCATGGTTGGGCCCCCGGGACCTCGGCCGCCTCCCCCGGGATCTGGCGCCAGAGCCGTTGGCTCCCCTGGAGTCCGGTTCTATCGAGCGCCTCGCTCGCCTAGGCGAGCTGGTCCCCCCTGATTGCCTTGAGACGCTTCTCCATGCGGTGGGCCGGCAGTCGCGCGGACTGCGGCCACTGCGGCTGCTTGAAGCCCAGGGAAAGCCTGCGAGACACCTCGAAGAGGTTGTGATGCTCCTCCCGCTGACAGTCCCGCCGACGTCACGCAGGTACCATGATGATGATCAGTTCCGCTGCCTGACTCTCCGCACCCGATGCCCGGTCGGGGGCATGGCGTTCCGCACCGACGTGACCGGCTATCCGGCGGCCGCCGCTGATGGTTTGGAGCTCTCCGATGGCTTTGTGATTGACTTGGCCGGCCGGTTGCGATCGACCTCAACTGATGATCGGTTCGGGCGCGACTACGCGCACTGGCTGGCGGGCGTGATCCAGCAAGGAGATTGGGACCGGCTCGCGCGCCTCTACCAGCAGGCGATCAATTTCCCCGGAGGAGTCTTCTTCGCGCACTACAAGTCCCTCCTCGAAGCCCCGAGCCGCTCTCGCGTCGCGACTGCTGCCGAGGTGGCGCCGACAGCTGCGGCACCTAAGCGTGCAGCCGAAAGCGGACCTGGCGTCGTCGAAGCGCCTGTGACCGCATTTGCGCCGCCCACTGCCGTTCCCGAGGAGCTGATCATCACGCCGGTCCAGGATTGGCAGCGGGATTCTGCGGCCCGGGACGAGGTGGAAGGAGCGCTTTGGAAGTTGCGGGAGAACCACAGGAGCCAGATCGAGGAGCTGATTGGGAAGATCGGCAAGGATTTCGCCGCTGACGTCGACAAGGCCAGCTCCCGGTTGGTGAAGGAGGTCGCCGGCCTGCGGGAAGGTCTGGACACAAAGCTCAAGGAGTTTGACAAGGACCTCAAAAAGGTCGAGAAAGCCGGCAAGCGCACGCAGCAGCAGACCGCTTCCGCCGGCCGCGATGCGGGCTCCGTCGAAGCGAGACTCGAGAAGCTGGAGAACGATCTTGCCGAAGTCACGGAGCGCTTGGCCGCGTTGGGGGGAACGGGCGGCGTGAGCACCGCACAGGCGCGACGTTCTTTCCGAGCCATGCTGGCGTCGTCGCGCGATTGGATACGCAACCACCGCCGCCCGATTTTTTGGGCGACTGGGATCGGCGTTGTCGTGGCGGTGCTCGTAATCCTTTGGCTGCGGTCGGTCGTACAGATTTCACCGGGAACGATTGCTCCAGACCAATCGGTGGTTTGGAGGAAAAAAGTGGACACCCTCGTCCAACGTGTCCAGCCAGGAAGGCTTGCAGCACGCCTCCTTGAGAACGCCTCCAAGGCGAAGGATGTTGCCCCGACGGTCCATGCTGCGACTCTGGCCGTCGCTCTGAGTCACGGAGTCGAGACCGGCGAAAAGCTGGACTGTGCTCTCCTCCAGGCCGCCTTGCAGGCGGCAGAGCCCGGGATCTCTGTGGATGGTGATTGCGGCTCCACCACGCTCACCGCTCTAGAAGCTACACCCAAGGCTGACTGCTGCCGGCGCTTCTCCACTGCGGACGCGCAAGGCCCCAAGAAGATCCGGAACTGTTTCATCACCGACTCTCTCCAGTTGGCTCTGCAGGCAGGCCGGCAGGAAGAGGCCTGCCGTGGCGAATCCCCCTGGCGTGAGGGGCGGCATTGGACAGAGGACGAGGCTTCACGGGCACTCTCACTTTTCCAAATGGCCGCGAGGTCGGCCAAGGGTGCACCGGATTCGGAGCTGGCTAAAAGTTTGCGCAGCCTCGATCCTTCCCAGAGCTCGAGCCTGCGCGACGGCCTTGCCGGCAAAACCCTTACCCGTGACGAGGCGCGGCGCGTCCTCGAGCTCGCCTGGGCCGGCTCGGGAGGGATAGGAGAGCGGCTCGATGAGCTCACGATCGAGCAGCTCGAAGAGCTCGACAGGATCATCGACCGGGCCACTTCTCGCGCGGGGAACGTCCAACCTCAGGGCGGAAGTGCATCAGACGGCGCCAACAGAGGACGATGACATGACGCGGTCGATCCCTCAGCTCATCTTCTCAACCCGGAGCCCGAGCCCTAAAAGCGGGCCCGACTTCGTCCGCGAGGTGGTGGCCGAGAGCCCGGGCGTCGCCGAAGAGGTGCGGGCCGAGTTCGCGCGGCGAGCCGACATCGCCGGCTCGATTCTCCAGCACGAGCTCCGGCAGGCGGTGTACATGTTCTGCCCTGTGGCCGCCAACGCCTGGCTGCTCTGCCGGGCCATGAGCCTCGGCCTCTACCGCAAGGGGAGCAACCTGCTCCTGGTACACGGCGTCGTCCTGGCAGAGGAGCACCTGGAGGCGCTGGAGGGCAACCCGCTGCTCCTGGACCTTCCAGAGGTGCAGGAGAGGAGCGGTCTCGCGTTCCGGGAAGAGCATCCAGGAGCCGGGCGCCATCTACCCCAACTCGCCTTCGACGGTGGTGTGGCGGATCTCTGCCATCATCTCAACCAGGAGCACCTCGAGCGGCTCGCTGTGCTCCGGGACGAGCCCTGGCTCGCCGCTGCATATGATGCTCTCGCGGAGGGGCGACGGGTGGGCTTCGCCATGCCCTCGCCCGAGCCCGCGTTGTTGGAAGCTCTCCTTCTTCATTTCCATCCGGACGACCGGCTTGAGCTGTCGTTCCATACGTTTTATTCCCACAGCCGGGCCGTGGACTACCGTCTGCTGGCTGTCGCCTCGGAGGACGCTCAGGAGGTGCGCGGACAGTTTCGCGATCTGCGCCTGCTCGATCTGGGTGATTCTCCGCCTGAGCTGCCCGCCGAGAGCGTGGGCCTCCGCGCAGTCCGTCTGCGAAAGGGTTCGGCCAAAACCTTCCTGGAGACTCTCTCGGGATATCGGCTGACGTACTGGTCGCGTCGCTTCGAAAAACCCCTGACCAGCGACGAGGCGTCTCTCGTTTTGCGAGCCGGTCTGGGAGAGGCGACGACCGCGGGGGAGAGGCAGCGACTCCAAAAGCTCGCGGGCCGCGGGCAGCACGGGTTGCGCTACCGGATCACGACGCTGACAGGAGTCTGGCGTGACGAGCCCGAGCGGTTTACGCAGCAGCTCGCGGAGATCGGAGACACCCAGGATCCGCTCACCCTGCCGAAGCTCTCCGAGATCCTCGACGCACCGCCCGCCTCCCTGGACGAACGGTGGTGTCTGCTCGCTCTGCTCACGCGTGACGGAGGTCTGCTGCGCGGAGTGAACTGGAGAGTGGAGAGGAGGAAGGCCTGGCGGGCCCTGATGCAGCCCGAGGAGCTCCCGAAGTTCCTCGATGGCCTGAGTCCGGTCCAGGCGGCTGCGAGTGAAGCGATCCTGCGGGAGTACGTTCTCGAGAGCCTCCAGCCGGCCGCCGGCAACCCGCCACGCCCTCCGTATTGGGAGACGTTCTGTGCCTGGCTTCTCCGCGGCAACCGGCTGGAAAGCAAGGTTCTTGCACATCTGGAGTCCACTCTGGCGCGGCTCGGGGGAAGTGTTGCCCAGGAGGCATGGCCGCGCCTTCAGATCCTGGCCTTCCAGGCGGGCTTGGCGGGCGAGGCCCTGAGGCTCCTCTTTTCTCGCATCCTGTCGACTCTCCCCAAAGCTGAGGCCGCCGAAAAAACGAAAGCGGCGATCCGCTGGTGGTTGGCGAAAGGAACCGAGCACGATGCGGCGGTCGCGCCCTTGCTCGGCCGTCTCGAAGTGGCGAGAGATGCGCTGCCGATCCTCGGTGACTGGCTCGCCGACCAGCTGGAAGCCCATGGCGAGCAGGCCTATCGCCGGGTGATCGGGATCCTCGACGGGCTCGAAGATCTGTCGTTCAAAGCCGGGCCGGCGTGTGGCCGCCTTTTGGAGAGGCTGGCCCTCACGCGGTTGGGGGATCGCGTGCCAACAGTCCTGGACAAATGTCTCAAAGCCGTTTCCGACCGGGACGAGAGGCGTCGCGAGGAGTTCGTCGAGGAGGCTCTCGGTCAAGCGGCGGCGGCCCTGATCCCAGTGCTCGAACGTCCCTGCCGTGTCCGCGATCTGGGTCTCTACGTTCGCGCGGTGGCATCTCTGCTGGAGGCCCGCAATGGCAAGCGCGCGCTGGCGGCCGACGCCGATTTGCTCCATCTGGCGGTCCGCGGCCGCATCCTGGCCGAGGAGGCCCGGGCGCGGAAGCTGGCCAAAGATGAGGTGGATGCGCTTCGTCAACCGTGGCTTGCTTTTCTCCGCGAAACCCGAGTCCTGGAGCTTCTTCTCGCTCCGGGGGCCAGCTCCTCGGTCGAAAACCTGAAGCGGGTCGAGGAGTGGTTGAGCCTGCTGCAGGACGAGATCGCCGCTGACCCGCCGCGCGATGCCGAGGACGATCCCCGCTTCAAGCTCTTCATCCGTCTCGGTTGGTGGCGATGGGTTGCGGGTGGGGACAGTATCGGGAGGTGGTCGGTGCGCGCGAAGCTCCGGGTGGCGACGGCCCGGGGTCAGATCCCCGCCTCTGTCAAATGGCTCCGCCAGCAGATGGAGGAACGGGTTCCCGTACGGCAGTGGAATGAGGCGCTTCCCCTGCTACCACAGACCGAGCCGGGGCTCTTGGGGAAGTTGTTTGGAGGTAGGCAATGAGCGAGAGTCGTGACGACTCGCTGGATAAGAAGGATGTGGGCCTTGAAGGTCCCGGAAGCTCCGAGCCGGCGCCTGAAACGGCACCGGAGCAGGATCTTTCGTGGCTGATGATCCCCCCACCGGCGGGCGACGAGGCGAAGCCGGAGGCGGCTGTGCACAGCGACTCCGCGGCAGCCACCGGCGCGGTGCCGGAGCCGCCTGCGAAAGTGCTGCCGTGGGAGCCCCCACGGGCGCGCGAACCCGAGCGAAAGGCACCGCCCGAACCCCATCGCGAGAGCCCGCCGGGCGAGACACGCCGCCCCGCGCCGCAGGGCGCTCCGCGACAACCTCCTTCCGCCGCGAGACCTCAGTCTGGCGAAACCGCCCGTGCCGAACCTCCGCCTCGAGAGCGGCCCCGATCCGAACCCGCCGGCGGTGCACCTCCCAACAGAGCAACAGGGGAGCCGGAAGAGGAGACTGACGCGCTCCGCCGTGCGGCGGCCGAAGCCCGGACGCGAGCGAGCCGGATGGAGGACCGCCGCGACTACCGAGGGGTTGTCAAGGCGGTTCAACGACATCTGGCCAATGGTTATTCGCTGCTTGGCATGGTGGGGTACTCAGGTTCCGGCAAGAGTCATTTTCTGAAGGCGCTTAGCCTTCGCCTCAAACAACAGGGATTCGAGGTGGCGGGTTGGGATAGGTTTCGCAAAACGCGGGTCCCTGGTCTCTCAGAAGCCATCGTTTACGACTATCCCTGCACCGGGCCCCGAGGAGAAAAGTGGGTCTTCGTAGATGCGGGAGGCGAGCTGTACGCCCGCCTGCAGGTTAACGATTGGACGCTGCCGGAGGAGAGCGCTGCCCTCCTTCACTCCCTCTACCAATGCCGCGGGCTCTTTCTGCTCGTTCATTTGCAACCCGGCCACTTTCAGGGAGGGGGAGTGGGGGCCTACCGCGGAATGTCGGACGAGGAGCGCGTCGCCGATTCTGAGGCGCAGATCGCGCAGGAAGAGCTCGAGTTCTTCGATCATGTTTTGCTTTTCCTCCGCGCGCTCAAGGCCGAGCGAGGCAACATCGTAGAGTTGGTGAAGCGCTGCGCCAACGAGCCTGATCTGGACAAGGCGCTCCGCCCTTATCGCGACCAGGCGCCGAAGCTCGACATCCCGGTCATGGTGCTTTTCAGCCAGGCGGATACCTTCGCTGACAGTCCGATGGAGCTTGCGACTGGAGACTTCCTGTCTCCGCGCAAAGGCACCGTGAACGTTGCCGCTTTTGCCGCCCGTCACCTTCCGGGACTCTTCGGATCTCTCGTCCGGCACGCCCGGCGCTTCAAGTTCGATTTCGTCCAATCCTACGAGGAAATCCAGCTGCCCGGCCACTCCGCCGAGAGCGGGGACACTCTCCCGAAATGGGATCTCGAAGGAGAGCTCCTTTCGGTCGGGGTGCTGCCAGCCCTCGAGTTCCTGCAGCGAAACCTCCCAGCTGAAGGCGGGTTGCCGCGGTTCCTGCAGCGCTGGGAGCTCGAGACTCGCCACGCATTATCTCTTGATCGCCTGTTGCATCCCCGTCAGTGGTGGGGTGTAAAGGTGAATCCATGAGTCGCGTTGGGCTTGGCGGTACGGGCCTTTCCTGGTCGTCACAGCGACTGGGCCGGAGCCTTCCGATCCATCGGGGTCTCTGGATCTCGCGAGGATTAGTCGGTGTCATCACCCTCCTGGTCGGCTGGTGGGCGTTCCAGAATGGCCGTGCGGCGGTGTCGCCTGAGGTCGAGCCTCTGGGCGAGTCCGAAGCCGAGCAGCTGGTGAGTCAGCATCTGGCGAAAGCCCCGTTGCCCCAATGGGATCCGGGCCCGAGCCTGCCCAAAGCCGACCTCCCGGCCCGGGAGCCGTTTCCGCCGCCGCCTCTCTGGCAAGCGGGACCGATCGGCGATGCGCCGCTCGAGGGCCGTGCGCTCGAGCTGGCTGCGCAGGGGCGCGAGGACTTCGCGAACGGAAACTTTCAGGCTGCGGCCACCCGTCTGCTGGACGCTTCCCGGCTCCAGCCGACCTGGGAGGTCCAATACGATGCCGGATTGAGCCTGCTCGCAGCCGGCGATTCCCAGTTGGCTGCGCAGAAGCTCGTCGCAGCGGAAGAGCGGCTCCTAGTGCTCGCCAACTCCGACACACCGGCTTTCCACGCCGCTCAGGTGGCAACCCCCTACGCCGCCGGCATCGCCTTTCTAGAGTTCGACTGTATCGATGCCATCTTCCGCTTGCGTCGCGCGGTACGGCCGCTGCAGGACTATGCGGACGCCGCGGGCACGCCTGTCTACAACCGGCAGCTGCCGTTCCGGGTCCGTGAGGCAGAGGTCGACAGCCCCACCGCCTGGGCCACACTCGCCAGGGCCTACGATGGTTGCGAGGGGAAGTTCCCGCGCGATTTCGAGAGCCGGTATGAGCGGCAGCAGGATTTCGCCGCAGAGTACAAGCGGGCTGACATCCCGGAGGTCCGCGAAGGGCCTTTCGCGGGCTCTCTCGCCGACTGCGTCGCGGCCGGAAAGGAGACGATCTCCTCCCGCTGTTGGGCTTACTCCAACCTGAACAAGGCTGCGTGGGGAGCCCGCAGCTACTTCCCGCAGAGCGACGAAGCCCCCGTCGGTAGGGGCCTCGATAGGACGCTCTTGCCGAGCCTGGCGCGCCTGGCTTACGAGATTGCGTGGCATGCTGCGGGTACGGAGAAGGACCGCCAGCAAGCCGGCACCTATCTCGTCTACGCGGCGCGGATCGACCGGCAAGCCAAGGTGCCCGGCTTCGCCGATCGGATTGCCGAGCTGGGAAGGTATATTGCCCCGATCACCAAGAATTACTCACTTCTCGCCGAGCCCTGGCGGCGGCGCGATCTCAATACGCTCACCTTCGACGCGAACATGAAGCCGGAGGAGATCAAGGGAGCCGCGTGGGCGCTCCAGGAGCGCTGGGGGGGCCATCTCCGCGATGGCGATCCCAAGCTCATGATGGAGGAGATCGATTCGCAAATCAGCCGTGCCGGGCCACATGGCGCTTCCTTGCAGAGTTGGAAGGCCGAGGTGCAGGAGAAGCTTCGCGAGACCCTGGCGACCGCGATGCTGACCGAACGTACCAACGGCAACCTGCCGGCTGCGCTGGCCATCCGAGATCTCGCGGCGCCCTGGCTCGGCTCCGGCTGGTCCGCGCAAGCATTCCGTGCCTGGTTGACCTGGAAGGTCTGGCTCCGGTGGGCTTTCCTGCTCCTCGTCTGGCTACTCGCCACTGCCGCCGTGTGGTTCTTCCACCGGCTCGTGGTCTTCCCCTATCTTGTCTATTCCACCGACTATTACCGCCTCGAGCACCAGCGCCG
>DATFPH010000174.1:0-1803 GCA_035264905.1 Thermoanaerobaculia bacterium
CCAGCTGCTGCCCCGTGCGCAGGATGCTCGACTTCAGGCCGTTGGCGGTCATGAGGTGCTCGACGGAGACGGCGAAGCGTTGGGCGATGCGGACGAGGGTGTCGCCGCGGCGGACTTTGTAGGTCTTCGTCTCGACGGTGGCCGTGGGGTGGATGGTGAGCTTCTGGCCGGCCTTGAGCTTGCTGCTCGGTAGGCTGTTCCAGCTCTTGATGTCCTGGTCGCTGACCGCGAAGAGTTCGGCGACGGCCTTGAGGCTGTTGCCGGATTTGACCGTGTAGACGAGGCGCGCGGGCGTCCCCCGGCCGGCGGGAATCTCCAGGCGCTGCCCCACGGTCAGGGTGTAGGGCTTGCGGAGGTCGTTCCAGTCGGCGAGGGTTTTCACGTCGAGGCCGTACTTCTCGGCAACGGCTCCCAGGGTGTCGCCACGGCGGACGGTGTGGGTCCGGGTGGCGCGCTGAGGGGCCTCTCGAACCGCGAGCTCGACCGGAGCGGGCGCCGCGACCGTGGGCAGCCTCTCTTCCGGCGCGGCGGCCAGGCTCTCGGGCCTGATCTTCCCAATCGAGAACATGCCCCGAGGCTTCCAGATCGCGACCTACGTCATCCCGGTGCGCTACTACGCGAACATCCTGCGCGGGATCTTCCTGCGGGGGTCGGGGCTGGATGTGCTGTGGCCGGATGCGCTGGTGCTTCTGGGGATTGGGGTGGGGGTGCTGGGGATGGCGGTGCTGCGGTTCCGGAAGACGTTGGAATAAGGGGCGGAGGCCGTCTCTCGTACCCGGAGCAGGAAACGTGAGGCGGGCCTGTGATATCCTTCAGCCTCAGGAATGAGGATGGAGCTATGAGCTGGAGAGGCCGGATCACCATCAACCCAGATCAGTGCGGTGGGCGTCCTTGCCTTCGTGGGATGAGGATTCGGGTCATCGACGTGCTCGACCTGCTCGCCGCCGGTCTCTCCCGCGAGCAGATCCTGGAGGAGCTCCCTGATCTCGAGGCGGAGGACGTTGAAGCCGCCATTCTCTATGCCCGCAGCAGAATCGATCATCCAGTGGTCGCTGCGTGAAACTCTGGATCGACGCCCAGCTCTCTCCCGCGATCGCAGCCTGGATCAACCGAAGCTTTCCTGACGTGCTAGCTTCATCGGTCCGGGCCCTCGGCCTGCGCGATGCCACGGATGCCCAGATCTTCCAGGCAGCACGCGAGGCTCACGCCATTCTGATGAGCAAGGATGCTGACTTCATGCGCCTGCTAGAGCAGCACGGACCACCGCCCCAGGTGATCTGGATCTCCTGCGGGAATACTTCCAATGCCCGGATGCGCGAAGTTCTTGCGGTGGCGCTTCCGAAGGCGTTGGCTCTCCTCGAACAAGGTGAGTCCCTCATCGAAATCAGCGGCTCCTGATCTTCCTCTTCTTCGGAGATCTTCATGACCCCAGCCGACGACCCCCAACGTCAATTCCTCCGCCACGCCGTGGCGACCCTGGCCTACCGCGGCGGCAAGACGCTCCGCGATGCTCCCGAAGGCTTCGGCAACTTCCGACTCCAGAAAGACTCGCGGACCCCGATCGAGATCCTCTCCCATCTCGGTGACCTGTTCGACTGGGCTGTCGCCCTTTGCCGGGGGCAGCACGTCTGGCGCGATGCGGAGCTCGGGACGTGGGAGTCCCAGGTCGAGCGGTTCTTCGAGGGATTGCGGCGCTTCGACGAGGCCCTCGCCTCTCCGGAGCCTCTCGGCTTCCCGGCTGAGAGGCTGTTTCAGGGACCGATCGCCGACGCCTTCACCCATGTCGGCCAGATCGCCATGCTC
>DATFPH010000175.1:0-13629 GCA_035264905.1 Thermoanaerobaculia bacterium
TTCTCTGCCGAAGAGAGCCGCGTGATCGAGCGGATTCGTGAGGAGATCTGCCGCGACGCCAGTTTCATCCCGCGGAACCCGGGCGACGACTACCCTTTCACTTCGTTCTTTGCCGCCTATCTGCTCTCCCCCAGAGAGCCGGCCGCCGGACTGACTTGGGTTTATGCTACCCGAGAGGCGCTCCGCCGGTCGGTTCATTTCACGACTGTGCGAATCCCTCTCGACCAGGCCAGCCCCTTTGCTGTTGCCAGATCGATTGTTGACGGGCAGCTCAAGGGCTCAATCCATCACGCCATCCACGACAAGAGTTTTCTGGTCGAGATCCCCGACGCTCCCGGCATGTCTCCCGTAGCGATCGATCCGGAAGCACGGTTTGGAGTCGGTCTTCGCGAACTGGCATGGATGCCCGAATCCAGGTTGCTGGAGAAATCGCCTTCCGTCTTCCGTCCGTTCATCACCTTCCAGCCAGGCGACAAGGCTGCAGCCGAAGACCGGAACAAAGGCAGCCTGGAGAAAGTGCCCTCCGCGCCACCTGCAACTTCGCAAATGGCCGAGAGACCTTCTGTGTTACCGCAGCCCAATCGTGAAGCAGAGTACGCTGCGCGGAAGAAGCAGCCCAATGGTCCTTTCTTGTCGCGGCGCCTCCCGATGACGATGATGGCGGTGATCGTTTCGATGTCTTTGGGTTTTCTCCTGGGGAGGACGCTTGGGCAACGGGAAGCCGCGCCCCCGGCAGACGATCCAGCAACCAAGAAAGACGCGAATGGGGAAGAGGAGACGGAGGCCCCGATCCTGCTTTCTGGGAGCAACAGCTCCAGTAAGGTGCTTCTGCTCCCTAACGGAAGGCCAAGGTGGATGTACGGCGGTGAGCGCAAGCCTGCGGGAGCTCCCGATCCGCGAGCACCGGCCCCGGCCAAAGAGGAACTGAAGCTCGATGGCAGCCTGGTACGTTCCGGTGACGGAAAGCCGATCTGGGAGCTCAGGCAGGGTTTCTTTTCATATAACGAGCAAGGTCTCGATAGGCAAGGCAAGAAAAGTGGCGAGATCTTCGTGGTATTGAGGGAAGAGATTCGCTCAACGCAGCCCAAGAGCGGGATTCCCGGAAATCAACCCGTTTGGCTGGAGGTCCAATTCCTGAAGATCCCAAGGCTAAGCGGAGATACCATCGACCTGACGGATGAGTTCGCTGACAACAGTCTGGGATGGCCAACTGATTTCTATGCCTCCAGAATGAGTTGGATCAGAGATGAACAGTACACGATCGCCTCGTCCGTGAGGACTTGCCAGATTCGCATGCCCGGGCGGGCGCTTCCGCGGCCGGGAGAACCAGTTTCGATTGCGGTTCAGGGTGTTTGGCTGTCGGGTCATCGCGACAGCGACTTCGGGCTCGCGCTCGTTCGCGGGAACAGCTCTCCGGAAGAGTTCGTTCTCTTCTCCACAACCGCCGGCGGACATGTTAGGGTCCGCGAGCGGCGAAAGGATGGCGAACAGACCATAGCGAACACGAGGTTGGGGAGCGGAGGAGGCCAGGAAGTCGAGCTGAGGCTCGATTTCATGCCTGGCGGTGTGTCGTTCAAAGTCGACGGACGCGAAGTCTTCGCTGGTACCATGGATACTGCTGGTCTTTCCAGGCTGGGGCTCCTCACCTGCGGTGGACAGGCCGTCGGATTCCGCCGTTTCTCGATTCAGAGCCGTGACTTGACGAACGCTTCCCGAGAGCACTCTACAGACGGGTAGGCATTATCTGACGGGCGCGAGCCGGGGAGGTGAGGGCACGGAGCCCGAAGGCTCCGCGCCCGGAGGACACCTCAAGGCTGGATGGATAGGAAAAAGCTGTTCAGGTCGTTCACCAGCTGTGCTGGCGGGTCTGCGGGTAATAAATCAGGCCCTTGCCATTGGTCGCCAGGCCTTTCAGCAGGGCGTCCGCATTGGGCTGGACTCCGACGGCGAGCACGAGAGCAGTAGATCTGCGCCACGGCCGGGCTCGACGCAGGACCGAGGAGGCCGAAAGCGGCGAGGGACAACAGGGGCTTCCGAGACAGTCGGGACATCGAGAATCCTCCTGGAAAAGTACTGGGTTCTCTTCAAGTGTCGTGGAGCGCCAGAAACGTTACACCCTCTGGCACGCTCCTTGGATGGACAAGAGAACCATGAAGCTCGAAGGCAAAGTGGCATTGGTGACGGGTGGCGGCTCGGGGATCGGCGCGGCGGCGGCGAAGCTGTTCGCCGCGGAAGGCGCCAAGGTGGGCGTCCTGGGGAGGACCCCGGAGAAGCTCGACCAGATCGTCGAGGAGATCCGGAAGGACGGCGGCACGGCCGAGGCGGTCGAAGGGGACGTGTCCGACTACGGCGACATGGAGCGGGCCATGGGCGAGCTGGTGGAGCGCTGGGGCCGCCTCGACGTGGTGTTCGCCAACGCGGGGGTCAACGGCGTCTGGGCGCCGATCGACGAGCTGGCGGCGGAGGAGTGGGACAAGACGATCGCCATCAACCTCTCGGGTACGTTCTACACGATCAAGGCCGCCGTGCCTCACCTCAAGAAACGGGGCGGCTCCATCATCGTGACCTCCTCGGTCAACGGCACGCGGATGTTCAGCAACAGCGGCGCGAGCGCCTATGCCACGACCAAGGCGGGCCAGGTCGCGCTGACCCAGATGCTGGCGCTGGAGCTCGCCAAGCACAGCATCCGCGTCAACGCGATCTGTCCGGGCGCGATCACCACCGAAATCGAGGAGAGCACCGAGAAGCGGGATCTCGACAAGGCCAAGGAGCCCGTCGAATATCCCGAGGGGAAGATCCCGCTGACCGACGGCAAGCCCGGCTCCGCCGAGGAGGTCGCGCGACTCGTCCTCTTCCTGGCGAGCGATGATTCCAGCCACATCACCGGCACGCCGGTGTGGATCGACGGCGGACAGTCGCTGATGCAGGGGTAGCGCGTCGCATCGCGCCTACCCTGCCAGCTTGCGAGCCGAGAAGCAGTCGACGTTCGTGAATTTAATGGTCAGGGTGTAGTAGACGAGGACGGGCTTGCCTTCGTATCGGGCCGGCTGGAAACGCCACGTCCGAAATGCCTCCAGGGCGGCCACGGTCAGGAGCGGGCTGGGGCTCTCCAGCACTCCGGGCCGATGAATTCTTCCTTCCGTGTCGATGATTCCCCTCAACTGCACGGTTCCCTCCAGACAGCCTTTCTGGAGAGCGTACGGGTAAGCCGGGCTCCTGCCGCGGAGCTTTTTAGGAGGGGTGACTGTACCGGCCGTAGGGCGGGGCTCCACCGGAGTACCGTCGGGCTTGGGTTTGCCCGGAAGCTTTGCGATTTCCGCCGCCAGGATCTCTCCGACTTTGCCGGAGGTAGCGAGCGACTCGTCGGTCATCTCCGGGTACACGGCACGGGCCATGAACCAGTCCCAGGTCGCGTCTCGCATCTTCCCCAACCCGGCATTGGCGAACGATCGGATGACCAGAGCCCGCGCGAGCAGTGGCCTCGCGCCGTCCCCGCCTTCGATCGCGTCGAGCATCTGCCGTTCCAGCAAGTCGGCGAGGTCGTGCGCCTTCTTGTACTCGCCGGCCCGGAGTTGCTCCTCCGCAGTGTCCAGACGGTCCTGCCAGATCTTCACAGCCGTCGGAACATGCACGCCACTCCAGGCCTCTCCAGCCAGAAGCAGCAAGGCGGACAGGGCGATCAGGGTATGGACACCTTTGCGCTGGCGCATGCGGAACCTCCTCCGAACGGATTCTGTAGTTTACTTGCAATGAGATCGCCTGTCCCTTGGAGTCCGGGTCTGTCAGGCGCAAAGGTCGGACTGGTTGCAGGCGCAGCCCTCCTCTTTGTGGCAGGTCAGGCCCCGATTGATACAAGACTTACCGCAGGCCTTCCCTCGGTCGCAGATCCTGCAGCACTCCGAGACTGGGCGGCAGTCCGCCGGCGGCTCCGGTGGGGGCAGCTCGATCGGCCCCGAAGGTTTTTTCTCTTGCTTCGAAGGGGGCGGAGGACGGAGCGCTGTTGTCTCCGGG
The DNA here is from genome assembly GCA_035264905.1 of Thermoanaerobaculia bacterium. GTDB lineage: Bacteria > Acidobacteriota > Thermoanaerobaculia > Multivoradales > UBA5704 > UBA5704. The sequence continues at coordinate 4,012 of DATFPH010000175.1, forward strand.
GACTGCCAGGTCTGATAGATATCCACGACGGCGCTGACCACAGAAGAGAGGTTCGCCAACACTGGTAGGGTTCCAGTCAAGCAAGCGATCAGCAGTGCAATAGGCCACCGCCGGGGGCGTCCTCTCCTCCTCGCCTGGCATTGATCCAGGTAATCTTCGAGGTCCGATTCGGGGATGTACCAGGATCCCTCCTCCCTGCGCGCATTGGGAAATTTTCTCTTGCGGGCAAGCCAGGCGACGCGGTGGGCCGTGTGTTTGAAGCCGGCGGCCGTCAGCCTGTTTGCTGCCTCGACGGTATTCAGCAGTCTCATGGTCTTCTCGCGAGATACCGGGAAGAGCCAGAAGAGCATCGAAACAGATAACCATCGGGGGGCTGTTGCCCAGGGCGACGCAAATAAGAGAACTCTCTGGCCCGATAAATACAGCATAAACCCGGGACCAATAGGTTGTCCAGGGTCACCTGAAAACCTTTTGTGAAGCGTACGCCAAGGTGCCGGAGTCGCCGTATCCGTTCGATTTGGAGGCGCCGCAGCCGGACGCGCTGGACATCGGGCAACCCAACATGGGCCACTCCGTGCTGCTCGGCGTCTCGGCCGACGTCGAGCAGCAGGAGTATCTGGGGATCACCTTTCCGAAGGACTACGTCTTCCGATGCACAAGATCCCCCAGAGCTGGCTCGACAAAACCCTGGCGCGCACGATCGACGGCCAGACGGTCGAGATCGGAGGCCAGCGCCACACGCTCCAGGTGAGGAGCACGCCGCAGGGGCGCAAATCGATCCCCAATGCCCAGTATCGCTATCCCGCAGGCCATGGACCCGAGGGATCGAAGAACGGGCGGGCCTATCAACCGGTGGGAGCCGTGGACCCGTGGCCGCGCGGCCAGGATCTCGCCCGCGACATCGGGGAGCGCTGCGCGGGCAACAGTTCCTGCGTGCCGATTTGTCTGATCCAGGCTGCCCGATCACCCGGGGCAGAACGCGAGGCCGACGTTCGAGTATCTCGCGGAGGGGTTACGGCCCGTATGCCAACCCTCTTAGCCTTCAGGCCGGTAGATCCGGCCTTCAAGCCGGACTGCCCAGCCTCTCAGCCAACCGATCTGGTCCTCAGGCTGGACGAGCCAGCCTTCAGGCTGAGGACTCCAGCCTTCGAGCCAGATGACTCAGCCTTTTTCCCAACCCGTCCAGCCTCTGGGCCGAGTCGTTCAGCCTTCGAGCCAAGCCGCTCAGCCAAAAGGCTGGACCATCCAGCCTCTTAGCCGAGCTGTCCAGCCTATTGGCTGAACCACCTAGCCTATTGGCTGAACCGTCCAGCCCGTTGGCTGAACGACCTAGCCTTTTGGCTGAACCACCTAGCCTTTTGGCTGAACGACTCAGCCTTCGAGCCAGACTCTCCAGCCTCTGAGCCGAGTCATCCAGCCTTTTGGCTAAGTCATTCAGCCTCTGAGCCGAACGACTCAGCCTCTCAGCCGGGTCGTTCAGCCTCTGAGCCGACTGGCTCAGCCTTTTGGCTGGATCATCTAGCCTCTGAGCCAGGCCACTCAGCCTTTGAGACGGGAAGCCTGGCTGAGGGGTCTGGACGCTCGGCCCCTCTCCGCCGTACCATAGGAGGAAATCGCCGTAGCAGAGCCAATGGAGTCATCCGGTGCCGAGATGCCGGAGCTCGCAGAGCAATGAGGAGAGGTCATGCCAAATCCCAAGTCGCAGGCCGACATCATCACCGACCTCACGGGCTTGCTGGACGCCGTGGAAAGGAGCCCGGAAATCTACGCACTCGTGGAGACGGAGCGCCTCGCTCTGTCGGACTCGCTGAAGCTGATCACGAGCCTCAAGGCGCGGCAGGAGGAGCTGACCGCGCTACGCCAGGAGGTGACGCAAAAGCTCGGCGTCGCCTTGGGGGAAGGCAAGGAGCGCGCCATGATCTTCCGCTCGGTCGTCCGAGGGAAGATCGGCCCCCGCAACGAGCGCCTGGTCCACTTCAAGGTGGCTCCGCTCCGCAAGCGCCCGCGCAAGCGGGTGCCGGTGGAGAAGGTGGTGGTGGAGGAGGCGGGCGGGTAGAGGGTTGCCTAGAGGATATAGGTCGCTGCCGCAGAGCGAATGAGACCAGTTATTCCACCGCGACGACACCGGCAAGCCATTCAAGCGTTTCGGCCGGCTCGCGTCCTGGCTCGAGTCGCGCGGTCAGAAGCTCGTTTTCGCGATGAACGCCGGGATGTATCACGGCGATTTCTCCGCGGTCGGGCTTTTCGTCTCCGATGGTCGGCAGGCCGTCCCACTCAACACCGCCGACGGACGCGGCAACTTCTTCCTCAAGCCCAACGGGGTCTTCGTCGTCACCGAGAGCGGAGCGCGTGTGCTGGAGTCCTCCGAGTATCCCGAGCTCCGCGAGCGCGTCGTCCTTGCCACGCAGTCCGGGCCTTTGCTCGTGCTCGCCGGGAAAATCCATCCCGCCTTCAAACCCGACTCCGCGTCGCGCCACATCCGCAACGGCGTCGGCGTTCCTTCGCCCGACACTGCGCTCTTCGTGATCAGCGAGGCACCCGTGAGCTTCTACGACTTCGCCACGCTGTTCCGCGACAAGCTCCATAGTCCGGACGCCCTCTTTCTCGACGGCACCATCTCCAGTCTGTACGCCCCTGCGCTCAAGCGGAGCGATTCCCGAGCAGACTTGGGGCCGATCATCGCTGTGGCGGAAGCTTCAGCCCCGCTGGGGCAGGTGAGGAAATCGGGGACCTCTCACCCGGGGTCGCCGCGCCTCTGGCGCTTTGACCCCGGGCTACATTCTGGAGCCTCTCCGAGGCTCTTCAAGGCGCAGAGGTTCAGCAAACGGCGCTTAAAGAGACCACCTTGGTCGCCAGGGTAGAGGTGGGAAAGGGAATTCCGCGTCCGTCTCTATGAAATGGAAGGTCAGAAGGAGGGACCGACTATGACTAGAACCAAGGCCGCAGCAAGCGTCTTGCTCTTTGTTGCTATGCTCGGGCTCTGTCCAACGTCTGCTCGAAGTCAGGCGGGCAAGCCGTTCGTCCTGCCTTCTTCGTGCACCGTGCCGTTCGCGGACATCGAGATTCTCCGTAGCATCGACAAGAACTGCGGAATCCTCGGGGACAGCCCTGGCTCTTCGCCAGAGCACCAGGAACAGAACCGGCGCAAGAACAACCTTTGCGCGACGGATTCACTGAAAGACATTACGGTCGAAGACCTCGTGGACCTGCAAGAGAAGGTGGACGCAAGCGGCTTGAAGTACGACCGCGAGCATCTGCCGGACAACCGTTCTGTGTTGGAGGACCTCGGCGAAGGCGAGGTCGTGCGCATCGTCGGTCTGATCCAGATGGCCAGGTTCTCGAACAAGAAAACGGGCGAGAGCGTGAACTGCCACAAGAAGGAGACGTCCAACGACATCCACATCGAGCTCGTAGGCGAGCTAGGCCAGACGGAGTGTGAAGGATTCACCGCCGAGATCATCCCTCACCATCGGCCAGGGGCGTGGACCCCTGGTGACTTGACAGCGCCCTTTCGCCCCGTCCGGCTGACGGGACAGCTCTTCTTCGACGCCAGTCACCATCCGTGCGAGAACGGCCACACCACTGATGGGCCGGCACGCGCGACTGAGTGGGAGATACATCCCGTGTACAACGTTGAGATCTGCAAGAACAAGACGGTCGCGAAGTGTCCTATTAACGATGACAGCGTCTGGCGCCGGCTGGAGTAGTTTTCTGCTGCTGTCATGCTCCTCTCTTCGCCGCTCCGGAACTTGGGCCTGCCGAGCTTGGTGAACAAATAGGGAGGTTGACTGAATCAACCGAACTGCCGTGTACGTGATCCGTATGTACGGTGGTGTGGGATGCGAGGGCCGGCCCCCATATTCCGATTGGGCGGCAGGCAGCGACAGGTGGAGAACCAAGAGTCGTATAAGCAAGGCGTGTTTAAATAGGAGGTTCTATATGGCTGGCTCTACAGATCCGAAGGAACTCTATACAATTGCCACACTCGCGACCTTTGCCGGCTCTTCCGGGGCCGTTCTGGTCCTCTACAACACCTTTCGCCGACTACTGAAAAGAGAAAACCTGTGGGCTGCCTTTACGATCTCTCTGGTCGTTTCGTACGTGGTCGGCTCAGCGACTGGAGGGCTAAAGTTGGATTATGGTTATTTCCTCGCCTTCCTTAATGGCTGTCTCCTGTTCACCGCAGCCGCTGGTGGCCAAGAGATTATCTCCCAACCCCAGCCTCCAGCAGTGCCGCCGAAGGCTGCTAATGAATCTACTAGAAAGTCAGATACCCCCCCTAGGCTTAGATCCTCCTGGTTCAAAAGTAGGCGGTAGAGATGATCCCGCTATAAGCAGCTATAGGCAGAACGAGCCAGTTTTGCCGGTGCAGCTCGCCTCCAGATGGAGCCGCACTTTAGGCATGGAGGCTCTCGAGCCGCTGCTCTTCCGCCAAGGAGGCTTCGATCTCCCCTCGATGAGCCCGGTACGGTTCCCCACAGGATCGAGGTGGCCCTGGCAGGTTCAGGGGGATCGACCACCTCACCCCGGAATCACCGGCAGCTCGATATACGACCCCCGCCCCGGCTCGCGCCACACCGTCAGCCGAGGAGGCGGGTTCTGCTCGGGCGTCCTGGCATTGGTCTTGTCGGCTCCGGTGATCGTGACCCGCAGCCGATGGCCGGGCTGGAACAGGGTCGAGGTGGGGAAGAGGTCGATGACCAGCTCGACCGGCTGGCCCGGGGTCAGATCGGCCCGGTCCGCCTTCAGCCCGCGGTGGTAGGGGAGGCCGAGGAGGTTGTAGCCGGGGTCCGCGGTGGCTCGGTTAGAGGCACGGAGCATCCCTTCGGTGACATAGCGCGGCGAGCCTTTCTCGTCGACTTTTTCCAGATAGACGAAGACGTCCGCGTCCGGCGCAGAGGAGGAGAGCCAGAGGTGGACGACCGGGTGGCCGGTGACTTCCAGGGGGGCGGTCAGCGGTGGTGTGGTGTAGGTGAGGCCCTTGGCGTCATTGGCGGACAGCTCCGGGAACCGCGGCTCGATGTTCCAGCGCGGATCGGGGTCGATGGCGGCGGTGTAGTCGACGGTGAATTCGTCCTTCGCCCCCTTGGCCTTCGGGGCGTCGGTGCCCAGGCCTCCATCGTTTCCGAACCAGTACGCCGTCCGCCTTTCCTGCGGGAGCGGCCACGTTTTGGCGGACCGCCACGCCTTGTCCTCCGGAGCGCCCATGACGTAGTAGTGCACCGGGTCTTCCTTCATCACTCCGTTGTCGATCCCCTTGAGCCAGTAGTCCCACCAGCGCAGGTGCTCGGCCGCGAAGTCGAAGTGGTCGCGCTGGGTGTGGGTCCAGGGACCGATGGAGATCCGCTGCGGATTGTTCAGGTTGTTATAGAGGATGGTCTGGTCGCGCACGTAGCGGTCGTACCAGCCGGCGAGGTAATAGATCGCAACCTTGGAGTCGCTGATCTCTTTGAAGTATGTGATGGGCGTCCAGTCGCGGAAGGGCATGGCTCCGCTCTCGCGATCGACGCTGTCGCGGTAGGGGAGGGCGGCGTAGATGTCCGCGGCGGGGCGGTTCGTCTTGTGCTCCTCCACAGCGGCCTTGAGAAGCGAGCCGTCGCGGTCCTCGTCGACCGGCGGCGCCGGGTTGTCCACGTCCATCTCCCGGACCAGGTTGGTCCACATTTCGATGAAGGGGCCGTGAAAGATGCCGCCCTTGTAAAGCAGCTCGTACATGTCGGTCCCGGCGACCTCGGGGAAGAGCGCCTTGAGATGGGGAGGCTTCTGGCCGGCGGCCATGTATTGGGTCATGGCGAGATACGAGCGGCCGTACATGCCGACGTTGCCGTTCGACCAGCTCTGGGTGCCCAGCCACTCGGTGACGTCGTAGGCGTCCTGCGTCTCCTTCTGACTGAACATCCCCTCGAACCGGCCGAAGGACGCGCCGCTCCCGCGGGCGTCGACGCAGGCCACGACGTAGCCATGGCGCAGCACGTCCTCGAGCCACTCGAACGAGTCGAGGATCGTGTAGGTCGTCCCCTCCTCGTTCAAGGCGCAGCGATAGCGGTTGTGCGTCCAGACGACCGGCAGCTTCTCTTCCGCCACTTTTCCCGCGCGCGTCGGACGGAAGACGTCCACCGCGAGGCGGGTCCCGTCGCGGACGGCCACGTACCGCGAGCTGCGCGTCCAGCCGTCGTAGGCTGGCTCGGAATAGCCTTCGTAGCGCCCGAACGACGAAACTTTTGTCTGGACCTCCTGGACGGGAGCCGCGGTCTGGGCGGAAGCCGAGGCGTAGGGCGACAGACAGCCGGCGGCCAGGATCGCGGTGAGAAGCCACGACGGACGGATCGAGGACGAACGGAGCATCGGCACCTCCTGAAGGAGCGGTGAGTCTCAGCGTACTCTACGCAGGAGATGCGGAGTGGGTTTCCCCCCAGGCGAGCCAGAAGTAGGGGAGCTCCAGCACCACGACGTTCCGTCCAATCGCCTCCAACTCGCGCCGGAGCTCTTCCGCGGAGGGAAAGTTCTTCACGATCTCGTACACCGTGCCGTTGCGCAGCGTCCTCACCTGGTAGGTGTTCCCCTGGGCGTCTTCCCGGGAAATCGGGATGCTGCTGCCGGGGACGTAGCGGTTGTCGGCGAAGACGAAGCGGGCTCCGGGGGGAAGGGCGCGATGGAGGCCGGTGAGGTACTGCGCGAGGCGCTCGCGGGGGACGTGGGACCAGAAGAAGCCGGCGAAGAGGGCGTCGATTTCTGAGGCGACGGAGCCCAGGTTGTAGGCGTCGAGCCAACGGAAGGCCACCCGGCCGGGGGGCAAGGTTTTGGCTTGGGCCTGGACCAGCATCTCGGGGCTCGCATCCGTGGCGAGGACCGAGGCGGCGGCCGGGGAGATCCATTGGGTCCACCAACCGGTGCCGCAGGCGAGCTCCAGGACGTGGCGGCCGGCCAGCAGCTCCGGAATTTTCGTCTTCAGGACGGCGAGGTCGTCCTGCCGCTCGGGTTTCGCGTAGACCTCTTCGTATTCGGGGGCGCGGTGCGGATAGTAGAGGGCTGGATCTTCCGTCATGAGGTGCGAGTGTAAGCTGTATCCAGGATGCATCTCATCCGGCACGTACGCTCCTGGGGCAAGCGGCTCATCGCGGGAGCTCTCTGTCTCGCGGGGCTCTATCTCCTCGCAGCCAATCTCTTTCTGCTCCCGTCGGTCGGCCCGGCGCTCCTCAGCCGGCGGCCGGAGCGGTTCCGCATCGGCTGGCGCTCGGCGTGGAGCCTCTGGCCGGGCGAGGTGCGCTTTGCGGGCCTGGAGCTGCGCGGACATCAACCGAGGGTGCGGTGGTGGATCACGGCGGCGCAGGGGACGGCGCGGATCGATCTCGCCGCTCTGCTGCGGCGGGAGGTGCGCGTCGAGCACCTGCGCGCACAGGGGGTGCGCTCGCGGACGGACCGCGTGCCGACGCCGGGTGCGGTGCCGGCCGCCGCGCCGGCTGCGGGGCGCGAGCCGTGGACGGTCCGGCTGGAGCAGGTCGAGCTGACCGGCGTGCGCGAGCTGGGCTATGGACCGCTCCTCCTGGAGGGGGACGGACGGATCGCCGGGAGCTTCCGGCTCGTGATGCGCCGGGAGGTGGAGCTGGGAGCGACGATCCTGACGATGCCTGACGGCCGTCTCCGGATCAACGGCGGCGAGGTCGCCCGGGAGGCCGGTGTGCGTGCCGAGCTGCGCCTCGGTCCCTACTCTTCGCGCGAGCACCGGGGGATCGCCGGGTTCGACTTCCTGACCGGCCGCTTGATGGCACAGGGGACGGTCGCCGCGGGGGCAACGCCGGCCGGCCCAGGGAATCTCGCGGTGGATCTGCGGCTGGACCAGGGGCAGCTGGTCCCCGGGAGCCGGCTCCGGTTTTCTTCGGCCTTTTCTTCGGAGCCAGGGACACCGGGAGCGTCGCGGCTCGCGGTCTCCGGTGAGGTGATGGACCGGCTGGTGCTCGCCGCGGACGCGGCGAACGTCACCCTGCGGCGGCGGGACGGCTCTCCCTTTCTGGCGGCGGACACGGCGCGGCTCACCGCCGACAGCCCCGAGCTGCGCCTGAGCCGCCTGATCGCCGACGTCCGGACCGGGCGGGTGCTGCAACCGCTGCGCGGCGACGTCGAGGCCACGGGGGTGCGGCTGTGGGCCACGGGCCGGACCGTCGCGGCTGAAATCACGGCGGAGCAGGGGAGCGGACGGATCGGCCTTGCAGCGCTCCTCGATCGCCGGGTGGTGCTCGACGGTCTTCGCGCCGCCGGTGTCGTGGTGCGGATCGAGAGCGGCGCGCAACCTCCCCGGACGCCGGCCGGCACGCAACAGCCCTGGCGTCTGGAGATGGCCGCTGCCCGGATCGAGAGGCTCCGCGAGGTCCGTATGGACTCTCTCCGGGTCGAGGGCTCCGGCCGGCTCGCGGGCAGCCTCGCCTGGAATGGGAGCGAGCTGGTGGTGCGCGATGGCTCTCTGGAGGTACGCGGCGGCCGGATCTGGCGCGGTCCGGAGGAGATCGCCCGCGGCGTCGACGCGCATCTCGCCGGAGGGCTCGCTCCGTGCGCTCTGCGACAACATCCCGGTCTCGCGGCGCTCGACTGCGCCACTCTCGGCCTGCTCGCGACGGCCCAGGTGCCCCGCCTGCAAGCATTGGCGGCGATCGGTGGGAGCGGGCCGTTGCGGGCGCCCTTCCAGATCGACCTGCGGATCGAGCAGGGGAGCGTCGAGCCGGGGAGCTTCCTGGAGCTGGGCTCCGGATCGGTGATCGCCACGGTCGAAGGGGGCGCGGAGCCGCGGCTGGCCGCCGAGATCCGCGGCCTGGCGCTCGGCGGCGGTCCGGACCGGCCCCCGGTGCTGCGCGCCGCCGCGGCGCGGGCGAGCGTGCCGGCGGAGGATCTCCAGGTCGGGCGCTTCCTCGCCGCGATCGATCGGCTCGATCAGGGGGGCGAGGGCGTGCCGCCCGTGGCGGATCTCGAAATGTCGGGGCTGCGGATGGGCACGTCCGGCGAGCGCGTGGCCTGGAGCCTTGCGCTCGATCGGGCGAACGGCAAGATCGACCTCGGCGCTCTGGCGCGCCGCGAGGTGGTGCTCTCAGCCGTGCGGGCGGCCGGGGCGCGGCTGGGCGTCCGCAAGAGCGCGCCCGGCGAGATGCGCGCCGCCGCGCCCGGAGCACCGCCGTGGAGCGTGCGGATCACCAGTGCCCGCATCACCGGCGTGCGCGAGGCCTCCTTCGGTCCGAACCGCCTGCTTGGGAATGGCCAGATCGAGGGGAGCCTGGAGGCGGCGTCCGGAGGCGGCTCCAGCTCCTGTCAGCTCGACCGCCTCTCCCTCTCGTTCGGCTCCGCCTGGATCGAGTCCGGCGGGAAACCCGTGGCGCGCGGCGTGTCCGTCCTCGCGGATCTCCGCGTCGCGCCGTTCACCCCGGGCGAGCTGCGCGGCGCGCGCCTGTTCCGCCTGATCTCCGGGAGCCTGGCGGTCGATGGGGACGTCGCATCCCTCGGCTTCCTGCGTCCCTATTTCCGCAAGGCGCTGGCGCTGGATGGCCGCGGCCATCTCTCGACCGACGTCCGTCTGGCGGACGGGGTCCTCCTGCCGGGGACCCGGATCACCGTCGACCCGGCCGAGGTCGAGGC
>DATFPH010000176.1:0-27534 GCA_035264905.1 Thermoanaerobaculia bacterium
GCTCCCCCGCGTCGCAACCAAGACCCAACCATCTTCCGCAAGCCGCCGGAGAATCTCGCCAACCTTCATACCAGGGATTATGCACTCACGGCACGCGCAGCTCAAACGAGGCGCGATGAGGAGGGAAACCGGCGGCCACATGCGTTCCTGTTCAGGCGTTTTCCGGCTCCAGGCGCACCGGCACGCCGCTCAGGACGGCGTTGCCGGAGAGCGGGTCGCGCAGGTTCTCGTCGAGCAGCGCGTTGAGGTTGGCGCCCGGCCGCCGGGCCGCGACCTCCAGGTGGATCCCGGGGAGGTCGTGGCCCCAGCCGTGCGGCAGGGAGATCACGCCCGGCATGACCTCGTCGCTGACCTTCACCTCCACCGTGACCTCATGTCCGCTGGCGCCGATCAGGCGCGCGGGACCGGCATCGGTCACGCCGCAGCGGGCGGCGTCGGCGGGATGGACCAGCGCCGTACACCGTCGCGGACCCTTGGCCAGGACCGGAAGATTGTGCATCCAACTGTTGTTCGAGCGCAGGTCGCGGCGTCCGATCACCACCAGGTCGGGAGCGGGCGCCGCGAGATCCGCCTCGGCATGCTTCAGATCCTCGAGAAACAGGGCGGGCGCGAGCTCGATCTTTCCCGAGGGGGTGCGCAGGACTTCCGGCACGCGGGGCGCCAGCGGGCCGAGGTCGATGCCGTGAGCCGCGGCCTTGACCTTCGCCAGCGTCAGGCCGTACGGACCGCCGCGCAACGCGAGATCGAGCAGCCGCTCGGGGCCGCGCCACTCTGCCACGGCCTGCAACAGGGTATCTGCCTGGGCATAGGCGGCCTGGGAGCCGGTCCGGCGGCGAAGGTCCTCGGCCACCATCTCGTCATCCAGGGTCTGCAAATCGGCTCCGGCGCCCCTCCCTTCGGCGACCGCCGCCAGCCGCAGCAGGATCTCCCACTCCGCGGGCCGGCCCGGCGGCGGCGCGAGCACCGGCGAGCTGTAGCGGGCGTGGTTGCGGTAGGACAGCTGGGGGAACGCCACGTCATAGTGCGACTCCTCGAACGGCAACAGCCCCGGCAGGATCACATCGGCGTGGCGCGTGGTCTCGTTGACGTAGACGTCCACGCTGACCATGAATTCCAGCGTCTCCAGCGCCGCGGCCAGCCGAGGACCGTTGGGGGCCGACAGCACCGGGTTGCTGGCGACCGTGAGCAGCGCCCGGACCTGACCCTCGCCCGGGGTTTCGATCTCCTCCGCCAGGCAGGTCATGGGCAGCTCGCCGTACACCTCCGGCGCGTTCGAGACGCGGCTCCGGCGGCGCCCGGTCGCGACGCCCTTTCCCATGCCGGGAGACCCCATCGTATTGGCGGCGAAGGCGGCGGCCTTGGGAAACATGGCGCCCCCGGGCACGTCCAGATGGCCCGTGAGCGCGTTGAGCACGTCCACCAGCCAACTGCTGAGCGAGCCGAAGCGCTGCGTGCAGGTCCCCAGCCGCCCGTACACGGCGGCCCTCCCGGTGGCGGCCAGGGTGCGGGCCAGCTCCCGGATCGTCTCTGCCGCGATGCCGCAGCGGGCCGCGACGCGCTCGGGCGCGAACGGTACGACGGCCTCGCGCACCGCTTCGACGCCGTTCACGTGCTCCGCGAGAATCCCGAGACGCACCAGCCCCTCGTCGAACAGCGTGTGCGCCAGGCCGAGAAGGAAGAAGACGTCGCTCCCCGGGCGGATGAACAGATGCCGGTCGGCGCGCCGCGCGGTCTCCGTGCGCCGCGGGTCGACCACCACCAGCCTGCCGCCGCGCGCCTGGAGCGCTCTGGCCTTGCCGCGGAAATCGGGCACCGTCCATAGACTGCCGTTGGATGCCATGGGATTGGCGCCGAGCATGAGCAGGAAATCGCAGCGCTCGATGTCGGGCACGGGAATCGACAGCCAGTGGCCGAACATCAGCCCGCTGGACAGCTGCTTGGGCATCTGATCGAGGGTCGAGGCGCTGAACACGTTGCGTGTGCCCAGTGCGCGGGCGAGCCGCGTCACATAGAGTAACAGGCCCATCTTGTGGGCGGCCGGGTTGCCGATGGCGAGCGCCGCCGCGTCCCGTCCCGAGCGCGCGAGAATGGGCGGGAGACGCCTCTCGATCTCGGCGAAAGCCTCCTCCCAGCTCGCCGCCGCGAAGCGGCCGTCGCGCTTCACCAGCGGCGCGCGCAAACGGTCGGGATCCTCATGCAGCTCCTTGAGCGCCACCCCCTTGGGGCAGAGATAGCCGGCGCTGAAGACGTCCTCCCGGTCGCCGCGGATGGCGGCCACGCGGCCCTCGCGCAGCTCGACCGTCAGGCCGCAGCAGGCTTCGCACAGGGGGCAGATGCGGTAGGCGACAGTGGGTTCCGGCATGCTCGTCGGACGCAATGTTAACGCAGCCGGCCGCTCGGCGACCAACGGTCTGCTGACGCCCCTTCGGGGCTGGGATGTTGGTTGGCGCCCTTTCCTGGGGCTCACGCCCCAGGCTCTATGCTGGCGCCCCTTCGGGGCTTCCCGAGGCGCCTCCCCACCGTGAGGAGCGGCCGGATCACCGTGATCCGATCCCGACTTCGCAGGATTGCCGAGAAAAGGGAGCGTGCCGGAGCACGCTCCCCGGAGGGACTACGGAGCCTCGGGAGATTCAGGCTGGGGCTGGACGGGACTGGGCTCCGGCTGCTTCTTCGAGCGCCGCTTCTCGCTCGGCTTCCGGCCGCGGAACGGCTGCAGGTTGTACTCGGCGAGCTTCTCCGACCGGATGCCGTAGTGCTGCTTGACGGCGGCGCGCAGAACGGACGCCAGTCTCTGGCATTCGATCAACAGAGTCTTGAACTTCTTCGACGCCTCCTGCTTGTCCGCTACGAGCGCCGCCTGCTGCTTGGAAACTTCCTGGAGATTGCCCACCATCGACACGAACTGGAGACAGCTCTGCTCCAGATGGGGGAGATCAGGGATGTTCGCGGCGATCGAGGCCGCGAACTTCTGCAGAGATCCCAGCTTCGCCGTGTTGGTCGTTTCGTACGGCACGTTCACTTCCTTTCTCGAGCCTTGCCGGCTCGTCTTGTCTCGCGTCGCGGCTCTCTCCACCACGGAGTGAGACGTTTTCGCGAAGTTACTTTCGATTTCTTCAGAATAAGCCGAGAATTCCCTGGATAACGCCGTTACGCTCAAAGCAACGATGAATTTCCTCGACGCAACCTTGATCTACGGCGGAAGATCGTTATCCTCGAAGGAGTCAAGCTGGAAATCTTCCGCGATGACGATAGATTTCCGCAGATAACCTCGAGAGGCCGCGGCATTGGCTTATCGGGGAAGATTCCAACGCGATCTTCCCGCAAATCAGGATGTTTCGTCCCGAGACAAGGCCAACTTCTCGCAGATGACGGCGTTTCGTCCCGAGACGAGGCCAATCTCCCGCAGATGAGGGCGACTTCCCGGTGAACATCCTTGTCCGGGGACGTGTCAACCTTGTCTTCTCCCAATTCAGGCTTGTTTTCTCCCGACTCAGGCTTGCCTTGCCGCAGATACCGCTCATTCCCTCTCCCATGAGGTTCTCTCGTCGTCCATCGAGGTTACCTGGGACAACTTCTGCTTATCTGGGACAGTTCCAGCATGAAAGGAGCCTACGTGAGCCTCGCTGACCTCGAAGAGCGGATTCGCTGACCCGGGTCAGTCCGTCGCGGCCCTGAGGCCTTGGGCTGGGGCCGAGGACGGCCGTCTTCGCTTGTCTCCGCTCCGGAAAAGCGGGGGGCACACTGGGGGCAGGAAATTCTTGACCCGGGTCAATGGTGATCCGCGAGTGGCCATCTCTCCGGAAGGAAGGCGGTCATGTCTCGAGGGGAATGGCCATGACCGGCAATACGCCCCCGGAGCCGGGCGACGGCCACCACGGCCGAGGCCGAGACACCCACCGAAGAGACCGAGAACCCGTCGCCAGGCAGGCACTACGAAGTCCGAGAGCAGCTCAGCCGCCCGCTCCGGCAGCATCCGGACGAGCTATGGATGCTCCTCAAGCTCGACGCGCCGATTCCGCTGCACGTCGAGCGTCCGGCGAGCGGGAAAACGTCGACGCTGGCAGCGCGAATCCTGTGGTCGGTGCAGCTCGGCGTCGTGATCGCCATCGTCGGCCTCGGGATGCTGCTGCTCAGCGCCGTCTTCGACAAAGACTCGTCGCAGGGGCTGTTCGCCCTCGGAACGATCGCGCTTTGTGTGGGCGTCGGCTTCATCGCCTCCGCCGCCGTTTCGCTCAAGCTGTCGCGCCGCCTCGGGCTTTGGGAGGCGCCACCTGAGGCCATCGACGGGACCGGACCCGTGAGATGATCGAAGTGATGAGCTATCCGCTCGTGATCCTCGACACGATGATGGCCGAGCGCCACGCGGAAGAGGCCCTGGCCGTCATGGGCGACGACGAGTTCCGTGCGTTCTACGAGCGCACGGCGCGTCCGTTGTGGGCGTATCTGTCGCGGATCAGCGGCGACCCGCACAAGGCCGACGATTTCCTGCAGGAGGCGTACTACCGCTTCTATCGCGCGTCGAAGCACTACGAGAGCGAGGCCCACCGCCGCAACTCGCTGTTCCAGATCGCCACGAACCTCGTGCGCGACGCGGCCCGCCGCGGCAAGCATTATGAGGAAGTGCCGCTGGCCGACGATGGGGCGCCGTCGGCCGGCGTGGTGCCGAAGAGCGAGAGCCCGAGCCCGGAGACCGAAGCCGCGATGCGCACCGACGTCGCCAGGGCGATCCAACAGCTCGAGCCGATGCAACGCGAGCTCCTCTGGCTCGCGTACGCGCAAGGGTCGTCGCACGAGGAGATCGCGGAGATCCTCGGACTCAGCGCGATCAGCGTGCGCACACTGCTGCTGCGCGCGCGGCGCAAGCTGGCGGGGGTTCTGGCCGGAGGTGCCCAATGAGCAACACGAATGCCTGTCCGCGCGAGGACGAGCTGCTCGATGCCCTCGGCGCCGGTTTCATCGGAGACGAGCTGGAGTCGCACATCGCAACGTGCGCGGCCTGCGGTGAGCTGCGTCTCGTCGCCGGCGCGCTGCTCGACGAGCGCGTGCAGGCGGTGACCGAGGCGGCCCTGCCGAGCTCCGGGACGATGCTGTTGCGGATGCAGATGCGCCGCCGCCAGGAAGCGCAGGCGGCCGCGCGGCGCTCTCTGCTGATCGGTCAGGCCGTGACGCTCGCCGCCGCCATCGCGCTGGTCTTCACGCTCCTCGGCAGCACCCTCGCCGGCGAGGCGGTGAACGTGATCGCATCGATCAAGCTCAGCAAGCCACTGCTGCTCGCCGTGGCGGCATGGCTGCTTGCCGTGCCCATCGCGGGGTGGGTGTTGATCCGGCAGAAGTAGGTTAGGCGCGAGACCTGATCAGGGATGTCGATCCGGCGCGTGCTTGCCCCCGGTGTCCACGGTGCGGCGCAGGAGTAGGTGCCACCCGCTTCGCGAGGTGCTGAATAAGTACCTGTCACCTCTTCTGGATCAGGGCAGTTCCAAGCGAAATGCCGGAGCTGGCCCCGATTCCTGACGCCACGTGTCGCAATCCCCCACCGTACATTGCAGCACAAGCGGGGCGGAGGGCAGCAAGGGCAGCTCTCAGATTTCACCTGCGAGGTCCAGGAGGGAGCAGCCGAGGAGTGCCCTCACCCGTTCCGGGCTCACTCCTGCCTCCTCCAGGTTGCGCCGGATCTTCTTCAGGCATTTGTCCCTTACTGAGTACAGCTCGCGTTGAGGGCGGCCCAGGACAGGAGAGATGGCGGCCATGCTGAGGCCGTCCCAGTAGTGGAGCTTGAGGAGGAGTCGGTCCTCGGCGGCGAGCGACTGGAGCAGAGGCGCCAGCAGGATCCGGAGCTGTTCCTCCGTGCGGGAGCGCTCGGCGTCCTCGATCCGGACTTCGACCTGGCCGTCGACCGGAACGCGAAGAAGCTCGTCTTCGCCGACCCGCCGCCGCTCCGGCCGCCGGTTGAGCGTGGCCGCGATCCGCTCGAGCTCGGGCCGGGACAGGGAGACTTTGTGCTCGGTCCTCATGCGCTCGATCGCCTCGTCGAGAGGAAGGCCATCCCGGAAGCAGAGCTGCTCCAGGAGGACCGCCTCGCGGCCAAGCCGCCGGGCGGCCGCCGTGGGACGCCACTTGCCCCAGATGTGGGTACGATAGTCTCGTAGAAGGTTGACCAGCACGACGGTCAGGAAGGTCGGAAAGGAGCTCCGGCCTTCCCAACTCGCGAGCACGCGCGAGTCGTCCTCGACCAATTTGAACAATGCCCATGAACGGAATTCTTCGGCCTCGTGCTCGGGCAGGCCGCTACGGCGGCTCAGGTGAAGGAGCTTCTTCTGAATGAGGTGGTACTGGATTTCGAGGAGAGCTCGGCCGCGAGATGTGAGATCGGCGGAAGAGGGGGCCGGCTCGCGAGACGAGCGGCTGTGGAAGGGAACGACGACAGGCTCTGCGACCATTTCAGACCCTCCAAGGGATCTCGCGGCGTTCAGGGGCCGCGACCGTGGCCCTAGCCTGGCTGGCTGGAGGCTTTCATGTCCTGAGGAAAGGATTTGGAAAATCTCAGGAGCGTCTTAGTGAAGTAGAATGAAGAAGATCCGGAGAGGCGCCCCACTTTCGGGAACCCAGTCCAAATGAGCCAGCCAGCGGAAACAGCTCCTCGCGTGCCCGATCTCGGCAGGTTCCGGTTGGGGGAGTGGGAGGTTCATCAGGCCGAGAACGCCCTGTGCTCGGAAGGGCGAGTCTTGCGCCTGGAGCCCCGGATGATGGACGTGCTCGTCTCTCTGGCCGCCGAGCCCGGGAAGGTGGTCTCCAAGGAGGCTCTCCTGGCGGCGGTCTGGGGAGGGGCTTTCGTTGAAGAGGGGGCCCTCACCCAGGTGATCCACGGTCTCCGCAAGGCTCTGGGCGATGACGCCCGTCAGCCGCGCTACATCCAGACGATCCCCAAGCGGGGATACCAGCTCGTCGCCGTCGTCGAGCCGGAGCAGGTGCCCTCCGAAGCGCCGCCAGCAAGCCCGTCGATTGCCAGCCCAGCCCCGGCGCCCGCAAAGTGGGGGAGGGCACGGCTCGTCCAGGCGGCGGCCGTGCTGATGGTCGCCCTCGTGGTTTGGATCGCCTGGGCCCGCCAAAGGGTGAAGGGGAACGACGAGATCCGGATCGTCGTCCTCCCCTTCGAAAACCTTGGCCAGGCCGAGGACCCCTTTTTTGCCGCTGGGTTGACCGAGGAGATCACGGCCAACCTGGCCCTCGTCCCCGGCATGCAGATCATCCCCGGCAGGAACGCCCTCGACACCCAAGGGCACCCCAAATCCATGGCGGACCTGGAGGAAGAGCTCAACGTTGACTACGTCCTTCTGGGAAAGGTGAAGTGGCTCGCAGGCCGGCGGGAGGTCCGCGTCATGCCTCAACTCGTCCGGGTGGCGGATGAGACCCTGGTTCCCACTCTTCCATTCGAAGGCGATGCGGACCAGCCGTTCGCGGCGCAGCAGAAGATCTCGCGGGGCGTGATCACCGCATTGGAGGTGACGCTGACGCCGGACCAGTTCCAGGGGATCGGCCGGCGCTCGACGGACAACTCGGAGGCGTACCGCGCCTACGTCCAGGGAATCGTCTTCAAGGAGCAGCCCTTCTACTCACCGCAGAATCTGGAGAAGGCTGCGCAGATGTTCGCCCAGGCTGTCGAGATCGATCCGGAATTCGCCGAAGCCTGGGCCGAGCTGTCGCAGGTCCATTCCTATCTGGCCTTCAACACCGACCGGTCGATCCGGCGCAAGGAGCAGGCGCGGCGGGCCATGGAGCGGGCGGTCGCCCTCGGCCCGGACCTCGTGGCCACCCGTCTGGCCCAGGCCTACTTCCATTATAGATGTCTGAATGATTACGCCGCCGCCCTCAAGGACCTCGATGCCGCGGCCCGGATCGCTCCGAACCTCGCGGTCATCCACGACACCCGCGGCCTGCTGCTGCGGCGTCTTGGCCGGCTACGAGAGGCGATCGGCGAGCTCAATAGGGCCCTGGATCTGAATCCGCGCTCCGCCGATCAGGCCTGGACCCTGGCGGAGACCTATGCGGCCGTCAGGAACTACGACGAGGCGAACAAGTACTTCGATCGGGCTATCGCGCTGGCGCCGGACGAGTCGTTCTATTACGAGCAGAAGGCGCGCGTCCTCCTGGCCTGGACCGGGCACCTCGGCGAGGCCCGAGCGGTTCTTGAAGCCTCGCCGGTCCGCGACACCCCGGCGATGGAGCTGGCTGTCTTTTTCTTCGATCTCTATGAGCACAAATATCAACAAGCGTTGACACGTCTCACTGCGGAGGAGGAACGGAGCACGCTGTCCCCGATGGACCAGATCCGGCTCTCGGTTTTCAAGGTCCTGGCCCTCGAGCGGCTCGGACGTTCGCGGGAGGCCCTGGTGCTTGCCGAAGAGAATCTTAAAACTTTACAGTTGCGCACAGCTCAATATTCGCGGCACCCTCTGTTCAATTCCTACCTGGCGTTGACCCTTGCCCAACTCGGCCGGCGCAAGGAGGCGATCGCCAAGGCGGAGGAAGCGGTTGAACAGGGTCGGTACGACGCGTTTTCCGGACCGTGGTTTATCGAAATCCAGGCCATAGTCGACGCCCGCTTGGGACGCCAGCAGGAAGCCATTGCCCGTCTCAAGTGGCTGCTCTCTCATTCCTACAGGGAGCCCATGTCCGCTCCCGAGTTGCGAGTCGATCCCGTTTGGGACCCTCTGCAGAGTGATCCTGAATTTGAAGCTCTTCTCCGGTAGACTAAAAGCTGGTAGGATTACAAACAGCCGGTGTAGATCAAATAGCCGGTGTAGATCTAAGGAGGAAACGCCATGGCGACGCCAGTATGTAACAGGCCTTTCCAGGTCGAGAAATTTGTATGTGTAGAAATTCCGCTGATTGGAAAGGGGGCAGTGGGACAAGAAGAAGGGGGTGGTTGTAGCGCCTTCACCAAGCCCATGTTGATCGAGCCAGAGGGTGCAGACGCGAAAGAAAGGGAGAAGAATTTCGAGCTTTTGAAGGCGGAGCTCGAACAAGCTTTGGCGAAGAGGTAGGACTAGAGGCTGCCATGATGGCACAGCCGCAGCACCGATTGCAGAAGCC
This sequence comes from Thermoanaerobaculia bacterium, assembly GCA_035264905.1. GTDB lineage: Bacteria > Acidobacteriota > Thermoanaerobaculia > Multivoradales > UBA5704 > UBA5704. The sequence goes on from DATFPH010000176.1 coordinate 9,091, forward strand.
ATACCTGGCTCCGGCTGTGGCAGGTGTGGATGCCGGGCGCTTGGCCAATTGGAACCTGAGCATTGAAAGAGCCGAGGGCCTCTTGGCCGACGTAACCCTGGGGGATCTGGGGATAGCGGGCGAGATTTTTGTTAAGAACGCGGACGCGGCCGACCCGAATGAGGAGCCTATTCCGGTCATCCTGTTCCTGCCGTTCACGGACGAGGAGATGGCGGGCATCGACGCGGCAACGGTCCGGATATTCCGAGTCGATGAAGATTCGGACCGTCCGAAACCGGTCTGGGACTCGGGCGTCAATGCCGAAATGGGATTCGTCTGGGCCAGGATCCGCCGTCCCGGCAAGTACGTACCGATCGGACTGCCGCGAGACCGGCTGCTGCAACATATCTTGCGCGAGATTGCCAGAACCCGGCGGCTGGCAGGCGAGGACGCGCCGCGGGAGGTCTGGGCGGCGACCAAGCGGGCCCTCTCGGTCTTCACGGAACCGCCGGCAAAGGTGGTCGAGGAGTTGCGCGAGTTCCTCACGCACGCCGAGGTCCATACCGGGGGGGGTGTGAGACAACTCAAGCCCTACGAAATCCGCTTCAGCCAGGGCGCTCACCTCACCTCCTTCCCACTACCTCACGAGCAGCCGCTCGAGGAATTCCGCTCCCGGCTGAGGCGGGTAGCGGAAAGGGCGATGTCCCTTCCCGGCGGCATGCCGGAGGAAGAGCTGTTCTATTCGCCCGATCCTCTCCCTGAGGTGCCATGGCACCGCCCGGGAGTTCAGCGGCCGGGCGACGACATCGACTGGCGTGCGGTCGAGCAACTGCGGATCTGGGAGTATGTCGACCTCAGCGCTGTTCTGCCCTACTTGTTCCCTCAGAGTTGGTGGATGTATCAGCACGATCTGCGCCATACCGGCGCCGCTTCAGGGCTGAGCAGCATCCGCCGTACGAGCGTCAACCGGATGGAGTTGAACGCCAAGGTATCGGTTGACGGCCCGATCATCACCAAGCCGGTCGTCGTTGACGGCAAGGTCTACGTCGGCTCCGGTAGAGACTATGCCGGGACCACTGCGACGCTCTACAAGATCGACCTGGTTACCGGCGATACTGAGGGGCGGTTCCCGGTGTCGGGCAAGGCGCACTTCCCAGGTATGCGAGGCATCGGGGGATCCCCCGCCGTCGTCGGCGGCCGGGTGTACTTTACGGGGGTCCACGGCAAAGTGTACTGCGTCGATGCCGACACGATGTCCAACTCACCGCCCTACACCGCTGCGCTCTGGGAGACAGACCTGAAGTCTCCCTGCGAAGCGCAGAATCAACCGATTCGCCAGCCGAAGGGCGATAGTTGGAGCGGACCGCTGGTCGTCAACGGCAAGGTGTACGTCGGGTGCGGCGAAGGCGAAGTCCCCCAAGCCTATGGATTCGTCTTCTGCCTCGACGCCGAGACCGGCCGGGTGTTATGGCTGTTCTGCACCTGCAAGCTCACCGACGCGTCGGACAACTCACCCAACGTGATCCCTGCCTCGGTCGCGGTGTCGAATCCGTTGCCTCGGTGGGCCAGGAAGGCTGGTTTCAGACTGCACGATGATTCAAACGATACCACTCTCGAAACCGGGTGCTCGGTCTGGTCGTCGTGCGCGTATGACCGCGTGCTGAATCGAATTTTCGTTGGCACCGGAAATTCGCAGATCAAGGTGGACGAACCGAGCATAGGGACGGATCTGCCGGACGAGTTGTACGGCAGCGGCCTTCTTTCGCTGGACGCCGATACCGGCCGATTCTGTCACTTCTTCCAGCCCGGACGTGACGACAGCTATCAGCCGACCGATGGCGACGTGGATGTCGCCGGTTCGCCGACGATTTTCTCCCGCGATGGGCAGCGGGTTGTAGCATTCGGCAGCAAGAACGGCTCGTTCTTCCTTTTGGACCCCGCAACGCTCAAGGTTCTGGGCTGCGACCGCCAGAGGCGACAACTGCTCCCCCGAGCCGGCGGCAGCGGTCTGCCTCATGATCGTGGAACGGCGATCCGCAGCGTGGCTCCTACCGTGCCTGATGGTTACGAGAACTTCTGGGGCGTCTTCGCCACCCCCGCCGTGCATGCGGGCACCGGCAAGCTGTTCGTCGGTCTGGGCCGAGACGAACTGGCCGACCCGGACAGGACTCCGTTCGTGCGGGCGCTGGACTGGAACACGCTCGAGGACGCTTGGCCCACCGCGGTAGGACCCGACGACGTCTCGCGTTATACAAACGCCAGCCCGCCTCTCTATAAAACGACCGAGGCGGCACTCAGCTCGCCGGCCGTGGTCAACGACGTTGTGTTCGTTTCAACCAAAAAAGCCGCCCTCTACGCGCTGGACGTGCAGGACGGGCATTGCCTGTGGGCAGCACCGGGATTGCCGACGGGGGAGTACGCCCTAGGCCCGGCGATCTACGGGGACTATGTCGTGATGGGCGCGGGTGAATATGTGTACATCTACGTGCTGGGACCGCGCTGGGCTCTCATCCGTCCGGATCGTTTCGTAGCGGTCGCGCCATGCCGTCAGGCGTGTCCGGACCCTCCGTGGGAGGGACCGGACCTCAGGCGGCTAGAACGAGAAAAGTGGAAAGCGAAATCTGAAGAGCCCACTAGTAAACCGAAAGGCCTGCGCGGCGTGCGTCAACTCCTCCTGAAGGTGCTCTCGCGGTTGATGGCGTGACTTCGGCCAGAGCTCGGAGAATCCCTGCCGCACGTCCGTCCAATGGACAAGGGGGCGGGAGCGGAGTAGGGTTACAGATGTTTCCGTACCGAGAGCTTCCCGGGTGTCAATGCATGCGTCTCGCGTCGGCGCGAGAGGCAATTGGGAAAAGGGGAGATCATGACGAAGCCGATTCCGAGCCCGCTCCCGCACGTCGTGTATCCGCCGATTCCTGAGTCGGTCCATCCCTACTTCCAGGACGCGAGCCGTCATCCGTTCCGCCACGGTGCGACCGCTTTCGAGCCGGTCAATGCCTGGTGGCTCGCGGAGGCGGCCCTTCTCGCCTATGCCGGTCCGAAGCTCGCGCGCGAGGCGTTCGCGAAGGCCGGATTGACACTGGCGGGCGACCAGCCGTTCCACGGTGCGAGCACAGAATGCTATGTGGCTCATTGCGCTGACTTCGTGATCGTCGCCTTTCGGGGAACGCAGGTCTTCAAGCCCAGCGCCCACGGTAACCTGACGGCGCTTCTGGCCGCTCTGCGGGACGTGATCACCGACGCGAAGTTCTGCCTGGAGGAGGTCGAGGGGGGAGGCTGTGTCCATTCCGGGTTCAGGAGCGCTCTGGACGAGGTCTGGAATCCGCTGGCGGCGCGCCTGCAACAGCTCGCGAAGGAACGGCCGAAGAGGACGGTCTGGTTCACCGGGCACAGCCTGGGAGCGGCTCTGGCCACGCTTGCCGCGGTCCGGTATCCCGGTGTCCGGGGGCTCTATACGTTCGGATCGCCTCTGGTCGGAGATGCCGAACTCGTCAGGCGGTTGAAGGTGCCTGCGTATCGGTTTGTGAACAACAACGATGTTGTCGCCAGAGTGCCGCCGGTCGGCCTGAAGGCTCATCAGGGCCAAGGCAGGTATGAGCACGTTGGAGTCGAAAAATATATCGATAGCAAGGGCCGGATCGGGCCGGCCGGGGGCCTGCTGGATGCGGTGAGTGGAATCCTGGGCAACCTCAAGGATGAGGTCCACGAGGTGATCGGAGGGCACGATTGGCTCCTCCGGCAGCCGCTCGACTCGTTCAATGACCACGGCCCTCTCTACTACGCCCTCCACGTCTGGAATCACTACGAGGGCACCCGCTAGAGCTGTAGCTAAGGCGCCGGCTCCACCTCATTCTGGCCGGCGCTGCGGTCGTTCACCTCTGGTGGCTTCCCAAACACGGCGTCAATGGCTGGACCGGTGAGCCGAAGGCAAAGTATTACGAGCTGATTGGCCACAAGCAGTGACAGAGTTGGGTCAACCGGGGGGCGGCAGAGACCACCCCCGGCCCGGTGGAAGGATTTAGATGTTCCCGTAGAAGGTCCGTCCTCAGCGTGCAGGTGGAGGGGCTGTCCGCTGGCCCAGCCACGTGAGGAAGTCGTGGACCACCCGCGCCCGTTCGATTTCGTTGAGAACCTCATGGAAGAAGCCAGGGTAGACCACGATCTGTTTCTCGGCGCTGCCGAGCCGCTCGTACACCTGCCGGGAGCGCGCCGGATCGGCGATCCGGTCGGCTTCGCCGATGAGGAAGAGGGCCGGCAGGCGGATCTCGCCGGCGCGCTGCAAGATGTCCTCCTGGGCCTCACGGATCTGGAAGAACCAATGGGGGCTCAGCGTCTTGAAGACCAGCGGATCCTGGTTGTATGCGGCGACGACGGCGGGATCGTGGCTCAGCCACCGCGATCCGATCGCACTCTTCATCAAATAGGTGGGCGCCAGGCGGGAGACGACGGCCGCCAGTCCGGCCTTGAGCGCGCTCACCTCCATGGCAGGGTGGAGGAACGGGCTGCTGACCGCCAGCGCGGCGAAGGCCTCCGGGCGCCGCAGGACGTAGGAGAGGGAGATCAGGCCGCCGAGGCTGTGGCCCAGGAGAATCCGGGGAACCGGACGGCCTGGAGTCCGGACCTCTTCGACCCGCTGCAGAAAGAGGTCGAGATCGTCCAGGTACTCGCCGAACCGGCCGACGTAGCCATGCACGCCTCCGGACCGGCCATGGCCGCGCAGGTCGAGCAGGTGGCACTCGTACCCGGCTTCGCCGAGCGCCGACACAACCTCGGTGTACCGGCCGGCGTGCTCCGCATAGCCATGGACGATCACGACCGCGGCGCGGCAGTCCGGCCGCAGGTGGTGCTCGCCGGCGAGGGTGAGCCCGTCGGAGGTCTGGAGGACCGACTCCAAGGGTGGCATGAGGGGTACTCTAAAGGAACTGGAATCCAGAGAAAAGGAAGGCCGGAATCCTCGCGGCGGGTCCGTCCTATGGACAAAGGGGCCAGAGAGGGATACCGTTGTGGAAATTTCCGTCTCCGAGAGCTTTCCCGAACGTCAGTGGATGCGTCTCGCGGCACCTGCGCGAGACGCAATTGTGAAAAGAAGGAGACCATCGGTGTCGATGAAGTTTGCCGCCGGCTCCATCGTGTGCTCCTCCTCTCTCACCGGCGCGAGCCAGGCGAGCCCTTCCTCCGTCCCTGGCGTTCTTTGGATTGTTCTTCCATTTGTTCTTTCGGCAACTGCTCGACGGCGAGGTAGGTCACCGTATCCCACGCATTGTGAATCCCGATAAAGACAAGCAGGAGAGCGGCGCCAGCGATCACGAAGAGCGCTGGTCCGGGGCTGCGCCACAGGAGGACCGCTGAAACCAAAAGCGCGGCATACGCGGAAAGTGGAAGGATCGCGTGCCACAGCCAATCTTCGAAAACCGGTTGATAGCCGGTCTGGCGCCGGGCGCGCCGGATGACGATGGCCGCATACACGACTCCCACGATGCCGGCTGCGCCGAGGGCTATGCCGGCGCTCGAGAGACGATGCCAGGGAGCGCTGAGGATCGCGGAGATGAGCAACGCGGCGCAGAAGTGGACGATCTGCGGAGTGCCGAACGCGGCGATCTCCCGCTGACCGCTCCTCCGTATCCCTGACTCGGCGATCAGTGCGATCACCACGAACTGGAGCCCGGTCAGTGCCGCAGCCGAGGAGCCGACGATGACGTAGAAGCTCTCCCAGGCGGCCAGTGGCGAAGCGATGGTTTCGTGCATCACCGAAGCATACAACAGAGGTTCTGCGGACCTGGACACTCCCCGGACCCTGCTAAACTCCCCTCCAGCCATGGATATCGCCGTCTCATCGACCACCCCCGATCCGTCTCCGTCTCCAGGTGCTCCGAAGCGCTACGATGTCGTCATCCTGGGAGGCGCGTTCAGCGGCTCCGCGGCGGCGGTGCTTCTGCGGCGGGACCGGCCGGACCTGTCGGTGCTGGTGATCGAGCGGGCGGAGGCGTTCGATGCGAAGGTCGGGGAGGCGACGACGGAGATGTCGGGGATGTTTCTCACCCGCCGGCTCGCCCTGTGGCGCCACCTGGAGCTGGAGCACCTTCCCAAGGAAGGGCTCCGCTACTGGTTCCGCAACGACAAGGTCCGCACACACTCGGAGGCGAGCGAGGCGGGTCCCTACCTGCGCAGCACGGTCCCCTCGTTCCAGCTCCGGCGCGACGTGCTCGACGAGCACATCCTGGCCACCGCGGTCGCGGAAGGCGCCGAGCTGGCCCGGCCGGCGCGCGTCCGCGACGTGGAGCTCGGCGACTTCGATCACCGGGTCACTTTTGAGCGTGACGGTCAGACCCAGACCGTGGCCTGCCGCTGGGTGCTGGACGCGACCGGCCGCGCCACCTTCCTCGGCAAGCGGCTGGGGCTCATCGAGCGCAACCAGGAGCACCCCACGGCGGCGGTCTGGTGCCGGTGGGAGAACGTCCGCCACATCGACGAGATGGCGGCGCGCGGTCCCCTGTCGCTCTCGCGCGGCAACGTGGGATCGCGCCGCCTCGCGACCAACCACTACATGGGCTTCGGCTCCTGGACCTGGTTCATCCCCCTGGGCCATGGCGAGACGAGCGTCGGCGTGGTCTTCGACACCCGGATCGTGCACCTGGACCGGGGGAAGAACCTGGAGCGCGACTATCTGGAGTTCCTGCGCTCGAACCCGCTGATGGCCGAGCTCCTCGAGGGGGCGCGCATGCGCTCCGAGGACCTGCGGACGTACTCCAACCTGGCCTACGTCTCGCGCCAATACATGGGCAACGGCTGGGCCCTCGTGGGCGATGCGGCGGCGTTCCTCGATCCCTACTACTCGCCGGGGCTCGACCACGCCTCGTTCACGGCCGAGGCCACGGTCGAGATCGTCAAGGCGCAGACGGCGGGGGAGGACGTCACCAAGCGCATCGCCGGGCACAACGAGACGTTCCAGCGCTCCTACCGCCGGTTCTTCCAATCGATCTACAAGGACAAGTATTTCTACATGGGGGAGCACGACCTCCTGGCGGCCTCGTTCCTCATCGAGACCGCGCAGTACTACATGTTCGTGGTGATCCCGGCCTACCGGTTCCTCGGCAAGTTCTTCTGGATGCCCGTGCTCGGCCCCAAGCCGGCCTTCATCTCCTACCACCTGATGCGCATCTACAACCGGCGCTTCAAGGCCCTGGCCCTGGCCCGCCATGCCGCCGGAGAGGCCGGCCGGCGCAACGACGGCCGGCGCATCAAGGCGTTCTACAACCTGGAGCTGGCGCCGCTGCGGATGGCGGCGCGGGGGGTGAAGATCTGGGTGTTGGCGGAGCTGGATGGGTTGCGGTTGGCGTTCAAGCGGCGGTCTCTTCGAACGCCCATGCCCATTGCGGAGCCCGCGCCCGGGGGTGAGGGGCCCCAGGCATCCATCTTGAATGCCGATTAGAGTGGGCCCGCGGCCTGCCTCGGCGGTCCTCCATGCTTCCTGTCCTACCTACCGTGACGGAGGTCCGGCGAGGCATTCAAGGAGGACCGATGCTCGTTCGCACCCCCGTCTCTCGCCGGCTGATCCTCGTCCCCGTCCTCATCCTGCTCGTTCTCGCCTCTCTCCCCTCCGACGCATCCGCCCAATACTTCGGCCGCAACAAGGTCCAGTGGGAGGACTTCGACTGGAAGGTGCTCAAGACGGAGCACTTCGACATCTACCACTACCCGGAGGAGGAGCGGGCGGTCCGTGACGCCGCGCGGATGGCCGAGCGGTGGTATGGCCGCCTGTCCTCGGTCTTCGGGCGCGAGTTCCGCGAGCGCAAGTCGATCGTCCTCTATGCCGATCACAGCGACTTCCAGCAGACCAACGTGGTCGGCGGGCTGATCAGCCAGGGGACCGGCGGCGTCACCGAAGGGATGAAGACGCGCGTCGTCCTCCCTCTGACCGGCAACTACGAGGAGACCGACCACGTGCTCGGCCACGAGCTCGTCCACGTCTTCCAGTACGACATCCTGAAGGAGCCGCGGGGCAGGGAAGGCGAGCGGCCGGTGGGCGCGGCCGCGGCGGACATCTCGCTCTGGTTCATCGAGGGGCTCGCCGAGTATCTGTCGCTGGGCCGCGAGTCGGTCCAGACCTCCATGTGGCTGCGCGATGCCCTGGCTCGCGACGCGCTGCCGACGGTCCAGGACCTGTCGCGCGATCCGCGGCTGTTCCCGTACCGGTGGGGGCACGCCCTGTGGGCCTACATCGGCGGCCGTTGGGGGGACCCCGCGGTGGGCCGGCTCTTCGCCCGTGGCGTGCAGGTGGGCTTCGAGACCGCGGCGGCCGAGACCCTCGGCATCGACCTGAAGACCTTGTCGGAGGATTGGCGCAACGCCATCCGCCAGACCTATGCGCCCGTGCTCGAGCGGCGCCAGACTCCGATGGCCGTGGGGACGCGGGTCCTCCCCCGGGAGAAGGAGTCGACCGACCTCTACATCGCTCCGGTGCTCAGCCCGGACGGCAGCCAGGTCATCTTCCTGTCGACCCGCAACCTGTTCACTTTCGACCTGTACCTGGCCGATGCGCGGACGGGCGAGGTCCGGAGTCGGCTGGTCTCCGAGGATTCCGATCCGCACTTCGACTCGCTGCGCTTCCTCGACTCGGCGGGGACCTGGTCGCCGGACGGCCGCCGCTTCGCCTTCATCGTGCTCGCCCGCGGGGACAACGAGATCGCCGTCCTCGACGTGGGCTCGCGCCGGATCGAGAAGCGCTACAACGCCGAGGGCGTGGGCGGCATGTGGAACCCTGCGTGGTCTCCGGACGGCCGGTCGATCGTCTTCTCCGGCTCGGTCGGCGGCATCACCGATCTCTTCCTCCTCGACGTGGAGAGCGGCCGGGTGCGCCGGCTGACCGACGACATCTTCGCCGACCTGCAGCCCGAGTGGGCGCCGGACGGGAAATCGATCGTGTTCGCGTCGGACCGCGCGTCGGCCAACGAGCGGACCGCCGATGCGACCGCGCTGACGCGGGCCTCCATGGGGATCTGGCGGATCGAGGTGGCGGGCGGCCGGGTGAGCGAGGTCGTGCCGGCGGAGGGGACGATCGAGCGCGGCAACCGGTTCAACCCGAAGTTCGGCCCGGGTGGACGCGACCTCTACTTCCTGTCCGACGGGGCCGGGGTGAGCGACCTCTACCGGATGGCGATGGACAGCGGCGAGATCTTCCGGGTGACCCGCCTGACCACGGGCGTGACCGGGATCGCGCGGCTGTCGCCGGCGTTGACCGTCTCCGAGGCAAACGGCCGGGTGATGTTCTCGATCTTCGAGAACACGGACTACCGGATCCATGCGCTGGAACCTGATCAGGCGCGGGGCGAGCCGGTGGTCGCGGAAGCGGCCCGGGGCGAGGAGGCGCGGGCCGCGCAGCTGCCGCCGCTCGGGGAAGGCCGGCAGGATCTGGTGGCGGCCTATCTCAAAAACCCGGAGCCCCTGCCGCAGGTCCAGCCCGAGGTGACCGGCTACAAGCGGCGCCTCCAGCTCGACTTCATCGGGCCGTCGGCGGGCGTGGGGGTGAGCACCCTGGGCACCACCGTGGGCGGCGACATCACGGGCTATTTCAGCGACACCCTGGGCGAGCACGAGGCCGGCTTCTCGATCTATGGGGGCACGGGCTCCTTCAATGAGTTCGGCGCCCAGGGGTATTACCTGAACCAGGAGCACCGGCTGCAATGGGGCGCGGCGGGCGGACACATCCCTTATATCTCGGCCTTTACTTCGGTGGGCGAGGGGACCGTGGACGTCGATGGCCAGCCGACGCTGGCGACGATCTACCGGCAGATCCGGCAGACGGTGACCCAGGACCAGGCGCTTCTGTTGACCCGCTTTCCGTTCTCCACGACCCGGCGGGTGGAGGCGAGCGCCGGCATCACCCAGCTCAACTACAGCAATGAGGTGGAGGAGCTCACAGTCGTGGGCGGTACGGTCGTCGACCGCGACACCGACGACCTGCCGTCGCCGCCTGGGCTGTCGCTCTACCAGGCCTCGTTCGCCTACGTGGGAGACAACAGCTACTTCGGCTTCACGTCGCCCGTGCGCGGCTGGCGCTACCGCTTCGAGATCGAGCCGACCTTCGGTGACCTGGAGTTCCAGTCGCTGACGCTCGACTACCGGCGCTATTTCTTCCTCCGGCCGGTGACGTTCGCGATCCGCGGGATGCACGTCGGCCGCTACGGCACCGACGCGGAGAGCGAGAGGCTGGTGCCGTTCTACGTCGGCCGCTCGACTTTGGTCCGTGGCTATGAGATCGGGGACATCGGCCTGTCGGAGTGCACGCCGGACCCGAACGACGCCGGTGCCTGCCCGGAGTTCGACCGCCTGGTGGGGAGCCGGATCGGCGTGCTCAACCTGGAGCTGCGGTTCCCGCTGGTCGGCACCCAGGGGTTCGGCATCTTCAAGACCCGGTTCCTGCCCATCGAGATGGCAGCCTTCGTGGACGCCGGGACGGCGTGGACGGAGGACACGAAGCCTGAGCTCCGCTTCGCCACGGACTCGGCCGAACGCGTGCCGGTGGTGAGCGCCGGCCTCTCCGCGCGCATCCTGCTCGGCGGCTTCGCCGTGCTCCACTTCTACGCGGCCAAGCCGTTCCAGCGGCCGCAGGAGAATTGGGTGACGGGGTTCTTTATTTCGCCGGGGTGGTAGGGGACCCTCACTCCCTGGCCCCCTCTCCCACGCGCACTCCCGCCGCCCGGGAGAGGGGGAACCCGGTCACAATCCGTTTCATCTCATAGGCCTGGCCTGTCCGCCCTAGGCCACCCATGAGCACTTCTGTATAGTTGTCAGCCCTTCTCGTGGAGGCGTCGCTTCGAGTCATGGACAATGCAATTGCGATTATCGGCATGGCCGGCCGGTTTCCCCAGGCCAGGACGTTGGACCGGTTCTGGGAGAACCTGCGCAACGGGGTCGAGTCGATCCGTCCCATCCCGGACGAGGACCTGCTCGCCGCGGGGGTTCCTCCCGCGCACCTGCGCGATCCGGGCTACGTCCGGGCGACGGGCCTGCTCGAGGATGTCGATCTCTTCGACGCTCCGTTCTTCGGCTTCTCGGCGCGCGAAGCGTCGCTGCTCGACCCGCAGCACCGCATTCTGCTGGAGATCGCCTGGGAGGCTCTGGAGGCGGCCGGGTATGACGCCGAGCGCATCGACCGGCCCGTCGGGCTCTATGCCGGCGCGAGCGTCAACAGCTACTTCCTCTATTACCTGTTCTCGCGCGAGCACCTGTACTCGGCCGAAGGCGCCCAGCTCTTCATGGGCAACGACAACAATTTCCTGGCGACCCGGACCTCCTACAAGCTCGGGCTGCGCGGACCCAGCCTCACGGTCCAGACCGCCTGCTCGACGTCGCTCGTGGCGGTCCACCTCGGGTGCCAGAGCCTGCTGAACGGCGAGTGCGACATGGCGCTCGCCGGCGGCGTGTCGGTGCGGGTGCCGCAGGTGGGGTACATCTACCGGCCCGGCGGCATCCTCTCGCCGGACGGCCACTGCCGCGCGTTCGACGCGGCGGCGGGCGGCTCGGTGATGGGGAGCGGCGTCGGGATGGTCGTGCTCAAGCGGTTGGAGGACGCGCTCGCCGACCGCGATCCGATCCAGGCGGTGATCCTGGGCTCGGCGGTCAACAACGACGGCGCCTTCCGGATCGGCTACACGGCGCCGAGCGTCGAAGGGCAGTCCGCGGCCATCGCCGAGGCGCTCGCCATCGCCCAGGTCGAGCCGGAGACGGTGAGCTACGTCGAGGCCCACGGCAGCGGCACGCCGCTCGGCGACCCGATCGAGCTGGCGGCTCTCAATCGGGTTTTCGGAGAGGCGGGCACGCCCGGCACTTGCGCGATCGGATCGGTCAAGTCGAACATCGGCCATCTCGACGCGGCGGCGGGCATCGCCGGCCTGATCAAGACGGTTCTCGCCTTGGAGCACGAGGAGATTCCGCCGAGCCTCCACTTCACGACGCCCAATCCGGCGGCCAACTTCCCGTCCAGCCCGTTCGCGGTGAGCGCGAGGCTCCAGAAGTGGACGGCGAACGGCGCGCCGCGCCGGGCCGGGGTGAGCTCGTTCGGCATGGGCGGCACGAACGCCCACATGGTCCTCCAGGAGGCGCCGCGCCCGGAGCCCTCGGGCGCCTCGCGTCCGTGGCAGCTCCTGCTCCTCTCCGCGGCGACTCCGGCGGCCCTCGATGCGGCCACGGACGGCCTCGCCGCCCATCTGGAGAGCCATCGGGAGGAGCCGCTCGGGCTTCCTTATCTGGCGGATATTGCGTACACGCTCTCGGTCGGCCGCAAGGTGATGCGCCACCGCCGCGCGCTGGTCGTGCGGGACGGCGAGGAGGCGGCTCGGGCGCTCGTTGCCCGCGAGCCGGGACGACTGCTCGAAGGGGTGGAGGAGCGCACGAGCCGGTCCGTGGCCTTCCTGCTCCCAGGGCTCGGCGAGCATTACCCGGGGATGGGGCAGGGGCTCTATGAGAGCGAGCCTGCGTTCCGCGAAGCCGTGGATCTCTGCTGCCGCCACCTGGAGCCGATTCTGGGGCGGGATTTGCGGGGGGTGCTGTATCCGGAGCGTCCGCAACATCCCCAACCGTCCGAAGGCGCCCTTCGGGCGGAACCCTCACCCCCTAGCCCCCTCTCCCACACGCACTCACACCCGCCCGGGAGAGGGGGAACCGGTCAACAGGGCCCGGCAGAACCTGGGATGGGGGCGCCCCCTCTCCCGGGGGACAGGGAGTGCGGGTGGGAGAGGGGGACGGGGGGTGAGGGTCCGGGCGGGGGGAAGCTCGATCTGCGAGCCATGTTGGGCCGTGCCACGGTGCCGGCCACCGAGCTGGACCGTACGGCGTTCGCACAGCCGGCGTTGTTTGTTACGGAGTACGCTTTGGCGCAGCTCTGGAAGGAGTGGGGGATCGAGCCCACGGCGCTGCTCGGGTACAGCCTCGGGGAGTACACGGCCGCCTGCCTGGCCGGCGTCTTCTCTCTGGAGGATGCGTTGCGTATCGTGGCCTTGCGCGCTCAGGCGATCGAGCGGCTCCCGGCCGGCGCCATGCTGGCGGTGCCGTTGCCGGAAGCGGAGGTTCTCCCCTTGCTCGGGAACGAGCTGTCGCTGGCGGCGGTGAACGGACCTGAGATCTGCGTGATCGGCGGGCCGGTCGAGGCGGTCCAGGCGTTGGAAGAGCGTTTGGCGGAGCGCGGGCTGGCCATGCGGCGCCTGCGCACGTCGCATGCGTTCCACTCGCCGATGATGCTGCCGGTGGGCGGCGAGCTGACACGGCTCCTGGCGGGCGTCAAGCTCCAGGCGCCGCGGATCCCCTTCCTGTCGAACGTCACGGGCACGTGGATCGATCCGGCCCAGGCCGTCGATCCCGCCTACTGGACGCGCCACCTGCTCGCGCCCGTGCGCCTGGCCGAGGGACTCGCGGAGCTCTGGCAGGAAAGAGACCGGATGCTTTTGGAGGTCGGCCCCGGCGGCGGGCTGAGCAGCCTCGCATTGCAACATCCGTCGGCCGGAGCCCACCGGGTGGCCGTGCCGTCGCTGCCGGGCTCCCACGAGACGCGGCCAGATCAGGCGTTCGCCCTGGGGACATTGGGGCGGCTGTGGCTGAGCGGCGCGGCGATGAGCTGGGACGGCTTCTGGCAGCGTGAGGAGCGCCGCCGGCTGCGCCTGCCCACGTATCCGTTCGAACGGCGCCGGTATTGGGTGGAGCAGAGCGAGGAAGAGAGACCAGCGGCCGGCTCGTGGGCGCCGCAGAAGTCCACGACGCGCCACTCCCGCCCGTCGCTGCCGACGCCGTACGCCGCGCCGGCCGGCGCGGTGGAGGAGGGGCTCGCCGCGATCTGGCAGGAGCTTCTCGGAGTCGAGCCGATCGGCCGGCACGACAGCTTCTTCGATCTGGGCGGACATTCGCTTCTGGCCTCCCAGCTGATGACGCGCCTCGCCGAGCGGTTTGGCGCCGAGATCCCCCTCTCGGCCCTGTTCGAAGCGCCGATGATCTCGAAGCTCGCCGAGACCGTGGTGGCCGCGCAGACCGAGCCGGGGACCCGGACGCCGCCGATCGTGCCGGTGCCGCGCGTTGGATCTGATGGTGGGGAGGGCCTGCCGCTCTCCTTCGCGCAGGAGCGCCTCTGGTTCCTCGATCGCCTGATTCCGGACAATCCGGTCTACCACGTGCCGCTGGTGACCCGCTTGCGCGGCCGTCTGCTCTGGCCGGTCTTGGCGGCCAGCCTGAACGAGATCGCCCGCCGTCACGAGGTGATGCGCACCACGTTCACCTGCGCGGACGACCTGCCGCGGCAGGTGTCGGCGCCCGATCTGCGGCTCGATCCGCCGGTCGTCGACTTGAGCGGCCTGCCAGAGGCGGGGCGCGACTTCGTGGCGCGGCGCCTGCTCGACGTGGAGATGGCGCGCCCGTTCGACCTCGCGCGCGGCCCCCTGGTCCGGGCGCTCCTGGTGCGCCTCGGCGCGGAGGAGCACCTGGCGCTGTTCAACCTGCACCACATCGTCGCGGACGGCTGGTCGCTCGGCGTGCTCGTGCAGGAGCTCGGAGCGCTCTACCGTGCGTTCGCGGCTGGTCAGCCTTCGCCCTTGCCTCCGCTGCCCGTGCAGTACGCCGACTACGCGGTGTGGCAGCGGCAGTGGCTCCAAGGAGAGAAGCTGGAGGAGCAGATCGCCTACTGGCGGCAGCGCCTGGCGGGAGCGCCCGCGGTGCTCGACCTGCCGCACGACCGGCAACGGCCGGCCATCCAGCGGTTCCAGGGCGCCAAGCTTCCGTTCCGGCTCGGGTCGGACGCGTTGCCGGGTCTGAGCGGTCTCCAGCGCGGCAGCCAGGTGACGTTGTTCATGGTGCTCCTGGCCGGCTATCAGACGCTCCTGTCGCGCCTCTCCGGCCAGGAAGACCTGGTGGTGGGCTCGCCTGTCGCCGGCCGCGGCCGCCGCGAGGTCGAGGGGCTGATCGGGTTCTTCATCAACACGCTGGCCCTGCGCGGCGATCTCTCGGGCGATCCGACGTTCGGAGAGCTTCTCGGCCGCGTCCGGCAGGTGACGCTCGAAGCCTATGCCCGCGAAGACCTGCCGTTCGAGCGGCTGGTGGGGGAGCTGCAGACCGAGCGGAGCCTGGCGCACTCGCCGATCTACCAGGCGGTGCTGGTCTTGCTGAACACGCCCTCCGGCGCGCTGGAGCTGCCGGGGCTGAGCCTGGAGACGATCGAGACCTGGGTGGAAGGGACGAAGTGGGACCTGACCGTCTCCCTCGAAGAGCGGGCGGACGGCCTCGCCGGCTACTGGGAGTACGACTCCGACCTGTTCGACGCGCCGACCGTCGCCCGCTTTGCCGGCCAGTTCCGCGAGCTGCTCCGCACCGCCGTGGCCGAGCCGGAACGGAGGCTCTCGGAGCTGCCCGCGCTCTCCGAGCCGGAGCGCCACCAACTGCTCCGGGAGTGGAACACGGGAGAAGACCGCGCCGCGCCGGAAGCCTGCCTGCACGAGCGGTTCGAGGCCGGAGTCCCGCGCTGGTCCGAAGAAGTAGCTGTTTCCTGGGACGACGGCAGCTGGACTTATCGAGAGCTCGCTGAGAGAGCCGGCCGCCTGGCGCATCACCTCCGGCAGATGGGCGTGGGACCCGAGGTGCCCGTGGCCCTCTGCCTGGAGCGAAGCCCGGAGATCGTCGTCTCCATCCTCGCCGTCCTGGAAGCGGGAGGCGCCTACGTGCCGATCGATCCCCACTATCCCCGCGAAAGGCAGGATTGGGTCTTGGAAGATTCGGCGGCGCGAGTCCTTCTGACCACGCGTGCAGCGGTTCCCCCTCTCCCGGGTGGACGTGAGTGCGTGTGGGAGAGGGGGCCAGGGGGTGAGGGTCCACGGAAGCTCCTCCTCCTCGACGACCTCGATCTCGCCACCGGTCCCATCCTGCCCCCCGGCACCAGCACCGCCGGCCCGGACAACCTCGCCTACATCATGTACACCTCGGGCTCGACCGGGCGGCCCAAAGGCGTCATGGTCACGCACCGCAACCTGGTGCGGCTGTTCACCGCGACCGAAGAGCAATTCCGCTTCGCGCCCGGCGACGCCCTGACGCTGTTCCACTCCTACGCCTTCGACGTCTCGGTCTGGGAGCTGTGGGGCGCGCTGCTCCACGGCGGCCGCGCGGTCGTGGTGCCGCACTGGGTCAGCCGCTCGCCGGAGGTGTTTCACGAGCTGCTGCGGAAGCAGCGCGTCACCGTGCTCAACCAGACACCGCAGGCCTTCCGCCAGCTCGCGATGGTCGATCCGGAGCTGGAGGCGATCTCCTCGCTGCGCGCCGTGATCTTCGCGGGCGAGGCGCTGGACGTCTCGAGCCTCGCTCCCTGGTGGGAGCGTTACGGCGCCGAGCGGCCGCTCCTGATCAACATGCACGGGATCACGGAGACGACGGTGTTCGACACCTACCGTCCAGTCGTGCCGTCGGACATCTCGAAAGGCGGCAGCCTCATCGGCCGGGCTCTGTCGGACGTGGTCTTGCGTGTCCTGGACCGCCGGCAGCAGCCGGTGGCGGCCGGCGTCCCCGGGGAGCTGTGCATCGGCGGCCCCGGGCTCGCGCGCGGCTATCTGGGGCGGCCGGACCTGACCGCGGAGCGCTTTGTCCCCAATCCATTCGGTGAAGAAGCCGGAGCGCGGCTCTACCGGACGGGCGACCTGGTGCGGTACCGGCCGGATGGCGACATGGACTTCCTCGGGCGGATCGATCGTCAGGTGAAGATCCGCGGCTACCGGATCGAGCTGGGGGAGATCGAGGCCGTGCTCGCGAGCCACCCCGAGGTGGCGCAGGCGGTGGTGCTCGCCCGGCAGGAGAGCGGCGACAAGCGGCTGGTGGCGTATGTCGTCGCGTCCGGCGTGGAGGAAGCCGAGCTGCGCGAGCAGTGCCGGCTTCACCT
Organism: Thermoanaerobaculia bacterium; assembly: GCA_035264905.1. Classification (GTDB taxonomy): domain Bacteria; phylum Acidobacteriota; class Thermoanaerobaculia; order Multivoradales; family UBA5704; genus UBA5704. Next base: position 25,967 of record DATFPH010000176.1, read on the forward strand.
CCCGGAGCCCATGGTGCCCGCTGTCTTCGTCCTGGTGGATGCCCTGCCGCTGTCCCCCACGGGCAAGGTGGACCGGCGCGCCCTGGCGGCCCGGCCGGTCGAGCGCCCGGCGTCCACCTCGTCCTACAAGGCGCCGAGCGACGAGCTGGAGAGGCTGATCGCGGAGATCTGGCAGGAGGTCCTGGCAGTCGAGCGGGTCGGGGTCGAGGACAACTTCTTCGATCTCGGCGGCCACTCCCTGGCGCTCGTCCAGGTGCAGAGAAAGATCAAGGCGCGCCTCGCCCGCGACGTCTCCATCGTCGATCTCTTCCGGACTCCCACGGTCGCCGCCCTGGCGCGGTATCTCACCGACGCGGCCACCGCTGGGATCGCGGCCAGCACGGACGCGGCGCTCGAAGGGGACGAACGGGCGCAGCGGCGCCGCGCACTCCGCGAACGCCGGCGCTCGTCTGTCGAAAGTGAGACCACCGAGGTGTACGAGCATGTCGACTGAGAACCTCACCCCCCGACCCCCTCTCCCATCGCCCACCCGCCGACCGGGAGAGGGGGAGGAAGATCGCGAGATGGACCAGATCGCCATCGTCGGCATGGCGGGACGGTTCCCGCGCGCCGAGACGCTGGACGCCTTCTGGCGCAACCTCTGCGACGGCGTGGAGAGCATCGCCGCGTACTCCGACGAGGAGCTGCGCGCGGCGGGCGTCGATCCGGCCTTCCTGGCGGACCCGGCGTACGTGCGAGCCCAGGCGATGCTCGAAGGGTTCGATCAATTCGACGCCGCGTTCTTCGGCTTCAGCCCGCGCGAGGCCGAGATCACCAACCCGCAGCACCGCATCTTCCTCGAATGCTGCTGGCAGGCGTTGGAAGATGCGGGGATCGATCCGGCGACCTTCGACGGCACCATCGGCGTCTTCGCGAGCGGCAGCTCGAACACCTACATCCTCGACCTCTTCGGGCGTCCGGACCTCATCCGCAACCTCGGCGGCATGCGGGTCCAGATCGCCAATGAAAAGGAATTCCTGCCCACCTGGGTCTCCTACAAGCTCGACCTGCGGGGGCCCAGCGTCAACGTGCAGACCGCCTGCTCCTCGTCGCTGGTCGCCGTCCACATGGCCTGCCAGAGCCTGCTCAACGGCGAGTGCGATCTGGCGCTGGTCGGCGGCGTGTCGGTGCGCAGCCTGGAGCGCCGCGGCTACTTCTACCAGGACGGTGCCATCCTCTCGCCCGACGGGCACTGCCGGGCCTTCGACGCCTCCTCGGGCGGGACGGTCGACGGCGATGGCGCCGGGGTCGTGGTGCTGCGGCGGCTGGTCGATGCCCGCGAGGATGGCGACAACCTCCACGCCGTGATTCTGGGGTCGGCGATCAACAACGACGGCGCGCTCAAGCTCGGCTTCACCGCTCCCTCGCAGGAGGGGCAGACCCGGGTCATCTCGGAAGCGTTGTCGATCGCCGGCATCCATCCCGAGACCCTGGGCTACGTCGAGGCGCACGGCACCGGCACCCGCCTGGGCGATCCGATCGAGGTCGCCGCGCTCTCCGCGGCATTGCGCGCACGGACGCAGAAGCGC
>DATFPH010000177.1:0-8496 GCA_035264905.1 Thermoanaerobaculia bacterium
CCAGTCTGCTGCTAATATCTCCCATGGCCAGTCTCCTTTCTGGGCCTCGAGCCCGTTATCCCTTGCAGCCATCATAGGACTGCGCAGGGAGGCTGGCCTTCTCATCCAATCTCACACCCGCCCGGGAGAGGGGGAACCGGACAGTTCTTTGGATTTCATGGGGCAGGTGCCCGTTCGGAGGGCCGTGGTCGATCCCTTATCCGTGATCGGGGCGTAGGGGCAACCCTTGTGGTTTCCCTGGTCTCGCCACGGATGCAGTGGTCCCCCCTCTCCCGGGAGGGTGTGAGTGCGTGTGGGAGAGGGGGCTAGGGGGTGAGGGTCCCGCGCCAGCGGCTCTTCTCCCTACGCCGTCTTCTTCGTCTGCACGCTCCGGAGCATCTCCAGGAAGTTCTCGCGCTCGGCGGCGAGGGCGTCCTTCGGCCCGGTGGCCTTGAAGAACCAGGGGCCGCCGGGCCCTTCGACCACGGCTCCCAGCAAGCGGAAATTCGGCTGCGGAGTCGTCGGGCCGGCCCCCATGCCGCTCGGCAGGAGAGTGCCCGCCACGTCGACCCAGGTCACCTGGAAGCCGTTCGCCGTCTCGAAGGTCTGGCGCTCGGGCTGCGTGCCCGGCTCGGGCTGCATCTGGCCGACCCAGCGCTGGATGTTGGACTCGACGTCGCCGCCGCCGCCCGGACCGAAATAGAAGACGGCGAGCTGGCCGGCCCCGTTCGTGCCCGGGATCGAGGCCTGCGCCAGGCGCATGCCCGACGCGGGCTCGGACTGCCAGCCGGCCGGGAGCTTGAAATCGAGAGCCGACTCCTCGCCCGCGGCAGGCGCCATCGGAGCCGCCCCATCGCGCGACGAGATCGGTCCGATGGGGGAGGGTGCGGCCGGCGCCTCGGTCGCGGTCGTCGTGGTCTCGCCGGGCGCGCTCTCCTCCTGCCCGCCGCCGCAAGCGGCCAGGGTCAGCAGCAGAACAGGAAGGATCGGACGAAGCTTCTCGAACATGGGTGCGTTCTCCGGGTCTGGAGCGCGGCGATGGGCCGCGCGATCGGGCGAGAGCGTATCACCGCTCAGTGTCCCGCTTTCTCCCCCCAGAGCTCGGCGAGCCGCCGGTCGCGGCCGCAGCCGGTCCGGTAATACTTGTAGCGGATCGGATTCTTCTGGTAGTAGTCCTGGTGATACTCCTCGGCCGCGTAGAACGGGCCGGCCGGCACGATCTCTGTCACCACCGGCTTCCCCAGCTCCTTGGCCACCGTGGCCTTGGTCGCCTCGGCGAGGCGCTTCTGCTCCGCGTCGTGGAAGAAGATCGCCGTCCGGTACTGCTCGCCGGCGTCGCAGAACTGCCGGTTCGGGGTGAGCGGGTCCACGTTGTGCCAGTAGACCTCCAGCAGCTTCGCGTAGGAGACCTTCGACGGGTCGTAGACCACCTGCACGGATTCGGCGTGGCCGGTGCCGCCGGACGAGACCTGCTCGTAGGATGGATTCTTCACCTGGCCGCCGGTGTAGCCCGAGGTGGTGGAGACCACGCCGGGGAGCTTGTCGAACGGCCCCTCCATGCACCAGAAGCAGCCGCCGGCGAAGGTCGCCTTGGCGAGCCCGCCCGGTGCGGCGGCGGCGGGAGCTCCGAAAACCAGCAACGCCGCGAGGGCGATGATCGACAGGGCAAAGACGATTTTCATTGCGGGACCTCCTCTCGCTGTCCAGAGGCTTCAACAAGAAGGCGGCCCCGGACGTTCCGGCGACCGCCTCCTGTGCCTCGGGAGTGATTACGGCCCCCGCACCTCAGTTGGATCTCGCGCTCCGCTCCTGCTCCGCGATCCACCGGTCCACGTTCTGCTCCAGGACCGCGAGGGGGATCGAGCCGCTGCCGAGCACCACGTCGTGGAAGGCGCGGACGTCGAAGCGCTCGCCCAGCGCCTGCTCGGCCCGCCGGCGCAGCTCCTTGATCTTGATCTCCCCCATCTTGTAGGAGAGGGCCTGCGCCGGCCAGGAGATGTAGCGGTCCACCTCGGTCTCCACCTCGTGGAGCGACAGCGCCGTATTCGACGCCATGTAGTCGAGCGCCTGCTGCCGCGTCCAGCCCATGGTGTGCACGCCCGTGTCCACCACCAGGCGGCAGGCCCGCCACATCTCGTAGGTCAGGCGGCCGAAGTTGCTGTAGGGGTCCTTGTAGAATCCCGCCTCCAGGCCCAGCCATTCCGAATACAGGCCCCACCCCTCGCCGAACGCGGAGAGATAGGCGAAGCGGCGGAAGGGCGGCAGGTTGTCGAGCTCGCGCGCCAGGGCGTTCTGGAGGTGATGGCCGGGCACCGCCTCGTGCAGCGTCAGCGACTCCAGGTTGTAGAACGGCCGGGTTTCGAGCCGATAGGTGTTCACCCAGTAGATCCCCGGCTGCGTGCTCCCGGCCGAGGGATCGACGTAGCGGCCGGCCGTGTACTTGGGCGCCATGTGCTCGGGCACCGGCTGCACGGTGTAGGGGAGGCGCGGCAGGTGGCCGAAGAGGGAGGGGAGCTTGCCGTCGATCGTCTTGGCGATCCACGCCGCCCGCTCCAGGAGCTCCTCCGGCGTCTTCGGATAGAAGCGAGGATCCGTCCGCAGGAACTTGAGGAACGCGGCGAAGTCCCCCTTGAATCCGACCTGGCGGATGACCTCGTCCATCTCCTTGCGGATCCGCGCCACCTCGGCAAGGCCGATCTTGTGGATCTCCTCGGGCGACAGATCCAGGGTCGTGTAGCGCCGGACCTCGTGCGCGTAGACGGCGCGGCCGTTCGGCAGCTCGGAGGCGCCGAGGGTCGTCCGCGCCTTCGGGTAATACTCCTTCTGGAAGAAGTCGCGGAAGGCGCGGTAGCCGGCCACGATCCCTTCCTGGATGGCGCGCTTCCCCTCCTGCCTCAGGCGCTCCCGCTCCTTCTCGGGAACGGTCGCGGGGAACGCGGCGAACGGCGCCCAGAAGACGCTCTTCGCCGGATCGTCGACGACGTGGGAGGCGATCGTGGTCTCGTACCCCTTCAACGTGGCCTGGGGGACCGTCATGCCGCGCTCGATGCCGATCCGCATCTCCGCGATCAGCTCGTCGACGTACCGCGGCCAGGCGCGCAGGCGCGAAATGTAGTTCTCGTAGTCCTTCACCGTGGCAGGAGCCATCTCCTCGGGCAGCCGGGCGAAGTTGATGTGGAAGCCCGAGTCGGCGTTGAACGGCATCTGCCAATCGCCGAGCTCGTAGTCGGCGATGCTGTCCTCGAGCTGGCGCTGGAGCATCGCGGCGCTGACCTGGTCCTCGGCAGAGAGCTGAGAGGTGTCGATGCCTGTGAGCTCCTTGAGGAACGTACGGTCCGAGGCCACGCGGCGCTCGCGGTCCTCCGGACGATCGGACGGCAGCAAGGCGTCGTACTCGTGGCGGCCCACGGACGTGGCTTCGAGAGGATTCTCCTTGAGGCGGACCTCCCACTCGCGGGAGAACAGGTCGTGGAGCTTCGCCGCGTCGTCCGCCGCAAAGGCGGGCAGGGAGAAGAGGGACAGAATGAAACAGGGAAGTAGAAATTTCTTCATGATCGAGATCTCCCGCGACTTGGATGATCGCGCCAGCGAGGATACCCGATCGGGGAGGAGCAGCGGAGCCCCGGCGGCCAGGGAGAGGCCGCCGGGGAGGAGATCCGCTGGTTTGAGGTCGGTTAGAAGCGCCAGGTGATGCCGGCGTTGACGGCGACGCCGTCGAGGTCGATGTCGACCTCGTCCACCGCGTCGCTCGGGTCGGGGAAGTCGTCTTCCGACCTGCGGAGCGTGGACTCGGTGCTCCGGTAGATGGCCTCGGCGAAGAAGTTGACGCCATCGCGATCGCCAAACTGCGAGCCCGCCGAGACGTGCCAGCCGGTCTCGTCGTCCACCTCGAACTGGTTGCCGGTGGTGTCGATCAGGAAGTAGGTGACACCGGCTCCGATCCAGGGGCTGAAGGTACCGTGAGGAGCAAAGTTGTAGTGGAGGCCAACGTCAAACGGCACCACCTCGAGGCTCTCCTCCTTGAAGACTCCCTCGTCGTCGTCGAAGAGGTTGTCGATCGGTTCGTCGCTGAGCTCCTGATAGTAGGTGCCAGCAAGGTCGAGGCTCAACCCGCTCTCACCAAAGGGAATGCCGAAGCCGATCCCGCCGCCGAACGTGTTGTCGACGTCGGTGGTGTCCCAGTAGGAACCGTAGATCTTGAACTGGGCCTCCGCCGGCGTGGCGAGGATTCCGAGGGCTGCGAGAATCGCGAGTACCCCGAAAATTCTTTTCATGTGTTGTACCTCCTTCTTAGAGACAGGTAGGTCCACCCCCACCCGTACTGCGGGACGCATGCGCGCACCCGGTTCGAAGGAGGTTTTATTGCAAAGGTAATGCCTAAGTAGGAATACTTCTGTCCGGCAGAGCGCCTGCTCGCCACCCTCTACACGCTGTGGAAGCTGCCGAGGCGGTGGAGCATCTGCTGCACCGAGATCCACACCACCAGCTCCACCTGCGCCTCCGGCGAGAGCCCTTCGGCCACGCGGGGGATCAGCCATTCCGGGACCCGGGCGGGGCTCGGGGAGACCGCCTTCGCCAGGACGAGCGCGAGGGCCGCGTTGGCGTCGAGCCCCGGGAGAGACGCCAGACGGGCGATGGCTCCGGACAGTCCGCTCTCGGCGAGGTCGCCAGGCTCCGCGCCGAAACGGGCGACCGCTTCCAGCGTCTCGTCCTCCACGGGCGGGGTCGCCCGCGCCGCCATGGCGCGGATCTCGCGGGCGAGCGGCTCGTCCTCGACGACCGAGGCGTAGACGAGACCGGCGAGATGCTTCACGCGCAGGCCGAGGCGGCTGTCAGCCTCGGTCAGGTTGTCGCGCAGGACGGTGGCGATGGCGCGCACCGCCCTGCGGCTCCTCACGCGGGCGAGCAGCGGGAAGTCATGACCGATCCGTTCCTTCAAGTACGTTCCCACCGCGGGCCAGCGCGAGGGAACCCCGCGGGTCCAGGACTGCTCGAGCCGGATGGCGGCCGGCAGGTGGCGCAGGATGCCCAGCTTGGTGGCCAGCGTATCCCGCCCTCCGGGGAGGGGCTGCAGCGACGGATCCGCGGGCTGCTCGTCCGACACGCGATGTTTACCCGGGTCCCAGCCGATGGGATGGAGGACCGCCGCGACCTCGTCCACGCTCGCCAGCTCCAGGTCGATCCCCAGGGCATCCATGAACTTGTTGAGGAAGCCCATCAGGGAGATGCCGAGGACGATCCGTTCGGCATCCGCGGCGGAGAAGTGGCGCAGGAGCTGGTTCCGCTGGTCCGCGGTGAGATCGCAGGGGATGCGCGCCAGCGCTTCGGCGACGGCGACCGCCGCGCGCTCGGACGGCGTCAGGTGCCCCGCGATCTTCTCGGGCGAAGAGCCCCGCCGCAGGGTGAAGGCGCAGGTGTGGGCGGTGCAGTACGCGCACTGCGCCGCCCGGCTGGCGGCGCACAGGGAGAGCCCGAGGGTGACCACCGAAGGCCCGAAGCCCCACACGGAGAAGGGCAGGTTGAGGAGGTTGGGGACCAGAAGATTGTAGGAGCGGAACCCGGCCGGCCAGATCGCGAGGACCGGATCGCAGTTCGGCACCACCCCGATCAGCATCCGCACGATCCGGAGCAACGGCCCGTACTCGTGGTTGAGCCGCGAGAAATCGACGGCCGCGGGGCGGAGAGATTGAGCCAGGGTCTCATGCCCGGCGGTCGTGTCGGGTCTCATCACGTTGTCTTCACAGAGGGCGAATCGCGCCTATACTATGTCAAAACCTCGATATGTCTCCTCCGGTGCCGTACGTCCGCCGCGCCTGCTTCGTCTGTGGGGAGGCGGATGGTATCTTTTCTGCCGACAGACGGTTTTCAGCGAAGCACTCGCGAAAAGGAGTCCCAGTATGACTGTCGCCTCTCCCCCTCCTCCGCCTGGCGCGCCCGTACCTGCCCCCAAGAAGGGCATGGGGCCTCTCGGCTGGATCGCCATCGGTTGTGGAGCCATCGCCCTGATGGCCGTTCTCGCCCTCATGGTCGGCGGCTGGTTCGTCAAGCGGAAGGTGGACCAGTATCAGGACCACCCCGCCATGGCCGCCGCGGAGCTCATCGTGCGGGCGAACCCTGACCTCGAGCTCGTCTCCTCCGATCCGGAGAAGGGGACGATGACCGTCAAGAACAAAGAGACGGGCGAGGTCGTGACCATGAACGCCTCGGACATCGAGAACGGCAAGATCACGTTCGAGACCAAAGAGGGAAAGACCGTGGTGGATGCCTCGCAGTCTGGGGAATCCGGCAGCGTCAAGGTGACCGGCGCCGACGGCCAGCAGGTCACCTGGGGTGGCGAGGCTCCGAAGAACCTCCCCGAGTGGGTCCCGGTCTACCCGGGAAGCACGGTCCAGGGCGCCATGGATTCGACGAACGCGGAAGGCCGGACCGCGTCGTTTTCCCTCGCCACCGACGATTCGATCGACCAGCTCGTCGAGTTCTACGAGTCGAAGCTCAAGGCGAGCGGCCTCAAGGTCTCGAAGAACATCGCCGAGTCGAACGGTGAGCGCTCCGGCATGCTGAGCGGCGTCAGCGAGGACGACAAGCAGAACGTCACGGTGATCATTGGCCAGCAGGAGGGGAAGACCCAGGCCAGCGTCACCTTCGTCGCAAAGAACTGAACGTCTCTTCTGCTTCCGCCGGGCCGGCCTCCAGGGTCCACGGACCCTGGAGGGTCGGCAGGCGGAGGGCCCGCTGGAGCACCGCCAGAAACCGGCGGCGCGGCCATTCCGCGGCGCCGAAGCGCTCCAGGTGCTCGGTCCAGCTCTGGCAATCCACCAGGTGGAAGCGCCAGCGGACCAGATTCGCCAGCAGTGTCGCGAACGCCACCTTGGACGCGTCCGGCACCTCGGTGTACATGGATTCGCCGAAGAAGGCCGCGCCAAGCGAGATCCCGTAAAGCCCACCCACCAGCGCGCCGTCCTGCCACGTCTCGATGGAATGAGCGAGCCCTTCGGCGTGGAGGGCCGTGTACCCCTCGACCATCTCGGCGGTGATCCACGTCCCATCCTGCCCGGGCCGGGGCTTGCGGGCACAGGCGCGGATCACCTGGTCGAACGCGGTATCGGCGCGCACCTCGAAGTCTCCGCGGCGCATCCGCTTGCGCAGAGACCGCGGGACGTGCGCCTCGTCCGGCACCAGGGCGAAGCGCGGGTCGGGAGAGAACCAGAGGAGCGGCAGGCCCTCATGCGGCCAGGGAAAGATGCCATGGCTGTACGCGTCGAGCAGAGTCGCCGCGTCCGGCCGGCCCCCGAGCGCCACGACACCGTCCCCGGTGGCGAGGTGGGGGGGCGGGAACAGCGATTGGCGGCGGGAAGTCCAGGGGGGCATAGCGCTCCGGCGGGCATTATAGGAGACCCCACGCCACGTGCCAGATCAAATAGAAGCTGACCCGCAGGAGCACCGTTGCGAAGAAACCACCACGGCGGAACAGCGCCACCTGCGCAAAGTTCAACGCGTAATCCGAGAGGAGCACGAGAAGCATCACCCACACCGGCCCTGGATACGAAAGATCCTGGGTCAGCGGCTCGATCGCAGCAGCGATCGCCGCAACGCTCCAATAAACCTGTTCACGGAATCGCCCCCGCAGAATCACGCCTGACACGAGCCACACCAGCAGCGGAATCGGAATCAGGTAATAGATCACGTTGACGATGATTGCGCCGCCCGGGTAGATGAGCAGCGAGGCGGGAAAGTCGATGTGGATGGACGGAATCCCGAGCTTGCGCTCGATCACGTCCGTCCAGCCGGTGGCGACATCGACTCCGATGGCCAGTGCGCCGAAGCCCACACCCAGCAGGACCGGGAGCAGCCACTTCCGGGAGGCGGGGAGGTCGGGGTTCCAGAAGCCCGGCAACCCGACCCGCCGCGCCAGCCACAGGCCGCCGAGCCCGAGAACGGTCAGAATGGTGATCATCGGCCAGGCGAAGACGGCGGCCTGGGCGGTGGAGCGGAAGGCGTCCGGGACGAAGGTGATGGCGAGCTTGACGAGGACGAGGTATGCCATCAGCAGGAGGTAGCCTAAGCCCTCCTGGATGCGGACTTGAGGGGTAGGGAGCGGGAGCCGTGAGTTGGTGGTCGTCATAAGATAATCTCGGCTCTGGGAAGAGCTCGCTTGATGCCCCCTACGAAGAGCCGGCTCGGTTGGTTTCGGGCTTTCTGCCCCGCCCTGTGGCGGGTCCCGCTTGCTCAGCCTGCCGCCTAACCGGGCGTAGGAGAGCTGAATTGCTGCCTTCCACGCCCTGAGGCGGGTCCATCTTGATAGACTAGGCACGCGAGTATCTCTATACATATTGATAAGGAGCGCTGGCAACAATTCCATGAGGACAATCGAGATACGGCAGCCGTGCAGCGACAGCCGCCCTTGGATTTTATCGATATGGTGACAACTATGAAGCGACTCCTCCTCTATTTGGCTCTGATGCATTTCACCACAAGCCTCGGGAGTGCTCAACTCTCAGCTGAGCAACCAAGCAATTT
>DATFPH010000178.1:0-2120 GCA_035264905.1 Thermoanaerobaculia bacterium
GGAACCTCTATCCCCAGGACCTGGAGCTGACCGCGGAGCGGGCGCATCCGGCACTGCGGTCCGGGTGCAGCGCGGCGTTCTCGGCCGACGCCGAGGGCGAGGAGCGCCTGGTGCTCGCGCTGGAGCTCGAACGGCGAGCGGGAGACGATCCCGAGGAGGTCGCGGCGGCGGTCCGCGCTGCCATCGCCCGCGAGCACGAGGCCGGCGTCTGGGAGGTGGTGCTGCTGCGCCTGGGCACGATCCCCAAGACGTCGAGCGGCAAGATCCAGCGCCGCGCCTGCCGCGCGGCCTGGCAGAGCGGCGATCTCGCCGTGGTGGCGCGCAGCGGCGCGGGCGGAGACCCCGAAGGCGCCGCCGCCCCGGTCACGGACTGGCTCTGCGAAAGCGCCGCGCGGGTGCTGCGCCTCGCGCCGGAGCGGATCGATCCCGACCAGCCGCTGATCGCCCTGGGCCTCGATTCCCTCTCTGCCGTCGAGCTGCAACAGGAGATCGAGCCCCGCCTGGGCGCGCAAGTCTCGCTGACCGCCCTCCTCGAAGGCGCCACTCTCCGCGATCTGTCTTCGCTGTGCTCCCCTCTCCCGCTCGCGGGAGGGGGGCGGGGGGTGAGGGCCTCCTTCGAGCCGGCCTCCGAATTTCCCCTGTCCTACGGCCAGAAAGCGCTCTGGTTCCTCCACCGCCTGAACCCCGACGGCGCGGCCTACAACCTCACCGCGGCGGCACGGATCTCGGGCGACGTCGATCCGGAGGCCCTGCGCCGCGCGTTTCAGACCCTGGTGAATCGCCATCCGGCGCTGCGCACCACCTACCACGACCGCGCGGGCGAGCCGGTGCAGCGGGTGCACGGGCAGATGGCGGTGGGCTTCGCGGTCGAGGAGGGGCCGGCGGCGCGGTTGCGGCACGAGCTCGACCGGCCGTTCGATCTCGAGCACGGCCCGCTGCTCCGCGTGATCCTGCTGCGCCTCGGCCCCGCCGAGCATGCTTTGGGGCTCGCCGTGCACCACATCGCGGCCGACTTCTGGTCGCTCGCCGTGCTGGCCGACGAGCTGGGGGCGCTCCTGGGTGGAGCCGTCGAGCTGGCGCCTCCGCCGGTCACCTACGCCGACTACGTGCGCTGGCAGGCGGACCGGCTCGCCGGAGCGGAGGGAGAGCGGCTGTGGTCGTGGTGGCGGCAGGCGCTGCCCGCGGCGCCCCCGGATCTCGACCTGCCGACCGACCGGCCGCGCCCGGCGGTGCAGACCGAGCGCGGCGGCGTCCGCTCGCTGGAGCTGGGTGCGGAGCTGTCGGACCGCCTCCAGGCGCTGGGACAGGCCACGGGATCGACCCTGTTCGCGCTCCTCCTCGCCGGCTTCCAGACGCTCCTGCACCGGTACACCCGGCAGGAGGAGCTGGCGGTCGGCTGCCCGGCGGCCGGGCGCGGGGCGCGCGAGCTGGCCGGGGTGGTCGGCTACTTCGTCAACCCGGTGGTGGTCCGTGGCGAGCCCTTCGGCGATCTCCCGTTCCGCCGCTTCCTGGGAGAGATCCGCCAGGCGGCGCTCGGCGCCCTCGATCACCAGGAGTACCCGTTCGCCTTGTTGACTGAGCGGTTGCAGCCGGTGCGCGATCCGAGCCGGTCGCCCCTCGTCCAGGCGATGTTCAGCCTCCAGAAGTCGCACCTGCCGCGGCAGCAGGCCCTCGCTTCGTTCGCGCTCGGGCGGCCGGGCGCGGAGGTCCGGCTCGGCCCGCTCGCCCTCTCTTCGCTGCCCCTCGGCGAGCGGCCGGCGCAGCTCGATCTGACGCTGGAGGTGGCCGAGACCGGAGAGGGCCTCGCCGCCTCCCTGGTCTTCAACGCCGACCTGTTCGACGGCGCTACGGCCGAGCGCCTGCTCGGGCACTGGCGCACGCTTCTCGCCGGGGCGGCGGCCGATCCCGGACGGACCCTGCTCGACCTGCCGCTCCTTCTGCCGGCCGAGGAGGCGCAGATCCTGGTGGATTGGAACGCTACGGCCGCGAGCTATCCGGCGGATCGCACGATCCACGAGCTGATCGGGGAGCAGGCCGGGCGGACGCCGGAGCGGCTGGCGCTCGTGGCCGGGGATGAATCGCTCACCTACCGCCAGCTCGCGGCGCGCGCCGCCCAACTC
>DATFPH010000179.1:0-3425 GCA_035264905.1 Thermoanaerobaculia bacterium
ACGGCTTCGTCGAGGCGATTCCGGACAGCCAGTTCACCGCCATCCAGAACGCGCAGCCCGCCGGCCGCAAGGGTCAGATCATTCTGGTGCCGGTCCTCGAGTCCCCGGGCACCACGCGGATCGCCCGCTTCGGCTGGAAGAACCAGCACGCCAGCCTGCTCTCCTTCTCGGCGGACGCCTACCTGAATGAGATGGGTATCACCAGCCCCCTCCAGCCCACGGAGAACACCAACATGGGAGCTTCCGTCGCCGCTTTCGACGGGGTTCCCGATCCTGAGGAAGCGCCGACCGCCGCCAATCCCTTCGGCCCCGACGTCGAGTTCTTCGCGCGCTTCATGCGCGCGACCAAGGTCCCGCCGCGCGACACGGTCCTCGCCGCCACGACCAACGCCCAGGCCGGCGCTTCGCTCTTCACCTCGATCGGCTGCGCGAGCTGCCACACCCCGACGATCACGACCGCTCCGACGGGCACCGTGATCAACGGCACCACGTTCACCGTCCCCCCGGCGCTGGGCGACAAGATCATCCACCCCTACAGCGACTTCATGCTGCACGACGTCGGCACGGGCGACGGCATCATTCAGAACGGTCCCGCTTCGACCCGCTTCAAGATGCGGACGCCGCCGCTGTGGGGCCTGCGCACCCGCGCCCGGTTCATGCACGACCTGTTCAACACGACGCGCCACAATGCCATCCTGCGTCACACGAACGAGGCCGAGCCGGTCATCCAGAACTACATCAACCTGAGCTCGACTCAGCAGCAGCAGATCCAGACCTTCCTCAACTCGCTGTAAAAGGTTTCCTTTCCCGGCCGGGCGCTTGCCCGGCCGGGTCTGCGTTTTCCACCTCCCTCCAGACGCGGTCCAAGACTTGCATTCCCGGTCTGCACCGGGCGGTGGACTCTCTCCGCTCCGGAACAGGGGGATATCATGCGTTGGACTCCACGTGGCCGTAGCGCGGATCTCGACGATCTGCGAGGAAGCACCAGGGGGCGCGGCGGCGCCCTGCCGAAGATGGGTATCGGCGGCTTCATCGTCCTGCTCCTGCTGAGCTTCATCTTCAAGAAGGACTTTTTCGCCCTGGTCGGCGGCGGGGCTCCCGCGGGCACGCCGGCGACCCAGGGAGCGCCCGTGTCCGCCTCGCCCGAGGAGGAGAATCTCGTCCAGTTCGTCTCCTTCGTGCTCGACGACGCCCAGGACACCTGGACGAAGATCTTCGGCGACGCGGGGCGTCCCTACCAGCGAGCCCGGCTGGCCCTGTTCAGGGACGCCGTACGCTCCGGCTGCGGCTACGCCGAGGCGGCCATGGGTCCCTTCTACTGTCCGCCCGACAACGAGGTCTACATCGACCTCGCCTTCTACGAAGAGCTGCGCAACCGCTTCGGCGCCGACGGCGACTTCGCGCAGGCCTACGTGATCACTCACGAGATCGGGCACCACGTGCAGAACCAGTTGGGCATCAGCGACCAGGTCCGCCAAGCCCAGCAGGAGAGCCCCGGCAGCGCCAACGAGCTGTCGGTGCGGCTGGAGCTCCAGGCCGACTGCTTCGCGGGCATCTGGGCGCACTCGACCCAGAAGAAAAACATTCTCGATCCGGGAGACATCGAGGAGGCCCTGACCGGCGCCGCCGCCGTCGGCGACGACCGCATCCAGCAGCAGACGTCGGGCGAGGTCCGGCCCGAGAGCTGGACGCACGGCTCTTCGGAGCAGCGCATGCGCTGGTTCCGCACCGGGCTCGAGACGGGCGACCTCAAGAGCTGCGACACCTTCGCGACGGCCGGGTGAGATAAGATCTCGAACAGGATGGATGCTGATTCCCTGGCGTATTCGAACTCCTCGCACAGCCTTCTCGTCCAGGCGCTGTGCAGAGACCTTCTGGAGGACGGCATCAACCTGAATACCAGCGCGGCAGACGAGATGCTGCGCTTCTTTCGCTACACCCAGGGACATTCGCCCGAACAGGCGGTGGGGATCTATCTCCTGTCGGGCCGCCAGCTCTGGGGGACTCTGCGCCAGATCATCGCCTGGAGGTTCGGCTCCCTGAGCTGGGGCGGGCGGCTCCTGGATTTCGCCAGCGGCTACGGCCGGGTCACGCGGCACATCGTCGCGGACGTGCCCAAGGAATCAGTCTGGGTCTCGGACATCTATGCCGAAGGAGTCGCGTTTCAGCAGCGCGAGTTCGGGGTCCACGGCATCGTGTCCACGACCGATCCGGAGGACTTCCACTGCCCTGTGGATTTCGACTGCATCCAGGTGTCCTCTCTGTTCACCCATTTGCCTGAAGCCAGGTTCGTCGCATGGCTGCAGCGCCTCGGATCGCTGGTCAAGCCGGAGGGGCTCCTGATCTTCAGCGTTCATGACATGTCGCTGAAAGGAACCCGGGAGCCGGCGGGGATCGTCTTCGAAGCGCAGAGCGAGAGCGGCTCCCTGGATACGCTCGAGTACGGCACGTCCTGGGTGACCGAGGACTTCGTCCGCTCCGCCGTCCGCAAGGCCATCGGTCCCTGCCCGGTCCTGCGCATCCCGAGAGGGCTCGGCAGCTTCCAGGATCTCTACGTCGTCCTCAAGACGGGGTCTCCCGACGGCGCCCCGTTCTCGGGGCTGAAGGTCGAGCGCGAGGCCGACGGCTTTCTCGAGCACTGCTCCTGGATGGGGCAAAGGAGTCTGCTGCTCAGCGGCTGGAGCGCGGACCGGGTCCTCGGACGTCCTCCGCGGGAGGTCCGCATCCGGATCGACGGCGTCCTGGTCGCGTCGTGCCGGGATCTGCAGCCCCGGCCTGCGATGGGGCAGGCGTTCGCCAGCGATCCTATGCAGGCCGTGGGCTGGCAGGCCAAGGTGGATCTTCCCGCGAGCGTGAATCCCCAGTCGGCCCACCTGACCGTGCGGTCGGTGGCGAGTGACGGGGAGGAGCTGGGCCTGTACTCGGGCCCCGTCCTCTGGGCATGCCTCCGCTCGGCGCAGTTCGACGCCGTCAGGCTTCAGGATGAGCTGAGCCGGAGCGAGGCCGCGCACCGTGAAGAGCTCGCGCGGCAGGCAGAGCGGACGGCCGAGCTGGCTCGCCGGCTGCGGGCCGTCGAAGCCAGCCGCTTCTGGAAAGCCCGCAATCTCTGGTTCGCTGTCAAGCGCGCGCTGCGCCTCACCACGGAGCCGTGACGCCGCGGCCGGGTCTCGCCGCTAGCGGACCTCCGCTCCGAGCGACCGGCCGAGGCCGATCATGTCGAAGGAGACCTGGCGCGCCGGGCTCGGGTTGCGCACGCGGCTCCGGTAGACGGCGAGCCGCACGCCCTGGAAGGCGCGGACATTGCTGTCGACGGGGAACGCCTTCACCAGCTCGAAGCGTTCGGGATGGCCGGCGAGCGTCTTGCGCAACTGCTCCGCCATGGGGATCTTGAAGAACACCTGGGGCTCTTCCACCACGATCAGGTC
>DATFPH010000180.1:0-4940 GCA_035264905.1 Thermoanaerobaculia bacterium
CGGCTGGTGCGTCAGCTCGTCACCGAAAGCATAGGCGTCGCGTTCGTCGGAGGCGTCGTCGGGGTCGCGGTGGCCGCGGCGGGCGTGCCTCTGCTCGCGCGCCTCGTCCCGAGCACGCTCCCGATCGCGCAACACGCGTCCCTGGATCTGCGCGTCCTTGCGCTCGCCGCGGTGTTCGTGCTCCTACGCGCGGAGTAGCGGCTGCTCAGGAGCGGCGCCTGACGATTCGCACTTATTTGGCCGGGACCAGCTCCGTCGTGGTATCCCGCGACGGCGGGCGTCCGAGGTCTTGCGCGTATTTGATCGATCCGGGCGTTTTGTACTTCTCCAGATAGGCGCGATCGACAGCCTCTTTCAGGCGCTCGCTCCGCGTGTGCACCGCGCGCACGGCGATTTCCCGGCCTTCGACCTGGATCACTCCGGCGGGCTCTTCGAGGAACGTCCGGTACCAGCTCCGCGGCTTCAGGCTCCAGGAGCGCACGAAGACCCGGCGCTCCACCACGACCGCCCAGATGCCGATGATGCGGTGCGGCTGGGTGCCGGCCCGAATGCCCAGAATCTTGCCGTCGCGGATCGCGGCCAGGACGTCGGCAGAGAAGTGGACGTTGGTTGTCATAACCCCCATCCTACCCCGCGGGGCAGGCCACCGGGATTACCCCCTTTGACATCCTCCCCTCCCTCCCGGTATTCTCCAGAGTGCATTACGAGGGCCCGGCGACCGAGCCGGGCACGGCAACCTGGGACGGACACCCAAGGTGCCCTCTCGCCCCCTTCAACGGATACGGGCGAGGATGCGGCCGCCTCACCGACAAGAGGCGGCAACGAAGTGTCCGGTGGGAAAAACCCGCTCTCGTGATGCATACGAGGCGGGTTTTTCATTTATGCCTCAGGAGATACGACAGTGACGGATTCGATCTTCGACGTTCCCGTTCCTCCGCGCCCGGCGGATCTCGAGGCGCGGACCACGGCCCTCCATGCCGCGCTGGCGGAGCGGATTCTCGTTCTCGACGGCGCGACCGGCACCGCTCTCCAGGCGGTCCGACTGACCGCCGAGGACTTCGGCGGCCCCGAGCTCGAAGGGTGCAATGAAAATCTCTGCGCCACCCGGCCCGACGTGGTCGACGGCGTCCACGAGGGTTATCTGAGAGCCGGCTGCGACGTCGTCGAGACGAACTCCTTCGGGGGCACTCCGCTCGTCCTCGCCGAGTACGGGCTGGCCCACAAGGCATACGAGCTCAACGCCGCCTCCGCCTCGATCGCCCGCGCCGCCTGCGCCCGGCACGACACGCCGGAGCGGACGCATTTCGTCTGCGGCTCCATGGGGCCGACGACCAAGGCGATCTCGGTGACCGGGGGCATCACTTTCGAGGAGCTGATCGAGCACTTCCGCGTCCAGGCCCTCGGCCTCATGGGCGGCGGCGCCGACTACCTGCTGCTCGAAACCGCGCAGGACACGCGCAACGTCAAGGCCGGCCTGATCGGCATCGAGAAGGCTTTCGCGCAGACGGGCTGGAAGGTTCCCGTGGCTGTCTCCGTCACCATCGAGACGACCGGCACGATGCTCGGCGGCCAGGATGCCGAGGCCCTCGCCGTCTCCCTGCTCCACGCCGATCTCCTCTACGTCGGCCTCAACTGCGCCACCGGCCCGGACCTCATGGCCGACCACCTGCGCACCCTCTCCGACATCTGCCGCACCCGGGTGGCCTGCGTGCCCAACGCCGGCCTGCCCAACGAGGAGGGGCTCTATACCGAGGGGCCGGTGGTTTTCCGCCGCGTCTTCTCGCGGTTCCTGGAGGCCGGCTGGCTGAACCTGGTCGGCGGCTGTTGCGGCACCACGTCGGCGCACGTCACGGCCCTGGGCGAGCTGGTGAAGGGGCGGCCTCCCCGGCGGATTCCAAGCCACCGCCGCTCTCTGGTCTCCGGCCTCGAAGCCGTGGAGCTGGCCGAAGACAACCGGCCGCTCCTCGTAGGCGAACGGACCAACGTCCTGGGCAGCCGCAAGTTCAAGCGGCTCATCGCGGACAAGGACTTCGAGGCCGCCGCCGAGGTGGGCCGCGCGCAGGTCCGCTCGCAGGCGCAGATCCTGGACGTCTGCCTCCAGGATCCCGACCGCGACGAGATCGCCGACGTCGAGGGCTTCCTCGATCGCCTGATCCGCATGGTCAAGGTCCCGCTGATGATCGACTCGACGGACGCGGCAGTCATGGAGCGGGCCCTCACCTATTGCCAGGGCAAGGCCGTGCTCAACTCCATCAACCTGGAAGACGGCCTGCACCGCTTCGAGAAGGTCGTCCCCCTGGCGAAGCGGTTCGGCGCGGCCCTGATCGTCGGCCTGATCGACGAGAAGGGGATGGCGGTGACGGTCGAGCGCAAGCTGGAGGTGGCGCGCCGCAGCTATCAGATCCTGGTCGAGGACATGGGGATCGCGCCCGAGGACATCTGGTGGGACGCCCTGGTCTTCCCCTGCGGCACGGGCGACGCCGCCTACCTGGGCTCGGCGGCCCAGACGGTCGAGGGCGTGCGCGCGGTCAAGGAGCTGTTCCCGGACACCAAGACGATCCTGGGCGTCTCCAACGTCAGCTTCGGCCTGCCCAACGCCGGCCGGGAGGTCCTCAACTCGGTCTTCCTCTATCACTGCACCAAAGCCGGTCTCGACGCTGCGATCGTCAATACCGAGAAGCTGGCGCGCTACGCGGACATCCCGGAGGAGGAGCGGGAGCTGTCCGAAGCGCTCATCTACCTGCCGGTGGGAGACGTGGTCTCGGGCAACAAGGCCGTCGAAGAGTTCACCGCCTTTTTCCGCGGCCGCACGTCCGCGGCGGGAGCCAAGCCGCGCGCCGAGCTGCCGCTCCCGGAGCGCATCTCCCGCGCCGTGATCGAGGGGAGCAAGGAGGGGCTCGAGCCCGACCTCGCGGAGGCGTTGAACGATCCGCGCTGGCCGGCGCCCTTGGACATCATCAACGGCCCGCTGATGACCGGCATGGGCGAGGTCGGCCGCCTGTTCAACGACAACCAGCTCATCGTGGCCGAGGTGCTGCAGAGCGCCGAGGTCATGAAGGCGGCGGTCTCCTTCCTCGAGCCGCACATGGAGAAGGTCGGAGATGCGGGGCGCGGCAAGGTCCTCCTGGCCACGGTCAAGGGGGACGTGCACGACATCGGCAAGAACCTGGTCGACATCATCCTGTCGAACAACGGCTTCACGGTGGTCAACCTGGGGATCAAAGTCCCCTCGGAGCGGCTGATCCAGGCCGTGCGCGAGCACCATCCGAGCTTGATCGGCCTGTCGGGCCTGCTGGTCAAGAGCGCGCAGCAGATGGTGCTGACCGCGGGCGACCTGGCGGCGGAAGGGATCGACATCCCGCTGGTCGTCGGAGGGGCCGCGCTCACCCGGCGCTTCACCCACCGCAAGATCGCCCCGGCGTACAGCGGCGGCCTCTGCACCTACGCCCGGGACGCCATGCATGGCCTCAGCCTGGTGGAGCGGCTGCTCGATCCCGCGACCCGGCCGGAGCTGGAGCGCGAAGTCGCGGAGCTGATTTCGAACGACAACACGGACACCGGGACGGTAGCGACCGAAGGGGCCGAGGTTGCGCCGCCGCCGGTCCAGGCCGTGCGGCGGGACGTTCCGGTGCCGGCGCCCAGGGACGTGGAGCGGCACGTGGAAGAGCTGGACCTGGACGAGGTCTGGCAGTACCTCAGCCCGCAGATGCTCTACGGCAAGCACCTGGGTATGAAGGGCTCGGTCCGCAAGCTGCGGGAGCAGGGAGACGCGAAGCTCGCCAAGCTGGAGGCGGTCATCGAGGATCTCAAAGACGTGGCGCGGCAGGGCGGCCTGAGCGCGCGGGCCGTCTGGCGCTTCTATCCGGCCCAGGCGGAGGGGAACCGGCTGACACTGATCTGTCCGGAAACGGGCCGGCCGGCCGCGGCCTGGGACCTCCCGCGGCAGACCCGCAACGGCAGCCTCTGCCTGACCGACTACGTCCTGCCCGAAGACCACGTGGCGCTCTTCGTGACCACGGCGGGAGAGGGAGTGCGCGAGAGGGTGGAGGAGTGGAAGCGCCAGGGCGAATACCTGAAGAGCCACGCCTTCGCCGCGCTGGCCCTGGAGACCGCCGAGGCCGCCGCCGAGTACCTCCACGCCCGCCTGCGCGCGGACTGGGGCTTCCCGGACCCCGAGGACCTGCCGGTCGACGACAAGCTGTCCGCCCGCTACCGCGGCAAGCGCTACAGCTTCGGCTACCCGGCCTGCCCGGACCTCGCGTTCCAGCGGGAGCTGTTCGAGGCCCTGCGGCCGGAAGAGATCGGCGTCGAGCTCACCGAGGGAGACATGATGGACCCCGAAGCGAGCGTCTCGGCGCTGGTGTTCCATCACCCGGATGCGCGGTATTTCGGTGTGTAGGAGCTCCAGGGGTGTAGACTGGCTTCAGCCCGGTGGGAGGCCCGTTTTCCTGCCGAGTCAGGCCCGGCCGGAGTTGTGAGAAACTCCGGCCGGACCGTTTTGTCAGCAGGGGTTCACGGACAGGTCGCAAACGCGCTCGTATCCTGGATCGGTTGGAACGCGGTGTTCTGCGGATTGATGTAGGTCTTCGTGGCGCCGGTCTCGGTGTCGGTCACGGTGATCACCGTGCGGACGTTCGTCAGGCCGCCGGCGAAGACCCAGTAGTGGCTGTTGAAGCCGCAGCCGTTCAGCACCTTGACCACGGCCTCGACGTTCGACGGGCTGAAGAACCAGAGATAGCCGGTGTCGCTGGTCAGCCTGACGACCTGGGCGTTGCCGGTCTGTCCGCTGGCGGTCCGGAACGTCGCCCGCACCTGGAACCGGCCGTTGTTCAGGCAGAGGGTCGTCGCATTCTCGGTGCAACTGCCCGCGGTGACCGGAGTGAACTTCGCGCGGACGCCGAGAGTTCGGTAATTGGGGAAGGTGATCGGTGACGTTGGCG
>DATFPH010000181.1:0-20195 GCA_035264905.1 Thermoanaerobaculia bacterium
CGGGCGGCGAGGCCGGCCAGAGTCGGAGCTTCGAACAGATCGCGCAGCGGCACCTCGACGACGAAGGCGCCGCGCAGGCGCGACACCACCCGCGTGGCGAGCAGCGAATGTCCGCCCAGATCGAAGAAGTCGTCGTCGGCCCCGACCCGCTCAATCCCCAGCACCTCGGACCAGATGCAGGCGAGGACCTCCTCGACCGGGGTCCGCGGTGCCACGAAGCCCTCTCTGGCGCCGGACTGCTCCGGAGCCGGCAGGGCCGTGCGGTCGAGCTTGCCATGAGGAGTCAGGGGCAGCGCCGGGAGCGAGACGAAGGCCGCCGGCACCATGTAGTCCGACAACCGCTCGCGCAGGCCCTGGCGCAGAGCCTCGGCCTTGGCGTCACCCACCACATAGGCGACCAGGCGCCGGTCGCCCGAGGGCTCTTCCCACGCCAGCAAGGCTGCCTGGCGGACTCCGGGCAGCGAGGCGAGCGCTGCCTCGATCTCTCCCAGCTCGATGCGGAAGCCGCGGATCTTGACCTGGTGGTCGAGGCGGCCGAGGAACTCGAGGGTGCCGTCGGCCAGGCGCCGCGCGCGGTCGCCGGTGCGATAGAACCGTTCGGCGTCGCGCAGGACGTACTTCTCCGCGGTCAGCTCGTCGCGGCCCAGATAGCCGCGGGTGACCCCGGCGCCGCCGATCCAGAGCTCGCCCGGCACCCCTGCCGGCTGCAGCTCTCCGTCGTCGGAACAGACGTGGAGGACCGCGCCGGCGAGCGGCCGGCCCAGCAGCGGCCGTGCCGGAGCGGGCGGCGGCGGCATCGGGTGCGCGGCGCAGACGATGGTCCCTTCCGTCGGCCCGTAGAGGACCCACACCCGGGCGGCCGGGAAGGTCTCCCGCAGGTCCTCCAGCAGATCGGCCGGCACCGCGTCCCCGCCGGCGAAGACCGCGCGGATCCCGGTCACGTCCGGAGCTTCGGTCTTCCTACCTGGGGCCGCGGCGCTGCGGCGCCGGAGTGACTCGATGATCCCTCGCATCAACGCCGGGACGGCGTGCAGGCAGGTCATCTCTCCGAGGCAGTCGACCAGGAGCTCCACATCGAGCGCCGGCCGCAGGGGAAAGAGCACGGCGGTGCCGCCGGTCAGCAGGGGCGACAGCAGCTCGAACAGGGAGATGTCGAACGTGGAGAGAGCCAGGCAGGGCATCCGGTCGCCGGCCGCGAAAAGGAACAGTTTTTGGGTGGCCGCGAGAGTGGCCGCGAGCATGCCGTGCTCCACCGGGACCGCTTTGGGCTGGCCTGTGGTGCCCGACGTGTAGATGAGGTAGGCGAGATCACCGGAAGCCGGGCCGGCTCCGTTGTCCGTGCTCTCGTCGATCCCCTCTTCTCCGTCCAGCAGGACCGTCCGCGCGCCGTGGGACGGAAAGGTTTCCAAAAGATGCTGTGGGCCCACCAGCACCGGCACCGCCGCATCCGCCAGCAGGAAGGACAAGCGCGCCGGTGGGTAGGTGGAGTCCAGGGCCAACAGGGCACCGCCGGATTTGAAGATTCCCAGCACAGCCACCGCCAGCTCCGGGGTCTGCTCGACGCACAGCCCCACCGGCACCTGCGGCCCGACCCCGAGGGCGCGCAAACGCCCGGCCAGGAGATCCGCCCGGCGGTCGAGCTCGCGGTAGGTGACGCCCCTGGCCTCGTCTCCGGCGAGCACCACGGCCACGGCGTCCGGTGCGCGGCGCACCTGCGCTGCGAAGCGCTCCACGATCCCGGGGGGCACCGGGGCGGCCGTGTCGTTCCATTCCGTCCGGAGCTGATGGCGCTCGGCCTCCGACAGCACGGAAATCTCGGAGAGGGGCCGCTCCGGGCTCGCGGCGAACGAGGCGAGCAGCCGCTCGAGGTGCCCGATCAGGCGGTCGATCGTCGTGCCGTCGAACAGATCGGTGGCGTATTCGATCGCGCCGCCGAGGCCTCCGTCGTGCTCCGCCAGGTTCAGAGCGAGATCGAATTTCGCCGCCGCCCCGGTTCCGCGCACCGGCCGCAGACGCAGATCCCGGACTTCCAGGTTTTCGCCCGGAGCGTTCTGCAGAGCGAACATCACCTGAAACAAGGGCGTATACGCGAGACTCCTCCGCGGAGCCAGCTCTTCGACCAGTTTTTCGAAGGGCACGTCCTGGTGCAGATAGGCGGCGAGCGCGGTCTCGCGGACCCGGCCGAGCAGCTCACGGAACGTGGGCTCGCCGGTCAGATTGCTACGCAACACCAGGGTGTTGACGAAAAACCCGATCAATCCCTCGAGCTCCACCCGGTTGCGTCCGGCGACCGGGGAGCCCACCGCGAGATCGTCCTGTCCGCTATAACGCGCGAGAAGGGCCTGGAAGGCGGCCAGCAGCGCCATGAAGAGGGTCGTCCCCTCGCGCCCGCCGAGCCTCTGGACCTGCCGGGTGAGCGCGGCCGGCAGGCGCACCGGCCGTGCGGCGCCGCGGAAGCTCTGCACTGCGGGCCGCGGGTGGTCGGTGGGGAGCTCCAGGAGCGGCGGCAGCCCCGCGAGCTGCCGGCGCCAGAAGGAGATCTCGCCCTCCAGGACCTCGCCGTGCAGCCATGAGCGTTGCCAGACCGCGAAGTCCGCGAGCTGCACCGGCAGCTCCGGCAAGGGCGACGGCCTGCCTTCGACGAACGCCGCATAGAGAGCCGCAACCTCGCGGACCAGGATTCCCGTCGACCAGCCGTCGCTCGCAATGTGATGCAGGGTCACCGCGGCGATCCGGTCACCTTCCGCCAGACGCAGCAGGAGACCGCGCAGCAGCGAGCCGCCCGAGAGATCGAAGGGGCGTAGCGACTCCTCGCGGACGAGGGTGAGGGCCTGCCGGGCCTTGAGATCGGACGGATCCGTCCGATCCGACCGATCCGACCCATCGGACAGGCCCGGCAGGCCCGACAGGTCCACCTCCGGCAGGTGGAAGGGCTCCGCCGGCTGGATCACCTGCACCGGCGCGCCTTCCAGGGCGACGAAGGCCGTGCGCAACGCCTCGTGACGGCGCACGATCTCGCCGAGGCTCCGTGCCAACACCCCGGAATCCAGCGGCCCCTCGACGCGCAGCGCCACCGGGATGTTGTAGAGCGAGCTGCCCGGTTCAAGCCGGTCGATGAACCAGAGCCGCTGCTGGGCGAACGACAGGGGGAGCGGCCCCTGCCGCGGCACCGGGACCAGGGGCGGGGTGAGCCGGGGTTGGTCCCTGCCGGTGAGGCCGGCCCGGCGCGCCGCCTCGATCCGTGCCGCGAAGTCCGCCAACACCGGCGCTTCGAAGAGGTCGCGCAGCGCGAGCTCGATGCCGAAGGCATCGCGCACACGCGACGTCACCCGCATCGCCAGCAGCGAATGGCCGCCCAGGTTGAAGAAATGATCGGAGGCACCGGCCCGTTCGAAGCTGAGGAGCTCGGCCCAGATGCCGGCGACGACCTCTTCGGCCGGCGTCCGCGGTGCCAGGGAGCTCGCCGCAGGGCTCTGCCAGTCCGGCGCCGGCAGCGTCTTGCGGTCGACCTTGCCGTTGGGGGTGAGGGGCAGCGCGGCGAGGGAGACGAAGGCGGCCGGCACCATGAAGTCCGGCAGCCGCTCGCGGAGCGACCGGCGCAACTCCTCGGCCGTGGCGTCACCCACCACGTAGGCGACCAGCCGCTGATCGCCGGGTGATCCGACGGATCGGTCGGATCGGTCCGATCGCGCGACCACGGCCGCCTCGCGGACTCCGGGCAGCGTGGCCAGCACCGCTTCGATCTCCCCCAGCTCGATGCGGAAGCCGCGCACCTTGACCTGATGGTCGAGCCGGCCGAGAAACTCGATCCGCCCCCGCCCGTCGCGGCGCGCCAGGTCGCCGGTCCGGTAGAGGCGCGCCCCGGGCCCGTCCCCCCAGGGATCGGGGAGGAAGCGCTCGGCGGTCAGCTCCGGCTGGCCATGGTAGCCGCGGGCGAGCCCGGCGCCTCCGATGCACAGCTCGCCGGCCACCCCCAACGGCACCGGCGCGAGCGCCGGGCCGAGCAGGTAGAGGGAGGTGCGGTCGATCGGCTCTCCGAGGCGCACCGGCTCGCCTGGGGCGAGGCGGGAGACCGCCGACCAGACGGTCGTCTCGGTGGGACCGTAGAGGTTCCAGACCTCGCCGCAGCGCGCCAGGAGCTCCGCCGCCAGCCGGTCGGGGAGAGCCTCGCCGCCACAGAGCACCTTGAGCCGCGGATCGCCCGTCCAGCCGGACTCGATCAGCATGCGCCAGGTGGCGGGGGTCGCCTGGACCACGGTGGCTCCGGAGGCGGCGATCCGCTCCGCCAGGCGTCCTCCGTCGGCCGCCACCTCGCGCTCCACCAGCTCGAGCCGGGCCCCGGTGAGGAGGGGCAGGTAGAGCTCCAGCGCCGCGATGTCGAACGACAGGGAGGTGAGGGCGAGCATCACGTCCCCGGCGCCGAGCCCGGGCCGGCCGGCCATGGAGTCGAGGAAGCTGAGCAGAGCGCCATGGCTCACCCGCACCCCCTTGGGGCGGCCGGTCGAGCCCGAGGTGTAGATCACGTAGGCGGTGCTCTCCGCCGGGACCGGAGTCCAGACGCCGCCGCTCTCCGGCGGCCCGGCGCAGAGGCCGGCCACCCGCACTCCAGGGGGAGGAGCCAGCGCGCCGCGCGATCTCTCATCCACCAGCAGCACCGGCGCCGCCGAGTCGCCGAGCATCATCTCCAGCCGTTCGCGCGGGTAGCTCGGGTCGAGCGGCACGTAGGCGCCGCCGGCCGCGAGGATCCCCAGGGCGCCCACCACGAGAGCCGCCGAGCGCTCGGCCGCGAGCCCCACGAGCACCTCCGGCCCGACCCCCAGCCGGCGCAGGTGCGCCGCCAGGCTCCCGGCCCGCTCCCGCAGCTCCCGGTAGGTGACCACCCCGCTCGCGGACGCCAGGGCCACCGCGTCCGGCGTCCGCCCGGCCTGCGCCGCGATCCGCTCATACAGGCCCCCCTCCGGTGCCGCGCCGCGGAAGGTGTCGTTGTGCTCCCGGAGAAGCTGATGGCGCTCGGCCTCGGCAAGGAGCGGCAGGCCGCGGACCGTCCGGCCGGGATCGGCGGCGACGGCGCCGAGCAGCCGCAGGAAATGGCCGGCGAGCCGCTCGACGGTGGTGCCGTCGAAGAGGTCCTCCTTGAAGATCAAGGAGGTCTCGACTCCTGCGGGCGTCTCCTGCAGGTTGCCGGCGAGGTCGAGCGTCGACGTCCGGCTGGTGGGCGGCATCAGGGTCATGCGGAAGTCCGCCACCTCCAGGTCCGGCGCAGGGACGTTGTGCAAGGTGAGGATCACCTGGAACAGCGGTGTCTGCGTCAGGCTGCGCTCCGGCCGCAGCTCCTCGACGATCTTCTCGAAGGGCAGGTCCTGATGGGCGTAGGCCCCGAGCGCCGTCTCGCGTACCGCGGCCAGCACCGCGCGGAAGGTGGGATCGCCACGGAACACCGTGCGCAGCACCAGGGTGTTGAGAAAGCAGCCGATCAGCCCCTCGATCTCGGCGCGATTGCGGTTGGCGACCGGCGAGCCCACCACCACGTCGTCCTGGTTGGCGATCCGGCCGAGCAGGGTCTGCCAGGCCGCCAGGAGGATCATGAAGAGCGTCGCGCCCTGCGCCTGGCTGAATGCCCGCAGCGCTTCGGTGAGCGGCTTGGGGAGGAGCAGCGTCCGGCGGCCGCCGCGGTCGCTGCGGGCCGCTGCACGCGGCCGGTCGGTGGGGAGGTCGAGCTCCTGCGGCGCGCCGGCGAGCTGCTCCTTCCACCAGGCGAGCTGCTCCGCGAGAGCGTCTCCCATCAGCCACTGCCGCTGCCAGACCGCGTAGTCGGTGTACTGCACCGGCAGAGGCGGCAGCTCCGGCGTCTCGCCGCGGGCCAGGGCGGCGTAGGCGAGCCCCATCTCGCGGAACAGCAGGCCGCTCGACCAGCCGTCGCCGACAGCGTGGTGCAGGGTGCTCGGCGCGATGAAATCCTCGTCGTCCACCTGCAGGAGGAAGACGCGCAGCAGCGGCCCGCGCGCCAGGTCGAACGGCCGGCGGGCGTCCTCCTGGGCGAGCCGCCAGGCCTCCGGCTCGCGCCGGCCGGCGGGGAGAGCCCGCAGATCAGCCAGCGGCAGCGGGCTCACCTCCTCCGGGGGCGGCGCCACCACCTGCACCGGCTCGCCGCCGTCGGCCGCGAAGGTGGTGCGCAGCGACCCGTGGCGGCGGACGATGGCGGTGAGGCTCGCGGCGAGACGGTCGACCCGCACCTTGCCGCGCAGGCGCACGGCGCGCGCGATGTTGTACCCCGCGCTCTGTGGGAAGAGCTGGTGGAGGAGCCAGAGGCGCTGCTGCGCGAAGGAGAGCGGCGGGCGCTCGTGGTGGGCCGCGGTGATGCCGGCCAGCGTCCCGGAGCGGCGGGCCGCGGCGCCTTGGCGCAGGAAGGCGAGCAGCTCTCCCTTACGCGCCTTGAGCTCGGCCAGCAAATCGGCGGTGAGCGCGCCCGGCGGCGCGCTGTACTTGAGCTTCCCGCCCTCGGCCCAGAGCTTGACGTCGCGGCTCCGGAGCATCTCGAGCACCTGCACCGTCGTTCGCAGGGCGCCGTTGACCGCGACCATCAGGCAAGCTCGCTCTTCATAGGCTCCATCCAATAGGGGATGCGCCATGCTTCGCCGAAACGTGTCAGCTCCGCCGGGTCTTTAGAAAAACGGATCAATGAACAAAACGGGCGGCTCCTCAGGGCCGCCCTTTCCGCGAAAGCTTCAGATCGCGTTCGTCCTCACTGCTTCCCTGACCGGTCCCCCTGCGCCGCTTTCGCGATCGCCGCCTTCCTGGCGGCTTCGAACTCGTCGCCGGGGTTCCAGGTGGGCATCTTGTCGTCGTTGGCCAGGACCACGCCGGCGTAGAAGCCCAGCTTGGCGTCCTCGATCATGCCGTCGAAGTTCCAGTCGGGCCGCAGCTCGTCGCTCGGCTGGTGGTAGTCCTTCGCCTCGTACTCTTCGGCCTTCTCCTTGCCCCACTCCTCCGGACGGCCGCGGAACTTCGTTCCCGCGTCCAGGTAGATGGCGGGCACGCCGATCTTCGCGAAGTTGAACTGGTCGGAGCGGTAGAACGAGCCGCGGTCCGGGAACTGGTCGCCGACGACCTTCCGGTCCTGCGTAGCCGCCAGGCTCGTCACCACTTTGTCCAGCGACGACTTGCCCAGGCCGATGTAGGCCAGCTCCAGCCCACGGCCGAGGTTGTTGCCGCCGTCGTAGTTGATGTTCGCGGCGATCTTGCCCGGGGGGAAGGTCGGATGCTTGGCATAGTACTCGGAGCCCAGCAACCCCTGCTCCTCGGCCGCCACGAACAGGAACAGGACCGAGCGCCGCGGCGGCTCCGGCAGCTCCGAGAAGGCCCGCGCGATGGCGACGACCTGGGCCACGCCCGCGGCGTTGTCGACCGCTCCGTTGTAGATCTTGTCGCCGGTTTTGTCGGGCTCGCCGATCCCCAGATGATCGTGGTGAGCGCTGAAGATGATCACCTCATCCTTCAGCTTCGGATCGGACCCGCGCATCAGGCCTCCCACGTTCGCGGTCTGCACCTTCTCGACCTTGTTGCTCATGGCGAGCGAGGTGGTCACGCCCAGCGGGACGGGCTTGAAGTCGCGGCTCCGGGCGCTCTTCACCAGCGCGTCCAGGTCCTGGCCGGCCAGCTTCACGAGCTGCCGTGCGGCGTCTTCCGTCACCCAGCTCTGCACCTGCAGCCGCGGCTCGCCCTCGGCCGGCAGCTCGAACTGCGGACCGGTCCACGAGGTCTGCACCACCTGGAACGGATAGCCGGCCGACGGCGTGGTGTGGATGATGATCGCCCCCGCCGCCCCCTGCGCGGCCGCGCTCTCGTACTTGTAGGTCCAGCGGCCGTAGTAGAGACGCCTCTCCCCCTCGAAGAGCTGCGGATCCCAATCGGGGTCATTGTTGAGCATCAGGAGGACCTTCCCCTTGAGGTTCGTCCCCTTGAAGTCGTCCCACTTGTGCTCGGGGGCCTTGATGCCATAGCCCACGAACACGATCTCGGAGTTGTTCAGGGTCGACTTCGCCTCCTGCACGCCGCTCGCCGCGATGAACTGGTCCCAGAACTTCAAGGTAAGGTTCTGGCCTCCTTTGCTGAATTGCCAGCTCTTGGGCACGTCGGCGGTCACGCTGACGACGTCCACGGGCTGGATGTAGCTGCCGTTCTCGAAAGCGGGCTCGAAGCCGAGGTACTGCAAGGTGGTGCCGAGGTAGAGCTGGCTGAGCCGGTCGCCCCGGCTGGCCGGGCCGCGCCCTTCGAGCAGGTCGTCCGCCAGGAAGCGGATGGGCCCCTTCAGGCTGTCCTCGTCGATCACCGCGGCCGCCTTCTCGGCCGCCGCGGGCACGGTCACCTGCGCCGGGAGCGCCGCCGGCACCGCAAGAGCGGCCAGCAGCGTCACAAAGAATTTATTTTTCATGAAAGTCTCCATAGTTCATCCAGTCGATCAGGGACTGTAACAAACCTGGAGGGGGGATGCTTCCGGGGGCCAGCTGAAGAACAGATGAGGGCTCCTGCCCTTCCTGGGCGTTACCTCTTCCGGTGGTATGATTTTTAGCATTCCAAGCAAGCCGAAGGAGGTCCCTATGGTCCGGCGCCTCGTCGTTCTCTTTCTTGTCTGCGCAGGTCTAGCTGCGGCGGCTGCGGTCGCGCAGGCTCCCGTTCCCGTGCCCCAGCCCCTCGCGGTCGACGAAATCGCCTCGGAAGAGCAGCTCGCGGCGGTTTCGGTGCCGGGGAGCGGTCTCGTTCTCAATGGCCGGCAGGTCAAGTTTTTCATCGACCGGCGAGTTCCAGAGACTGCCCGGGTGTTCTTCATCAATGGCAACTTCCAGGAGAACGGGCAGGTCCCGAACGCGGCCAAGTTCCACTTCTTCTTCGCCAAACGCGTGTTGAACGTCCCTGAGAATCGCGAGTTCAACGACGTCACCTACTTCACTCCAGGGGAAAAGAGATATGTGGCGGGCACTCTGCAGGTCTACACCCTGCGCGAGGGCGAGCCGCCGGTCTATGGCATTCAGTTCTATCCGCAGGACGTGATCCGCGAGGAGCAGGTGCTCGACGCGGCGCTGCGTGTGCGGGAGAAGATCCGCATCCCGGACGTGCGGGTCGCGTTCGTGCCCACCGGCTCGCAGCAGACCGTGGCGACCGTGGCGCCGCGCCTCGCCGAAGCCGGCATCGAGGTGCTGCCGGTCGATCGCATCCTGGGGAGCGTGACTTATCTTCCGCTCAATCCCGGGGATGCCTGGGGCTTCCTACGCATCTTCCCGCGGGATCTCGAAGCTCTGTCGGCCACGGACATCCCGGTGTTCGACGAGCTTCCTCTCGATCTTTCCGTGGTGGCGGGAGTGATCACCAAGACCGTGCAGGACGCCAGCTCGCACGTCAATCTCAAGTCCAAGGAGCGCGGCACGCCGAACATGGTGCTGCGCGACGCCGGGCCGGACCATCCGCTCCTTGCCCGCTTCGCGGACCAGCCGGTCCATCTGGTGGTGCGTCCCGACGGCTTCACGATCGAGGCGTCGACACCGGAGGTGGTGGCGGCCGAGCTTGCGAAGCGGCGGGACAAGCCGTGGATCACCCTCCCCTCGGACTCCGAGACGCGCCTGCTCGCCTACTCCGAGATGTGCCCGAACGACCCGGCGGGATGCTTCGCCCTGGCTTCGCGCTACGGCTCGAAGGCGTCCACCCTCGGATTCCTCATGCATCCGCAAGTGCTGGGGCGCGTGCGGGACGCGGGATCGCCCAGCGCCACCCGCGGCTACGACCTGGTCCCCGCGGGCTTCGGCATCCCGCAGCAGATCTATCGCAACCTGGTGGCCTATGAGCCGAACAAGGAGCTGCGCCGGATTCTGGGCGAGCTGATCGCGGCGGAGAAGGCCGGCACCCTCTCCGGAGCCGGGCGCGCGCGGCGGGTGCGCGAGGTGCAGAACGCTTTTCTCGCGGCGGAGTTTCCGAAAGACGATCTGAAGCGAATCCAGGAGCGGCTGGAGGAGGTCCTGCCGGACGTGGAGAAGATCAAGGTCCGCTCCAGCGCCAACGCCGAGGACATCCCGGGCTTCGATGGCGCCGGCCTGCACGACAGCTTTGCGGCCAATCCCCAGAAGAAAGACAAAGGGCGCGACGTCTGCCGTCTCGAGGAGGAGGGCGAGGGCGATGGCGAGGTGAAGCGCAAGGTGAAGCCGAAGACCGTCTCGTGCGCGATCAAGGGGGTCTACGCCAGCCTGTGGAACAAGCGTGCCATCGAAGAGCGCGATCTCGCCCGCATCGATCCCGAGTCGGTGGCCATGGGGCTCGCCATCGTCCCGGCATACGACCTGGACGCCGAGGTGAGCGCCAACTCGGTCGTGGTGAGCCGCGTCCTCGGCACCTCGGACATCTATGGCTACACGCTCTCCATCCAGGAGGGGAACAACCTGGTCACCAACCCGACCCCCGGCACGATCTCGGAGGTGACCATCGCCGCGTTCCTGACCGCCGATGAGCCCGTGTCGCTGACCGTGACCCGCTTCGCGCGGCCGACGCCGGCGGGTCCGGTGCGCACCGAGCCGGTCCTCGCCCGCGCGCAGGTCCTCGATCTGGTCGAGGTCGTGCGGAAGGTCGAGGAGGCCTGGTGCCGCGCCAAGCCCGGCTATTACGACGGAGACTGCCGGTTCGTCACCGCGGACGTGGACAAGCCCAAGGCGCTGGATCTCGAATTCAAGGTGGTCAAGGGCGCAGGGGGAGATCGCCTGGTCTGCAAGCAGGCGCGAGAGCTCGGGGGGCGGTAAGTTGTATGCTCCCCGCGCGATGCGCGCGGCTGACTCTGAATCCAGCGAACCGATCGATCCTGTCATCGATCCCATCGTGCCGGCGGGCGCTCCGGTGCCTGTGCCCGAGGCGTGCGACGCGCCGGTCGCACCGCCGTTGCCCGCCGGGTCCGAGGCGCGGGCCGGCGTGCTCTACGGCGCGGCGGCCTATCTCTTCTGGGGGTTGTCGGTCGTCTATTTCAAATCGATCTCCCGTGTGCCGCCGCTGGAGATCCTCGCCCACCGCATCCTGTGGTCCGTCCCGCTCCTCCTCGCCTGGCTCGCGGCGCGCGGCCGGCTGGGAGATCTGCGCGCCGTGTTGCGAGCTCGGCGGACGGTGGGCATCCTCCTCGTCACGACGACCCTCATCGCCGTCAACTGGCTGGTGTTCATCTACGCGGTCGCCACCGGCCACGTGGTCCAGGCGAGCCTTGGGTACTACATCAATCCGCTGCTCAACGTCGTTCTCGGCATGGTCTTCCTGGGCGAGCGTCTGCGCCGGATGCAGTGGGTCAGCGTATTCCTCGCCGCCGCCGGAGTGGCGTACCTGGCCGCGTCGTTCGGCAGGCTCCCGTTCATCTCATTGATCCTCGCCGGCTCCTTCGGCCTCTATGGGTTGCTGCGCAAGACGGTCCCGGCGGACGGCCCCGTGGCACTCACAGTGGAGACCGGCCTGCTGCTGCCGGTGATGCTCGTCGTCCTCGCCGTCCAGGCGGGGCGCGGCACGATGGCCTTTCTCCATGTCAGCCGGACGATCGACCTGCTGCTCGTCCTCGCCGGGGTGATCACGACGATGCCGCTCCTCTGGTTCACCAACGCCGTGCGGCGGCTCCGGCTGGCGACGATCGGCTTCCTCCAGTACCTGTCGCCGTCGCTCCAGCTCCTCCTCGCGGTGGTGGTCTACCGCGAGCCCTTCACCCGCACCCACCTGGTGACGTTCGGGTTCATCTGGGCGGCCCTCGCGCTGTACAGCTTGGACGCCCTGCGGCGGCGGCGCTGACCCCCAACAGTCGCCAGGCACAGCTCCCCGCCAGTCCTCAGGGAAGGGGCATGGGAGAAGCACGAGCGAGTGATCCTGGCGCTCGAGCACAATCTCCAGAGCCGTGCGGAAACGGCATGATCGCTCGATCAGTGAGCCGGCTGCGAGCTGCATCGGCCCTCCGGCATGGATCCAGCGCTCTATGTCATAGAGCCGGCCGTCGAGGCAGAACCGGTGGAGCTCCTCCAACTCGGCCACATTCGTGGTGAACCGCGCTGGGGCGCGTGGAGCCTGCGGGTCGGGATCGCCTCGCGGATCGACGAAGGTAGTCGGCACGCCGCTGAGTTTACTGCCCGCATGCCACGATTTGATACCCTCAAGAAGGGGCGTGGTAACCCCGTCACCGCCTTTATTTTAGATCTTTTAGGTGCGAAATGTCTTTGAGGGGAGACGAAGAAGGGACCTACTCCGCGGGAGTTGGAACTCTTTGCTGGTTTGGCTGCGGGACGTTCAGGCCTGGAGTCTAGCGGCGGAGGTGGGTGAGTGAACCCAGGTGCCGCGGCCCTTGCTGCACAAAACTAAACCCTGGGTTGAGGTTTGTGCTCCATCGGCACGGTTGCTGCGCCTCGGCATCGCGTCATCGCTCGCCGAGCTGGTGGGCTCAGACAGCCGGGAACGCCACCCACGGCAGACCGTGGATGTGGCCAAAGTGCGGGTCGGAGGAGACGAGATCCGCGCCTGCCTCCATCGCATGTGCCGCAATCCAGAAGTCGTTCGTCTGGATGGGCCGCCCTTTCCTCCGCAACTCGGTAGAGATGCGTCCGAACCAATCGGCCGTATGCCAGGTGAGCGTCAATGATCAAGGTGAGCCTTGAGGAGGCGGAAGGGCATCTCGGCGAGCTGATCGAGGAGGCGGCTGCCGGGCAGGAGGTCGTCATCATGAGCGCTGGCGGTCCCGCGGTGCGCCTCACGCTCGTGCCTCCGATGGGGGATGAAAGCCGGGGAGGAGCCCACGAGCCCTCCCAGACGGTAGGCCATGCCCTGGATCGCTTCATCGGTACCTGGTCGGCGGAACAGGAAGCCGAAGTTCTCAAGGCGGTCGAAGTCTTCGAGCAGGTTGACGGATCCTTCTGGCAGTGAAAGTCCTGCTCGACACTAACGCCTATTCGGCCCTACGGCGGGGTCAGAATCTCGTAGTCGAGCAGGTGAGGCAATCGGAAGAGGTGCTCCTGTCGATGGGGCGTCGTCGGGGAGCTCTTGTTCGGCTTTCGGAACGGCTCTCTATACGAAGAGAACGCCCGCGCCTTGAGGTCCTTCCTCGAAGATCCCCACGTTCTCCTAGGCTCTCCGGGATGCAGTGACGAATGTCTTTGAGCGAAGACTGAGAATGGACCAACTGCGCAGGAGTTGGAACCTCCTCCTCTCCTGGCTTCGGGAGGTTAAGGACTGGAGTCTGGCGGCGGATGTGGGTGAGTGAGCCCCCAATGGCGCAGTATGAGGTATTCTAGGAAGGAGGCCAGTTCGATGAAGCGAACCATCATCTCCCCATCTGACCTGTCCCAGAGGACCCGAGAGATCCTCGATCGGGTGCAAGAGGGAGAGCTTGCCGTCGTTGCAAGCGGCGGCGAGGAGCGCATCGTCCTCCTGGATGTTCTCGACTACCGGCTTTTGCGAGCGCTTGCCCTGTGCACTACCGGCGGAGGCGCTAACGGCTCCAGCGATCTTCTCGAAGCCCAGGTGCTCCGCGACTACCTCGACGAGAGGATCAATCTCGGGAAGGCAGCCGAGTTGCTCCAGCTTTCCCGTTTCGAGCTTGAAGCGAGCTTCCAGAGGCTAGGGATTCCTCTCCGTCGAGGAGCCCGCTCGATCGAGGAGGCTCAGGCCGAAATTGCCGTCGCGCGCCGGCACGCCTGAACAGTTCCAGCGCCCAGTATGCCGTCCCTCGCAGATACGACGGTCCTGAACAACTTTGCCCAAATCCGGCGCCCTGACCTCCTGAGGTCGGCCTACCCGGATCTTTCCGCTCCGATCCCGGTCTGGAACGAGTTGGAGCTTGGGGTTCACCGAGAGTCGGTTCCTGCCTGCGATTGGTCCTGGCTGAAGATCCTCGATTTGACGGAGCAGGAGCAGGCCCAAGCGGACGAGATCGGCCGGGATTTGGGGGTTGGAGAAGCGGCGTGTATTGCGGCAGCCGTTTATCGAAGGCTCCTCATGCTTTCGGATGATTGGGCCGCGAGAGCACTTGGCCGTTCACTTGGTCTGGAGGTCTCGGGCTCCTTGGGTGTTCTCGACCGCCTGGTCTTGAAGCACGTCCTCAGCTTGGATGACCCGGTTGTTGCAAAAACTCGCGGCTGCCTCCCCCGGAAGCGTTTTGCAACACGCGCTTCCTTGCAGGTCTTCCCTGCGGCGGGAGGAGTTCACCCACGGTGGAATCCAGAAACAGAGGCTTGGAAAGCTCCAAACGCTTGCTCGGCAGAGCTTTGATGCGGTTTAAGTGATTTTTCTTATGCAACTGGCGGGATGAGGCAGACGCTTTCCTGGCAGAGATGGTCCGACGCGGCTTTCGCAGCCCCTACCAGTCGGTTCGCGAGATACCTCGCTGAAGCGGCGAATCTCTTTCAGAGGGTACTAAGAGTGGAGCAACTCCGCGGGAGTTGGAACCTCCTCCTCTCCTGGTTGCGGGAGGTTCAGGCCTGGAGTCTGGCGGCGGAGGTGGGGGAGTGAGGCGGGTGATCGCACGTGCCCGACTCCTCGCCCACGCTCGGGGAAGGGGCATGGGAGGGGGAGTGGCAAAGGCATGGTATGCTCCGCCCATGATAACGACCATCGACAAGGCAGGGCGCGTGGTCATCCCCTCCGAGGTGCGCAAGCGGCTCGGCCTCGCCGCCGGGACGGAGCTTGAGATGGTGATCGAGGGCTTCGCCATCCGCCTCGTCCGATCGGTGGCCGGCCCCGAGCTCGTCCGGCGCGGCGGGCGCTTGGTCGCCCGCCCCCGGGCGGCGGAGGGAGAGCGCACCGAGGTCGACGTGGCGCGGTTGATCGAAGAGGAGCGGGATCGGTGGCCGGGCTGACCGGCGTCTTCTTCGACACCAGCGTCCTCGTCGCCGGGCTCATCGATTTCGGCCGCGGCCCTCATCACGCCCTGCTACTGTTGGATGCCGTCGCGGCCGGTCGCATCGAGCGCCCAATGACCGCTTGGCACTGTTGCCTCGAGTTCTACTCGGTGACGACGCGCCTGCCGGAAGAATACCGCCTCGAACCGGAGATCTCCCTGCGGCTCCTGCGGGAGGAGATCTTCCCTCGCTTCTCGGTCCACAACCTTCCGGCGGAGTTGCAGGAAGACTTCCTTGTCTCCGCGGTACGAGAGGGAACGACGGGCGGCAGGGTCTATGATGCGCACATCGCCGAGATCGCGCGGCAGGCCGGCGCGCGGCTCGTGGCGACCGAGAACCGTCGCCACTTCACGCCCTTGCTGCGCCACGGCATCCGCGTGCTGGTCAGTGCCGAGTTGGCCGACGAGATCGGGTCTGAGCGAGATCCTGTGTAGCCGAGCAGGTGGGCTCAGTCGGGAACTCCACCGAGCCTTCGATGTCGCGAGGAAGTGCCGAGATCTTCCAGAAGAGAGCATCGATTACTTTGAAGGGATGTCAAGAATGGAGCAACTCCGCGGGAGTTGGAACCTCCTCCTCTCCTGGCTGCGGGACGTTCAGGCCTGGGGGCAGGCTGTCGAGGAGGGCGGGTGAGCCCTGGTCTTGGTCGCCGCGAATGCTCCTCAGCTCCTCCGCCGCAGATGAGATCCTGGAGTACCATAGCTCCATGAGCCAGATCACAATGGACGTTCCGGACGATACCCTCTTGGCGCTGAAGCTGACCGAGGAGGAAGCTGGCGACGCCCTGCGGATGGTGGCGGCCGTCAAGCTTTATGAGCTGGGGCGGCTCTCCTCCGGCGCAGCGGCCCGACTGGCCGGCATCCCACGCGTGCTCTTCCTCAGCAGGATGGCGGACTACGGAGTAGATACATTCAGGCTTTCCGAGGAGGATCTCCGGAAGGAAGCACGCCTTGCCTGAAGTCGTCTGCGACACATCCCCCATTCAGTACCTGTACCAACTCGAACTTCTTGATTTGCTGCCAGGTCTGGCGGCCCGGGTTCTCGTCCCTCTGGCTGTCCAAGAAGAGCTTTCAGTGGGCCGACCACACACGCTCGAAGAGTGTCGGACGGTCGAGGTAGACATAACGCCCATTCCGACTCCACCCGCCGATCCGAAAGACTCGCGGAAGAGTGACCGCCGCCTTCACCTCCTTCGGCGGCTCGACCCCGAACTTCGCCAGAGCCTCTCCGGCCCTCGCTGGGCTGCTTGGATCGAACTTGCTCCGTTGCCTGGGGCTCGCAGGGATCAGCCCAACCGTGACCATGCGCTCCTGCATTCTCGGGGTTCTTGCGAGCTCAGCCAATACCTCACGCGAGCAGTAGTCGTCGGTCGCGAGGAGCTTCATCAGCCGGACGAAGGTCCAAGCGTCCGTCTTCAGCAAATCGCGGCGAGCGCGAGCGATCTCTTTGATGGGGCTCGCTTCCCATCGCACTCCCGCTTCGAAGAGAGCCTGCAAGGTCTCCACAGATCGATCCTGGCGGAACGACCACGCCGCTCGCGAAAGCTGAATTGCCACCACCTGTGAGGGATTCACGGGTAGCTTCGAACGGGCCAGGAGCTTGATGGTCTTCTCATTGGGCGCACAGCGGTAGAGTTCCTCGTAGTCGTCCAGCGAGGGGTCGGGCTTCAAGTGCTCGAGGATGGCAACATGCCCACCGCTGCACGAAGCGTAAACGGAGCTATAGCGGTCCTCGTCATCCTCCTCGTCTGCGAGGCCCCACCGCAGAACTGGCACTGCGGTATGCGGATCGGCGCCAGCCCACAGACAGAGCATTACCCCCTTCTCGTTGCCCTCCCACGCGTGGTGCGCGAGGGTGATGTCGAGTTCAACCTGGATCTCCGGGTCCTGCAACCGGTGCCGCTTCGCAAAGCCGAAGAGGGGCTTGTTGCTCGTGTGGTGGCCCAGGGCATAGGCGAGTGCGTGACCAGAAGAGAAGTCAACACCGAGACGGAGAAAACGCTCGTAGAGTTGGGAGTCGTAGGTGGCGCAGAGCGCTTCCAGATCCACCTGTCGAGGGTCGGCACCCCAGGCGAGAAGCAGGTCCAGGAAGTCTAGGCGGCGTAGCCGCAGTGCCTGGTCAAGAGGGGACTCCGGCTCTGCGTTTACGTCGTACCCGTTGGCGACGAGGAGAAGCGCGAGCGAGTGATCCTGGCGCTCGAGCGCAGTCTCCAGAGCCGTGCTGGAGCGGCGTGGTCGTTCGGCCAGTGAGCCGGCTGTGAGCTGCATCGGTCCTGCGCTCTGGATCCAGCGCTCTATGTCATAGAGCCGGCCGTCGAGGCAGAACCGGTGGAATTCCTCCAACTCGGCTGCATTCGTGGTGAACCGCGTGGGGGCGCGTGGAGCCTGCGGGTCGGGATCTCCTCGCGGGTCGACGAAAGTAGTCGGCACGCGGTTTAGTTTACTGCCAGAATGCCACGATTGGCCCACATTTTTCCTTGAAGCGTCACTTGTCTTTGAGGGAAGGTTAAGAGTGGACCAACTCCGCGGGAGTGGAACCTCCTCCTCTCCTGGCTGCGGGACGTTCAGGCCTGGAGTCTGGCGGCGGAGGTGGGGGAGTGAGACGAGGTGCCCTGGCGCTTCGGTGCACAAAACTAAACTCCGGGTTAAGTCTTGTGCTCGACGGCGCGGAGACCATCGGTAGGATCAGACCGCCGGAAACGCCACCCATGGAAGGCCATCAATGTAGCCGAAGTGCGGGTCGGAGGAGATGAGGTCCGCGCCGGCTTCCATCGTGTGAGCTGCAATCCAGATGTCGTTCGTCGAATGGGCCGCCCTTTCTTCCGCAACTCAGCCGAGATGCGCCCGAACCAATCCGTCGTCTACCAGGTGAGCGTCAACAGAACGAACGTGCGGGTCTTGGACGAAGGTCTGGAGAGCTCGGGCGTTTTCCTCATACCGGGAGCTGTTTCGAAAGCCGAACAGCAACTCCCCGATGACGATCATCGACAAGAGCACCTCTTCCGAGCGCCTCACTTGCTCGACGACGAGTTCTTGGCCCCGCCGTAAGGCCGAGTAGGCGTTGGTGTCGAGAAGGACTTTCACTGCCGGAAGGATTCGTCGACCTGCTCGAAGATTTCGACAGCCTTGAGGACTTCCGCTTCCTGTTCCGCCGACCAGGTGCCGATGAAGCGATCCAGGGCATGACCGACTGCCTTGGGAGGACTGTAGGAGTCTTGAGCCTCCTGCTCCTCTTGAGGAACGAGCATGAGGCGGACGGCCGAACCGCCAGCACTGGTGATGACGACCTCCTGCCCCGCGGCTGCCTCTTCGATCAGCTCACCGAGATGTCCTTCCGCTTCCTTGAGGCTGACCTTGATCATGGAGACGAGGATAGCATTCCTGTCGAGGTGGTGGCGAGAAGGAATGCCCATACCTTCCTGGTTGCGGTGGCGAATGTCCCTTCAGAGGATACTAAGAGTGGCCCTTGAGATGGCGGATTCGAACACCGGCCACGGTTTACGCCCCCTTACCTTTGCGCGCCTAGAGAAATTCCTCCGGCGTGTCGACACCTTCAGGCGTGAAGGAGGAATGCAGGCTGCCTGAGGGGCGGGTTTCGTTCCGTCTCCCAAACTTCACCATCCGCGAGAGAGCTGATCCGAAGGGGACGGAGGGGGGTGGGGGCCGCAGAATCCGGCCCGCGCAAAGCCGCACGCAGGTCCGCACGCGGCTCCGGGAAGCCGCACGCAGGTCTGCACGCAAGTCCGCACGCGGCCACGCAAGCCTGCGTGCAGGTCCGTACGCAGCTTCGGCGACTCTCCGGGAGCTGCCCAGGCGGACGGAAGGCCCTGGCGCAAGACCTGATATAGCCATTTCTCTATGTACATCTCACGGGGGCGGGGACAACGACCCATCCGCCCACCCTCGCAAGCTCCAGCCCGAGGTGGGAGAGGGAAGCGCCGCCCAGGACGCTGACGCAATCGCCCCCGCGCGAGCTCCGGCCTACGTGGGACGACGACCCTCCCGCCCGCCCCTCAAGCTCCACCCTCTGTGGGGACGGCCACCTTCCCCCGTCCACGCTTCGCAAGCTCCCTCCGCGCGAGCACCGAGCCGCCGTGGGACGACCACCCAACCGTCCACCCTCTCGAGATCCAACCTCCGCGGGAGGACCAGCTTCCCCCGTCCGCGCTGGACGCAATCGCCCCCGCGCGAGCACCGGCCTCCGGGGGACGACGACCCAACCGCCCACCCTCTCGAGATCCACCGTCCGCGGGATGACCAGCTTCCCCCCAGCCGCGCTGACGCAATCGCCCCCGCGCGAGCTCCGGCCGCCGTGGGACGACGACCCAACCGCCCACCCTCTCGAGATCCATCCTTCGCGGGATGACCAGCTTCCCCCCGTCCGTGCTGGACGCAAACTCCCCCTCGCGAGCTCCGGCCTCCGCGGGGACAGCAACCTCCCCCGGGGCCCGCACCATGCGAAGCCTCATCGCTTGTTCCTGGCATCGGACCGGGCACGGTACGGGCCCCACCCCCTCGCCTGCAAGCCGCCGTGCCCCGCCGGTTCAGCTCCTGCATCCACCGGTCCCCCCGCTCAACCGGCGGCCCCAGCCACCGCGGCGACAGCACCTTTCCCCCGCAGATTGGCTTCGCCAACCTGCTGCGCTCAAGATCGACCGTTCGCGGGGCGGCCAGCTTCCCCCCGAGCTCGCTGACGCAAACGCCCCCGCCTGCGATTCACCGTGCCCCGCCGGAGCAGCTCGCCACCCGACCCGCCGACCGCGAGCTCCACCGCGGCCCAGCCACCGAGGCCACCGCGCCTTCCTCGATGCGAGCCGTCGTGCCTCGCCGGTGCAGCTCCGGCTCGGCGTGCCCCCGCCCACCACCCCGCCGACCGGAGCTCCACCGGCGCCTCAGCCACCGCCGTGACGGCAATTTCCCCCCCGCAGATTGCTCGCTGACGCTCCGCAAACTGCTCCCCGCCCTCGCCTTCACTCCCATTGCCCCGCCAGAAGAGCTCCGGCTCGGCCCCCCTCCCTCCCACCCGCTCCGCCGACCGGAGCTCCTCTGGCGGTAGAGCGATCACGGTCCGGCGCCTTTCCGCCCCGCAGATCGGCTCCGCAGGCTCCGCCGAACTGCTCCCACCCTCTCTCCGCTCAGCCTCTTCGCCGTCGAAGCCTCCATCCTGCAAGGCAGGGGTGTCCGCCCTGGAGCCTGCGGCCAAACAGCCGGCCTCCGGTCCTCCAGGCCGCCCACACCCAATTCCACACCCGCCCGCCCATCTGAATTTCCCCCACCCATGGCCCCGCAGCGTCCGTGGCATCGCCGAAGC
>DATFPH010000182.1:0-32190 GCA_035264905.1 Thermoanaerobaculia bacterium
GGTGCTGCCGCAGGGTCGGCAGGGTCTTTTCGGCGAACGACCGGAGCGCCGGGTCGTTCCCCTTCTGCGCCTGCTTCTCGAATTCCTTCACGTCCTTCTCGTGGTCCTTGACCATGTGGCTCATGTACATGCGGTCGAACTCGGCGCCGGTGGAGGAGGCGAGCTTCTCGCGCATCTGCTTCTTGTCGGCGGGAAGCGCCGTGGGCAGGGTCATTCCCTTCTGCGAGGCGATCTGCTTGAGCTCCTGGTTGGCCTTGCTGTGGTCCGTGACCATGCGCTGGCCGAAGTCCTTGACGGCCTGGCTGGCCCCCTTCTGGGTGGCGAGCTGGCCGAGATCCACTTCCATCATGCCCCCCTGGGCGGCTTCCATGGCGAACTTGTGATCCGGTTGCGTGGTGTCGTTCGCGGCGAAGGCCGGGGCCAGAATGGCGAGAAGCCCGGCCACCGCCACCGCTGCCATCGTGCTCGTTTTCTTCGTCATGCGTCGTCTCCTTGAGGTCTGACTGGTTGAAGTGACGAACGATGCCGGGGCAAGCGAGGGCCCGGCCCAAGGAGAGACAGGAGCAAGGGCGGTGCCAATGGGGTCCTTTGCCGCAGTCCTCCGATGGCGGCCGGCAGCCCGCTGGCCCGCTCCGATCACGCAGATGCGCACGTAGAGATCTTACCCCTTGGACATACTTGACTCTATGTCTTACTTTGCTTAAACTTTCTCCTCGACCTCACCGAAACGGCAAAGCCATCGCGAGGTGGTGACGCAAAGCCGCGGATCTCTCCGAGACAGCCAGGCTGCCGAAAGCGGACGAACAGAGGCGGTTCGTTCAACGGCGTCCCGCGCTGATATCAAAGCTGCTCTAGACAGGGAATCCTCCCGGATCGGCACCGGCACCCCACCTGGGGGTCTGGCGCGGAGACGGGTTTTCATCAGCGGTTTCCGGCCGCGGAAGGCGCGAAGAGCTTCGGGCCGACCACGACCGGAGATCGAACAGTCCACTCTTCAGGAGGATCCTCATGAGGAACCAGCAGAGAAAGACCTCGGTGCGGTGGATCGCCGCCGCCCTGGGCACG
This sequence comes from Thermoanaerobaculia bacterium, assembly GCA_035264905.1. Lineage (GTDB taxonomy): Bacteria > Acidobacteriota > Thermoanaerobaculia > Multivoradales > UBA5704 > UBA5704. Next base: position 1,066 of record DATFPH010000182.1, read on the forward strand.
GTGACCCTGCTCACCGTCGGAGCCACCATCGCGATGGCGGCCCCGGTGAGCAAGGCACCCGCGGGAGTCGCCGGCATGCAGGTCTTTATTGACCCTGCCACCGGCAAGATCCGGCCGGCCACCGCGCACGAGATGAAGATGATGTCCGAGCGCCTCCAGGCCTCGATGGACCGCTCTACGGCGGGCCTTCAGGTGCAGCAGCATTCGAACGGCATGCTCTCGATGGACCTGCAGGGCGGCTTCCTCAACGTCTGGGTGGCCAGCTTGGGCTCCGAGGGCCGGGTGGTCAATTCGTGTGTCACCGATTACGCGACCGCCGAGGCGATCCTTTCCGGGCAGCAGGGCGCGCCCGTCTACGAGGAGCAGTAAGTCATGCGAACGAACAAGCTGATCCTCGCCCTCTGCACTCTGGCCGTGCTCTCCCTGCTGCCGATGCAGGCGGCCTTCGCCACCGCCACGATCACGATCGTCAATGCCGACGGTCCCAATGAGGGCTTCAACGACCCGGGTGCCCCGGATCCGGCTTCGACTGCCGGCGGCAACCCCGGCGCCACCATCGGCGCGCAGCGCCTCTATGCCTTCCAGTATGCCGCCAACATTTGGGGCCAGATCCTCGACAGCAAGGTGCCCATCTTCGTGCGGGCCAGCTTCGATCCCCTGACCTGCACGGCGAGCTCGGCGGTTCTCGGCTCCGCCGGCGCCATCCAGATCTTCTCCAACTTCCCCAACGCACCGGTCCCGGACGTCTGGTACCACGTCGCCCTGGCCAACAAGCTGGCCGGCGTCGACCTGGCTCCCGGACCGCCGCTCAGCAATGCGGACGACATCGTCGCCCGCTTCAACACCAGTCTGAACGGCAACCCGGCCTGCCTGGCCGGCCGCGGCTGGTACTACGGCACCGACACCAACCACGGCACGAACATCGACCTGATCACCGTGCTCCTCCATGAGTTCGCGCACGGCCTGGGCTTCTCGAACTTCGTCAACGAGGCCACCGGCGCGAACGCGGGCGAGCCGTTCCTGTCCGACATCTACTCGACGTTCACCCTGGACACCTCCAACGGGCTGCACTGGGACGTGATGACGGACGCCCAGCGCCGGGCGTCGGCGATCAACGTCAACCGGGTGGTCTGGGATGGTCCGACCGTGACCGCCAAGGTGCCTGACGTGCTGGCGTTCGGCACCCCGGGCCTGACGATCGACTCGCCTGCCGTGATCGCCGGCATCTACCGGGTCGGCTCCGCGTCCTTCGGTCCGACCCTCGCCGCGCCGGGCATCACCGGCAACATCGTCCTTGCCAATGACGGCGTCGGCGCGACCTCGGACGGCTGCGAGCCCTTCACCAACGCCGCGGCGATCAGCGGCAACATCGCGCTGGTCGACCGGGGCACCTGTGCCTTCACCCAGAAGGCGGCTCTGGCGCAGGCGGCTGGTGCCAAGGCTGTCATCGTGGCCAACAACGCGCCGGGCAGCGCCCCGGGTCTCGGCGGCGCCGATCCGTCGATCACCATTCCGGCCGTCGGCCTTTCGCTGGCGGACGCCAACGCGATCAAGGCGCAGCTCGGCATCGGGGTCCACGGCAACGTGGGCGTCAACCTGTCCATCCGCGCCGGTGCCGATCCGAACGGTCTCGCGCTGCTCAACGCTCCGGACCCCGTCCAGCTCGGCTCCTCGATCTCCCACTGGGATCCGATCTCCTTCCCGAACCTGCTGATGGAGCCGTCGATCAACGCCGACCTGACGCACGGGGTCGACCTGACCCTGCCGCTGTTCCGTGACATCGGCTGGTATCCGGACGCCGACCTCGACCTGGTTCCGGATGATCAGGACTCCTGCCTGGGCTCCAACCTCGGGACGAACGTCGTCATCGGCAGCTGCAACTCGGGCGTGGCCAACACCCTGTTCGCCAACGGCTGCACCATTTCCGACCAGATCGCGCAGTGCGCCGCCTCCGCCGCCAGCCACGGTGGATTCGTGAGCTGCGTGTCGCAATTCACCAACAGCCTCAAGAAGAACGGGACGATCACCGGCGCGCAGAAGGATGCGATCCAGGGCTGCGCCGGCGGCGCCGCGATTCCCTGACCCCCACCCCGGCCCCTCCCCCGCGGAGCGGGAGAGGGGAGCCTTGAAGTTCGAGAGCCGGTGCAGTTGCGCCGGCTCTTTACTTTTGGTCGACCTGGTATCTTCAGGCATGCGATTCGAGACCCTGGCTGTCCATGCCGGGCACGTCATCGACCCGGAGACGGGCTCCGTGGCGCCGCCGCTCTATCTCTCCACGACCTTCGCTCGCGATCCCGAGGGGGTCCCCCTGGGCGGGCACACCTACATCCGCGAGTCCAATCCGACCCAGTCGCAGCTCGAGGCGGCGCTGGCTTCTCTCGAGGGGGGAGAGGCCGCCAAGGTCTTCGCTTCCGGCCTGGCCGCGGGCATCGCCCTCCTCCAGAGCCTGCCGCCGGGCTCGCACGTCCTCCTGCCCGACGACGTCTATTACGGCTTCCGGATCGCCGGGGAGGAATTCCTCCCGAATTGGGGGATCCGCGCCGAGAGTGTCGCCATGGACGACCTCGGAGCCGTGGCGGCGGCGATCCGGCCGGAGACGCGGCTCCTCTGGATCGAGACACCGTCGAATCCGCTCCTCAAGGTCGTGGACATCGCCGCGATGGTCCGGCTCGCGCGCGCGGCGGGCGCCCTGACGGTCCTCGACAACACGTTCGCCACGCCGCTCCTGCAGCGGCCGGTCGCCCTCGGGGTGGACGTGGTCCTCCACTCGGCGACCAAGTACTTCGGCGGCCACAGCGACGTGCAGGGCGGCGCCCTGATCTTCGCCCGGCACGGCGAGCTCGTGGAGCGGATCGATCACCTGCGGCACATCACCGGCGGCGTGCTCTCGCCGTTCAACGCCTGGCTCATCCTGCGCGGGCTCCGCACCCTGGCCTGCCGGATGGCCGTGCAGAGCGCCAACGCCCTGGCCGTGGCGCGCGCCCTGGCGGAGCATCCGGCGGTGGCGCGGGTCTACTATCCGGGGCTGGCGAGCCATCCCGGGCACGAGATCGCGGCGCGCCAGATGTCGGGAGGCTTCGGCGCCGTGATCTCGTTCCAGGCGGACGGGGGGAAGGAAGCCGCCCTGCGCGCCGTGTCGCGGGTCCGGCTCTTCACCCGCGCCACCTCGCTCGGCGGCATCGAGAGCCTGATCGAGCACCGCGCGTCGAGCGAAGGACCCTCCTCCCGCACGCCCCAGGACCTGCTTCGCCTCTCGATCGGCCTGGAGCACCCGGAGGATCTGATTGCAGATCTGGAGCAGGCGCTCTCGGCTTGATCCTGTGCACGTTTCTTGCTCATCTCAGCGGCATGTTTCAACACCAACCAAAGGAGGCGGGAATGGCTGTGAAGGACCAAGAGAAGAAGACCAAGAGCAAAGCCAAGACCGACCACGATCTGACGACCGACGGCGGGACGTCCAAGTCCCCCCTGTCCCGGCTTTCGAGCACTGTGAGCAACAACAAGAAGACCTTCACCCTGGCCGGCGCCGCGGCCGCCGCTGCAGCCGCCGGAGCTGTGGCGATCGTGAAGCGGCGCAAGTCGGCCGCACTGAAGACCACGACGCCGGAAGCGTCCGCGGAGACCTCGCTCCTCGAGGAGCCGGCCGCGGCCGAGACCTCCAGCCTCAAGGGTGTCTGACGGCTCGATGAAAGCTCGATAAAAAAGGAGCGGGCCGGGGGAGACCCCGGCCCGGATCACTTAGAACGGCTCGGCCTTGACGGTCAGATTCGAGTACCTCCAGCCGTACGGCGGGAAGTAGGCTCCATCCGCCACTTTCGTGCCGCCGAAATCGACGCGCATCTTGGTGCCTGCCGAGACCATCAGGTCCCGGGTGGTCATCGCGCCGGAGAGCGTGTGCACGAGCTGGCCCCCCTGGAACAGCTCGAGGGTGACTTTCCGGTCCTGGGCGTTCGTCACCAGGCGGACGTGGTAGTTGGTGCGCTGCTTCCACGGGCCGGTGTCGCGCGCAATCTCGTCCTTGCCCAGGTCGAGGACGGTCTTGGCTCGGTCGCCGCGCACGATGAGGCCGTAATAGAGCGTCCGGTCGTTGCGCCGCAGAGCCGTGATCCCATGGAAGAGCGGGGTGACCCACTTGTTCAGATAGAGATCGAACTCCACGGTGATCTGCCTGTAGCGCACGCCGGGGCGCAGCGGCAGGTCGAACACCCGGTAGGAATTGCCCTGCCGCGCATTGAGGAACAGCCCGCGGAACGAGAGCTGATCCTGGCCGACCACCGGCTCGCCGGTCGCGTCGCCGCCTTCGTCGTCGCCCGCGCCTCCATCGTCCTCCCCCTCGTCGTCACCGCCGCCGCCGTTGCGGCCTCCCGTGTCGCCGTCCCCCTTGCCGTCGTCTTTGGCACGCAGCTCCTGCGCCGTCCGAAGCTCGGAATCCAGGGTGACCGACGGTCCGACGGAGACCGCCGCCGCGCCGCCGGGAGAGAGCTGCACGGCATAGGGATAGAACGGGGCATCGCAGCTCACCTCCACGCGCGCCTCGGTGAAGAGCGTGGAGCCGAACGCCGCGAGCGGCGCCGCGAGCGTGGTGTGCGACCGCGCCGGCACGGTGAGGCGGGCGGCGGTTCCGACCGGAGAGCCTCCGGCCCGGTACACCGTCACGGTGCACACCGCCTCCTTGGCGCCCAGGTTGATCAGCCCGAAGCGGTGCTCGACGCCGGTCGCGACGCGGCTGATCCCCTGGAGCTGCGCCGCGGCGCCGCGCGGGACCAGATGGTCCGAGCCGACCACCGGCAGGGGAGCGGTCGACAGGACCCGGCCCGTGCGGGACACGGCCTCCAGGCGCGCCGACACGGCGAGCTGCGGGGCGCCCGAGATCTCCAGCATGCCGTCGCGCCCGGTGGGGGTGACGTTGGTGAGGACGAGCGTGCCGTTCGCGGGGATCGACGCCGCGGAGGGCGCGGTCCCCGTCCTGATGCCGTCGCGGCCCGAGGCGATAAACGTCGTCGTGAGACGGCGCTCCACGTTGCCCGGGTTGCCGACGACAACCTGGGTCCGATAGAGGACGTCACCGATCTGCTGAGGCGGGGCGACCGGCACGTACACCGTGCCCGCGAACGCCGGAACGAGAGATGTGAAGAGACCGAGGAGCCCGAGAACAACAGGCTTTCTCATGGAAAGAACGGACCTCCTTGCTGAGGCGAGCCAAGTTGCGGAATCCGGAGGCGTACTGCACCCGAGAGCTTCCGAGAAAACTGATCCGCGGAACAGGGGAGAGACCGCGATTATTCCTGCGGATCTATATCTAGGACTCCTCCTCCAGCATCCGCCGCGCGTCGTTCAGGGTCTGCCGGAAGCCTTCGCGGTCATGGCTCTCGACGAGCGTCTCGAGCGCGGTGAGCGCCTCGCGGGCGGCGGCATAGACCTCGCTGCGGTGCGGATTGAGCCGCTGGATGTCCAGATAGAGGTCCGGGTTCTCGCTGAGCACGTACATGGCCGTGGTGGCCTGCCTCTTGAAAGTCGTCGAGGCGCAGTCATGAAGCTCCGCCGGATCGACGCCCGAGCGGGTGAGCGTGGACCCGAACAGGATGTTACTGAGGTGCGCGAGGCCGAGCAGCCATCCCATCAGCCGGTCGTGATGGGGGAAGGGGACGACCAGCAGGCGCGTATACGGGTGCGCCAGGAACTCTCCCATCCACTGCTTCTCCTCCGCCAGGTCGCCCTGCGCGGCGAGCACGAACGTGAGCGGCTCGTAATAGGACTTGCCCGGCCCGAACATCGGATGGAGGGTGTACACGCGGACGCCCTCCGCCCGGGCGATGGCGAGAATCGCGACGAGCGGGGACTTGATCGAGGCGATCTCCAGGACCGGCACTTTCGGACGGCGCCTCACGACCTCTTCCAGAGCCTCGGCGGTCCGGGCGAGGGGGACCGAGACGATCACCGCGGCATAGGCGTCCAGGTCCGGAACGTCGGCCAGCCGGCGGAAGCGGCCGGGCGCGTCGGGGATGCCGCCGAGCGCGGGATCGACGATGTCCACCTCATGGCCCATGAGCCCGAGAAACCCGCGGAACCAGCTCCCCATGCCGCCGGCGCCGCCCACGATCAGCATCCGCTCGCCATGCCGCTGCTTGCGCAGCGCGATGCCCACACGGTACTGGCGCTCCACCGAGCCGCGGATGATCGCCTCGAACACCGATTCCATGATCTCTTCCGAGACGCCGCAGGCCTCCGCGTACTGCCGGGCGCGGGTGAGAACGCGGTCCTCGACGTCACGGACCACGACCGGACGGTCGTTCTCCGCCTTGATCCGGCCGATCTCGGCGGCGAGCTCCATGCGGCGGCGCAGGAGCTCCAGAAGCGACCGATCGATTTCGGCCAGCGAGTCGCGGAACGTGGACAGTGGGTCGGACGAGCTCATCCTGGAAACCTCCTGGGAAGCTGCGGCGATTCGATTGTAGGAGGAGAGAGGAAGGGAGGGAAGCCGAGGAGCCCCCCCGGCTTCCCCAGGGTGCCGCGCGATGATTGCTCACCGCGGGTGGATGGGCACTCCTCCTCCAGAGCAAGCGGAGTGCCATCCGGAGGACGGCTGGAAAGCCAATAAAATCAATGGTTTTCTGAAAGGAACGGCGCGTGGCCCGCGCTCTTTCGTGGTCACCCCTGTCCGGGAAAGGAGACACGGACGCACGGACTCACACGGACCGGCAGGGACCGACACAGACCCAGTCCCCTCGTCTTCAGCATCTGTGTCAGTCCGTGTGAGTCCGTGCCGGTCCGTGTGTCCGTGCATGGCATCTCCCTTGCTGGCCCCTGGCTGAAGCACGTGAGAGTGGCAACCGGGCGCGTGGTAAGCTCCCGCGAACACCGGATGGTTTTTCGCTAACGTCAACTTCCTGGCCGAGAGATCGTCATGCCCAAGGATCCGACCTCTGAGCTCGCAAGCCCCGCCGCCGCCACTGCCGTGGCTGGGGGGCCGACCACCGCCGAAGCCGCCGCCGACCGCTCGTTCTTCGGGCATCCGCGCGGGCTGTCCACCCTGTTCTTCACGGAGTTCTGGGAGCGCTTCAGCTACTACGGCATGCGCGCCATCCTCGTGCTCTTCATGACCGCCGCCGCGACCCAGGGGGGGCTGGGGTTCAGCATCGAGCGGGCGGGCGCCATCTACGGCCTCTACACGGCGTGCGTGTACCTGCTCGCCCTCCCGGGCGGCTGGCTCGCGGACCAGCTCCTCGGACAGCGGAGGTCCGTGTTCATCGGCGGGATCTTCATCGCCCTCGGCAACTTCCTGTTGTATTTGGCATCGATGCCGACCTTCTTCCTGGGCCTGCTCGGCATCATCATCGGCACCGGCCTGCTCAAGCCCAACGTCAGCACCATGGTCGGCGAGCTCTACCCGGGTACCACCCCGGAGCAGGGGGCGCGGCGCGACGCCGGGTTCTCGATCTTCTACATGGGGATCAACCTGGGCGCGTTCGTCGCGCCTCTGGTCTGCGGCTACGTGGGAGAGCGGATCAACTTCCGCCTGGGCTTCCTGGTCGCCGGGATCGGCATGCTCCTCGGCCTGGTCCAGTACAAGCTCGGCGGCCGGAACCTGGGCCAGGCGGGTCTCCATCCCAATGCCGCCGGCGATCCGGCGGCGCGGCAGCGGACGGTCCGCCTCCTGCTGGGCGGCATCGTCGGGATCGCCCTGGTGGGTTTCCTGCTCATCTCGGTGTTCCATCTCACCGTCGAGCAGATCGCCGGAGCCATGGGCGTGGTCATCGTCTCGCTCGCGCTCCTCTACCTCGTGATGCAGCTCGTCTCCAAGGATCTCGACAAGACCGAGAAGAAGCGGATGGGAGTCATCTTCGTCCTCTTCGTCTTCTCGGCCATCTTCTGGTCGGGCTTCGAGCAGGCGGGCTCCTCGCTGACCCTGTTCGCCGAGCAGTTGACGCGCCTGAACGTCTTCGGCTGGGAGATGCCGGCGAGCTGGCTCCAGTCGGTCAACCCGATCCTCATCATCAGCCTGGCGCCGGTCTTCGCCTGGCTCTGGGTCGCGCTGAGCAGGAGCCGGAAGGAGCCGTCGGCCCCGGCCAAGTTCTCGCTCGGCCTGATCCTCCTGGGCCTCGGCTTCGGCGTGATGGTCTGGGCGTCCATCCTGACCAACAACCAGCAGCATCAGGTCAGCATGCTCTGGCTGAACCTGACCTATCTGCTGCACACCTGCGGCGAGCTCTGCCTCTCGCCGGTCGGGCTCTCGACCGTGACCAAGCTCGCGCCGCACCGCAAGGTCGGCCAGATGATGGGCATCTGGTTCATGTCGATCTCGCTCGGCAACCTGATGGCGGGCCTGGTGGCCGGCCAGTTCGAGAAGCTGCCGCTGCCGCAGCTCTTCGGCGCCGTGATGGCCACCACGATCGGCGCCGGCCTCATCCTGGCGCTGCTGATCCGTCCGATCCGCCGGTTGATGGGCGGGGTGCATTGACGGAAGGCCCTTACCCACGGACGAACAGGGACCCGCACGGACGAGCACGGAAAGGAACGCTTCGTCTTTGAGTCCTTGTTCGTCTATGCTCGTCCGTGGGCTCAGAGCCGGATCTGCATCCCCAGCTCCACCACCCGGTTTGGCGGGATGTGGAAGAAGTCGTTGAACCGCACCGCGTTGCGCGCCATCAAACCGAACAGCTTCTTGCGCCAGATCCACATCCCGCCGCGGTCGGACGGGATCAGCGTCTCCCGTCCGAGAAAGAACGTCGTCTTCATCAGGTCGAGGTTCAGCCCCTTGTCGCGCAGCGCGTCCAGCACGTCCGCGGCGCGGGGATCCTGGGTGAAGCCGTAGTGCGCGGTGACCTTGAAGAAGCCCTTGTCCATGGCTTCGATCTCCACCCGGTCGCGCCGCGCCACCCGCGGGACCTCCTCGGTGGCCACGGTCATCAACACCACCTGCTCGTGCAGGACCTTGTTGTGCTTGAGGTTGTGGAGGAGAGTCGTGGGCGTCCCCTGGACGTTGGTGATCAGGAAGACGGCCGTGCCGGGAACGCGCGTCGGCGAGCCCGGCTGCAGGTTGCGCACGAAGTCCTCGATCGGTAGCGCCCCCTCGCGGACGCGCTCGGCGAGCAACCGCCGCCCTTGCTTCCAGGTCACCATCAGCAGGTAGATGATCGACGCTACCAGCAAGGGGAACCAGCCGCCCTGCGGAATCTTGGTGGTATTGGCGGCGAAGAATGCGACGTCGACGAACAGGAGAGCCCCCATCAGGAGGCCCGCGCGCAGCCGGCTCCAGCCCCAGAGCTCGCGGGCGACGACGTAGGCCAGGAGCGTCGTGAGCACCATGGTCGTCGTCACCGCCATGCCGTACGCCGCGGCCACCTGGGATGAGGTCCTGAATCCGAGGACCAGTCCGATCGTCGCGATCATCAAGATCCAGTTGACGGCGGGCACGTAGATCTGGCCGATCTCCGCTTCCGAGGTATGGACGATCTCGACGCGGGGGCTGTAGCCGAGCTGGACGGCCTGGCGGGTCAGTGAGAAAGCGCCGGAAATCACCGCCTGGGACGCGATGATCGTTGCGACCGTCGCCAGAGCGACAAACGGATAAAGGAACCAGGGCGAGGACGGCGCCAGCCGGTAGAAGACGTGCTCGGCCACTTCCGGGTGCTGCAGCAGGAGCGCTCCCTGCCCGAAGTAGTTGAGCAGCAGAGCGGGAAGCACGAGGCAGAACCAGGCGATCCGGATCGGCTTCCGGCCAAAATGCCCCATGTCCGCATAGAGCGACTCCCCGCCGGTGACCACCAGGAACACGGAGCCGAGCACGAGGAAGCCCTTGAACCCGTTGTGGACGAAGAAGGTCACCGCATGCCAGGGGTTCACCGCCGTGAGCACGTGAGGCTCGGTGGTGATCCAGCGGACGCCCAGGATGGCCAACGTGCTGAACCAGACGACCATGACCGGGCCGAACAGCTTCCCGAGACCTCCGGTCCCGCGACGTTGCAGCAGGAACAGCCCGATCAGGATCACGATGGTGATCGGGACCACATAGGGCTCGAAAAACGGGGTCGCGACGTTCAGCCCTTCGACGGCGCTGAGCACCGCCATCGCCGGCGAGATCATGCCGTCGCCGTAGAGGAGCGCCGCGCCGAACAGACCGAGAGCGACGAGGAACCAGCGGCGCTGCCGTTCGCTCCGGACGAGAGCCATGAGAGCCAGGATGCCCCCCTCGCCGCGGTTGTCGGCCCGCACAATGAAGACGAGGTATTTAATCGAGATGATGATGATCAGCGCCCAGAAGATCAGGGACAGGACCCCCAGGACGTTCGGTGTGCTGACGGCGACCGCATGCGATCCGGCAAAGCATTCTCGCATGCCATACAGCGGGCTCGTGCCGATGTCGCCGTAGACGACGCCGAGTGCGCCGAGCGAGAGCGCTGCCAGATAGCGCGAGTTACTTTTTCCTTGGGGATGAGTATGAGAGATCGAGGTATCCATTAGGGGTCTGGAGCTATGGCGGCGTGGCCGTCGCCTCTCCTCGTTTGCAAAGCCCAGACCCTATCACAGGGGCGACCGGCCCGCCGGACCGGCCGCCCTCAGGAAAAGCTCCTCACACCTCGACCGCGGCCTCGACGTTGATCGAGCTCTCGGCGAGCTGCGTCAGCTTCTTGTCGGTCTCCCCCTCTTCATCGAGGGTCTGCTGGAGCAGCCGGGCGTCCACCTCCTCGCCCAGGAGCTGGGCATAGGCGCGCACCGTGCCGTACCCGGCGATCTCGTAGTGCTCGACCTTCTGGGCGGCGGAGATGAGGGCGGCATCCAGGACCTCGGGGTCCATGTCCTCCTGCATCATCTCCTTGCCCTCCTCGAGCAGCCCCTCCATCCCCTTGCACTTCTTACCCCGGGGGCTGCGCTCGAGGCGCTCGAAGATCTGATCGAGACGCTCCACCTGCTTTTTCGTGACTTCGAGGTGCTCCTCGAAAGCCTGGCGCAATTGCGGGTTCGCGACCTTCTTGGCCATGCGGGGCAAGGCCTGAATGATCTGCTTTTCCGCGCTGTAGAGGTCTTTGAGCTCTTCCACGTAGAGTTTCTGCAGAGAATCGATCTCCATCTCGGCTCCTTTTCCTGGGGAAAGGGGCACCATTGCCCTCCTTCCATCACAAGCAGAGCAAAGGAGATGCCAGGCTTCCCCCCCACCCCTGGCCCCTCCCCCGCGGAGCGGGAGAGGGGAAAAAGGCTAGAGATCTTCAAACCAAAAGGGTGGGAGGGGGCGCCCTCTCCCGCTTCGCGGGGGAGGGTCGGGGTGGGGTGGGCGGGGCGGCGCCTACAGCACCTTGAGGATCTCTTTTTCTCCGGAAGAATCCTGCTTGCCGACCCACACGTTGAGGATCTTGCCCTGGTTGTCGACGTGGAGAATGGTGGGGGTGCCGGGGACCTTGATGTTCTGGAAGTCGAGGACGACCAGGGCGTCGGGATTCACGCCGGCGCTGGCCATCTTCTGCTGTTCCTCGGCCTTGGCCTCCTCACGGGGCACGGCCGCGATCACCTTGGTCTTCGAGCCCTTCTCGTTGCGCTGCTCCAGGAGCTGCTTGTAGAAAGGCATGCTCTCCGTGCAGAAGTGGCAGGTCGGGGCGACCGCCACCACCAGAGCGCGGTCCGAGCCGGCGGGGACCACCTGGCGCAGCGCGTCGAACTGTTCGCCGACCGCGGCTTCGGGCGGCCGGGGACCGGCGGCCTGCGGCTTGTTGAAGAAATTATTGCGGACCAGGATAAAGGCCGCGATCGCGCACACCAGGATGATCGCGATGTTGGCGACCGTATCCAGAGTGGACTTGGCCTTGGGCGTCGGCGGGGTCGTCGGGTTCGTGTCCATGATTGTCTCCGTCAACTGTCTCCGTTGAAAAATGGCTCCAACGGCGGAGCAGCAATTGGTGCGAGCGTAACACAAGCAGATTGACAGGATGCGATTGACAGCGGCCCTGGGATGGGTCAGGGTACGCGGCCGGGGGACCCCTCTAATGAGCGCGCCGACCGATTCTTCGCCGACGCCGCCGCCGAGCCGCCGCGAGATCTTCGGCTGGGCGATGTTCGACTTCGCCAACAGCAGCTACACCACGGTCATCGTCTCCGTGGCCTTCGGGGTCTACTTCACCCGCCTCGTGGCGCCGCCGGGGAAGGGAGACGCCCTCTGGAGCCTGGGGATCGCGGTCGGCAACCTGATCGTCCTGCTGCTCTCCCCGATCGTGGGCGCGATCGCCGACGACTCCGGCCGGAAGAAGCTCTTCCTCTTCTTCACCTATCTCACCTGCATCCTCGGGACGGCCGCGCTCTGGCTCGTCACCCCGGGCCGGGTCGACCTGGCCCTGACGCTCTTCGTGATCTCCTTCATCGGCTTCTCCTTCGGGGAGAACCTGGCCGGCTCCTTTCTGCCGGAGATCTCGACGCCGGACAACATCGGCAAGATCTCGGGGCTCGGCTGGGGCCTGGGCTACTTCGGCGGCCTCGCCTCGCTGGCGCTCGTCTATCCCCTCCTCAAGGGGGACTTCGTGCCGGCGAACCTGGCCAACCTGCGCCTCGCCTGGCTGGTCGTCGCCCTCTTCTTCCTGCTCGCCGCGCTGCCGACCTTCCTCCTCCTGCGCGAGCGGGCGCCGCGCGGCACCGGCACGATCCCCCAGTACGTGCGGGACGGCTTCCTCCGGCTCGGGCAGACGGCCCGCTCGGCGCGCCATTTCTCCGAGCTCATCCGTTTCCTGTGCGTCTTCTTCCTCTACTCCGCGGGCCTCACCTCGGTCATCGCCTTCGCCGGGATCTTCGCCGCGAACACCCTCCACTTCACCTCGAAGGAGCTGTTCCTCCTCTTCATCATCCTCCAGCTCTCGTCCGCGGGAGGAGCCCTCGGCTTCGGCGCGATCCAGGACAAGCTCGGAGCCCCGCGGACCATCCAGGTCACCCTGCTCCTCTGGGTCCTGGTCTGCGCCGGGGTCTACCTGGTGGAGACCAAGATGGCCTTCTGGGGCGTGGCCCTCTGCGCCGGACTGGGCATCGGCTCGCTCCAGTCCGCCTCGCGAGCCTTGGTGGGCCTCTTCGCGCCGCCCGAGAAGAGCGCCGAGTTCTTCGGCCTCTGGGGCTTGGCGGGGAAGTCCGCCTACATGGTCGGCCCGCTGATCTTCGGCCTGATCTCCTCGGGCACCGGCTCCCAGCGGATCGCCATCCTCTCCACCGCGGGCTTCTTCATCCTCGGCCTGATCGGGATGAGCTTCATCAGCGAGAAGCGAGGCCTGGCGGCGGCGCGGGCGTGGCACGAACGGGTCGGGGAGAACCCGGATGGGGCCATCGCCTGACTTGCTGACCCGCTTCCTCCGGCTCGTCCTGCGGATCTTCTTCCGCCGCGTCGAAGTCGTCGGAGTGGAAAGACTCCCCCTGGACCGGCCCATGGTCCTGGTCGCGAACCACGTCAACGGGCTCGTCGATCCTGTCCTCCTCCTGGGACCCCTGCCGGTTCGCCCGCGCCTGCTCGCCAAAAGCACCCTCTGGAAGAACCCGATCGTGCGCCCCTTCGCCAACTGGGCCGGAGCGATCCCCGTCTACCGCCAGCAGGACCAGGTGGACACCGCGCAGAACGAGCAGACCTTCATCCGTTGCCATGAGGTCCTGGCGCAGGGCGGGGCGATCTCCTTGTTCCCCGAGGGGAAGAGCCACAGCGAGCCGGCCCTGCAACCGCTCAAAACCGGCTTGGCAAGGATCATCCTCGGAGCCGAGCGCCGCTTCCCGGGGATCGGCACGCAAATCGTCCCCGTCGGGCTCACCTTCGACCAGAAAGAGTCCTTCCGCTCGCAAGCCCTCGTCCAGGTGGGGGAGCCGATCGATCCCGAGCCGGAGATCCTTCTAGATAAGGTCGACAACCCCGCCGCCGTGAGAGCCCTGACCGCCCGCGTCTCCCAGGCCCTGGAAGACGTCACCCTCAACTACGGCAACTGGGAGGACGCGAGGCTCATCGCGAGAGCCGCCGACATCTACGGCCGGGAGGGAGTCGACCTCCCCGGCCGCCGCCGGCTGGCGGAGAACTTCCCCATCCAGAGAGCCTTCATCGAAGGCTACGAAGACCTGCGCCAACGCTTCCCCGAGAGAGTCGAAGCCGTCGTCAAAGCCGTGCAATCCTACGACCGCCTCCTCGACGCCTTCCACCTGAGAGACGACCAGGTCGCCGCCGCCTACCCCTTCTCCCCGGTCCTCCGCTTCGTCGGCCGCACCCTCCTCCGGCTGCTGATCCACCTCCCCCTGGCCATCTTGGGGACCGCCCTCAACTGGCTGACCTACCGCCTCATCGGCCCCATCGCGACCCTCGTTGCAAGAGGAGTCCCCGACCAGATCGCCACCTACAAGCTCTTCGGAGCCGTCCTCCTCTTCCCCCTCACCTGGATCGCCGAGTCCCTCTTAGCCGCACACTGGCTCGGCTGGTGGGCCACCCCGCTCGTCCTCGTGCTAGCCCCAATCGCCGGCTGGGCCGCCCTTCTTTTCCACGAGACTCATAACGCCTTCTGGAGAGAGGCATGGGCGTACCTGCTGCTCCGCACGAGGCGCCGGGTCGCGGAACAGCTCAAGGCGTGCCGGGAGACGGTTCTTCGGGAAGTGGGAGAGCTGGAGGAGCTCTGGAGAAGCGGAGGCGAGCCGTCGTCACTGTGACGCAACTCAGCGAAGCTGGGGAACGGCTCATTCCCCGTCGCCAAGGCGACTTCCCCTTGGGGAACGGCTGATTCACAAGATCAACGCCTCGTTCCCCACGGGGATCGCTTCGATCCCCGCGGGATCGGCGCGTTCCCCCGCGGACTTCTTCGGTTCCCAAGGGGATCGTCTCAGGTCCGCCGGGGATTGGCGCGTTCCCCATGAGGATCGCTTCGATCCCCGCGGGATCGGCGCGTTCCCCCGCGGACTTCTTCGTTTCCGCAAGGGGATCGTCCCAGGTCCGCCGGGGATTGGCACGTTCCCCATGGGGCAAGCCCCGATCCCCAAGGGGAACAGCTCGCGGAGGGCGGGATCGAGGGGTTTGAGACGGTGAATATGGCAGGTGAGGGCTGCCGCACCGGCTATTCGCCAGAGAGGGGGAGGTCGTCGAGCTCCGACGAGGAGCTCTCATATGCCTTGATGACGCTCTCGAAGTGCTTCGCGAGGTCGTCGTAGTCCTTCTCGCTGAAGTCGCCCTGATCCCAGATCTGCTGGATCCCTTTGAGGTTGCCGGGAACAGTCTCCAGAGATTCGTCACCCTCGCTAGGGGGATTCTTCAGGAGAGAGGACAGGAACCGGCGGTTGTCGCGGCGCTCGAAGAAGTCGGGAGATTTCACCTTAGCCGCCAAGCGGCCTCCTTCGATCCAGAGGCCGAAGGGGAAGGAGGGATCGTCTGTAAGATACTGCTCAATCTCCTTCTCCAAGCCAGGCAGCTTCCGAGCGAACTGTTCCAGCGCAGCGGCATCCTTGAGAGCTAAGTACTCGTTCGAGCAGCGCTCTCCCAAGTCCCCCAGGAGCGGTATCTCCTTGAGCTCACTCCCGACATCTTGAAGGTGACTTGCGGCCGCGTTGACGTTGTCGTCGTTGACACTCAGCCGGAGGTCGATGAGGTGCACACCCACAAGAAAGGCAGGGCGATCCCAGTCAACATCCGCGGGTTGACCAGAACCTCTGGTAGGGTCCTTGCCGTAAAGGACATTCGAAATCCCAGCTTTCTCCTCGATGGGCTCGACCATGCCGGCCAACGTGATCTTCGGGGGCTCAAGGAGCCGCCAGGTGAAGAAGCCGATCCCAGCGACGAGGACGACCGAAGCCGCCAGAAGGAGCCACCGGGGGATGCGCCGGGGAGCCCGGTCCTTCGTGTCAGCTAAAGGGAAGGGGATGACACCCCTCCCGCCGGTGTCCTCGGCGGGTGGGTCCTCTATCTGGAAGTGGACCGCCCCGGCGAAGACCTCGTAGCAACTCTCGCAACGCGCGAGGTGCTCGGTGATGCGCTCGCGTTCCTTGGCCGACAGAGTGCCGTCGAGGAACGCCGCAATGTCTTCAAGGGGCGGGCAACTATCCATAGATTGGCGCGTATCGGTAGAAGAAGCCGTCATCTTTTCATCTCTAAGTATGCGCCAATTTTCGGTCGCGTGGGCTCCGCCGTCCTAAGAGACGGACAGCTATCCGAGTTTACCCCCTACACCTAGTGTCGCGGCTCATCGTCTTCGTCCTCGGGTGCACCAAGGAGCCCGCGGACCTCGTCCGCACGGACCCCCCGCCTCTCGAGCTCCTGTCGGAGTGCATTCAAGATCTTCTCCAGGCGGCGATACAACGGCTTCTGATCCAGCTTGAGCTGGCGCGCGATCTCGGAGACCTTCAGCTCGCAACTCATCTTGACGAGGAGGGCGTCCTCCGCGGGAAGCTGCTTAAGGACATCCTTCAAGATCTCGATGATCTCCTGCCACCGGGCCTCCGCCTCCTGAGATTCAAGCCGCTCGTCTGGAGTCAGCTCCTGGCTGGGGTGGTTCTCCAGAGTCTCCTCGCTCTCCATCCGCCGGGGCGGAGCCCGGTGGGGGAGCTTGGCGGCCAACTCGGCAAGCTCCTCGACAGAGGCTTCCACATGGTGGTTCGTCCGCAGGGTCTCGCAGGCTTCGTTGAAGGAGAGCCGGTCGCGGCTCATCAGCCTCTCGAGTTGGATGGCCAGGGGACCCAGCCGTTTCGCCTCTTGCGACGGACGCCATTTCCCCCAGAGATGGTTCAGATGGTCCCTGAAGAGGTTCTGGATGACGACGTTTAAATAGGTCGACAACTTGCTCTTCTCCTTGTACTTACGGAAAATGGCGTAGTCGTCTTCGATGAGTTTGACCTGGGCCAAAGAAACAAACTCGTCGGTATCCTCTCGGCTGAACCCATGGCGTCGGCAAACGTGCGTGGCCACCTGCTTGATGAAAGGCAGGTAGGCGAGGAAGAGCTGCCTGGGAGTGTCGGACATTCTCTCTCTAGGTGCCTGAGTATCCTGGTGCTCCGGAACAGAGGCATTCTATAGTACCGCCGCACACCTGAAAAACCAGCCGAGGTCCGTCCATATGAGCAGAGGAGCTCCCCGGTGCTCCTCGGTACTGGAAAAGGAGGTGGACGGTGCTTGGGGGGCTTGGCAAAGCGAGAAGAGATGAAGGAAATCAGGATCGGATTCGGTCATTTCCACATGCCGAATCTTTGATTCACCTGAGAGCCACGAGTCACCGAAATCTTGCGAGACCCGCGTGGTACGATGCCTTCATCGCTCAGAGAGCTTCGTCCCAGGCTCGCACGTCGGTCGCGGGCTGCACCGAAGATGCCTTCCTCTGGAGCGACATCGAAGAGATGCACCCCCGAAAGGCGGCAGCTGCGCTCGCATTGGGTTTCATCAGCCTGGGAACCGCTTACCTGGGAGGGTGGTTCCCAGGCCGTGGCATTGACTCCACAAGGAGCCTTTCCCGATTTCGTTCCAGGCTCCTGGTCGATTCTGGAGCTCAACTGCGGATCGAAGGCCGCCTCGTGGGAGTCAAGGCCGTTTCCACCATAGGACATGCAACGTCCGCCGACGCGCGAGCGAAAGCTTTCGGAGCGGTGCGGGTCACCCTGAAAAACCCTGCCGATCCCGAGGCCTTGGGAAATCAGGCGTTCGTTTACCTTATCGAGCGGAACTACGACGCAGCAATTGCGATTTTAAAAGCGGCGGCGATCCAGTTTCCCCTCGACCCCCGGCTGCTGAGCGATCTCGCTTCGGCGTTGCTCACGCGAGGGGAAATTCTGCGGCAACCCTACGATTTCGTCCTTGCCCTCGCGGCGGCGGATCAAGCCGTTGTGGCCGATCCTGAGCTGCCGGAAGCCCGCTTCAATCAGGCGTTGGCGCTCGAAAAGCTCTCTCTCGGCGGGCAGGCTCTGAGGTCCTGGAGCGAATATCTTCAGCAGGACCCGGGCTCGCCTTGGGCTCAAGAAGCCGCCGTACATTTGGAAGCTCTCGCCGGAGACCGTCTTAGCCAGGTGCAACGACTAGGACGGTTTGCCCTGCAAGAAGCCCTCAGCCGAGAGGACATGAGGGAAATCGAGCGAGTTGTCACCGAATTTCCCTCTCAAGCTCGGCTCTATGCCGAAGAAGATCTTGGTTCATGGGCCAAGGCACAGGTGCAAAACCGGTGGGACGATGCGAATCGTGCCCTTCGAGCAGCAGGCGAGATTGGACAAGTGCTGACCAGCATCAGCGGAGATCCGCTGATCGAAGAGTCAGTCAAGGCGATTGAAGAAGCCAGACAAGAGGGAGGGAAGAGGCTCTCTTCGCTCGTCGAAGGTCACAGCGCCTATCGAGACGGTCTCGATTCCGCGGCTCACGATCTGGACCTCCAAGCCCTCGACCAGTTCCAGCAGAGCTTCTTATTTCTGTCCTCAGGGAGCAGTCCTTTCCGTGGCATGGCAGTGGTCGGGATGCAGTTTCGCCATCTCGACCTCGGAAAGTACGCCGAAGTTTTTGCGGACTCCCGGCGTTTGGACGATGACCTGCTCCGCTATCCTTCCTTGTTGGCTCGTTCTCAAAGAGTTGCCGGTATCGCGCATCTCCGGTTGGGACATCTGGCGGAGGCCTTGTCGGCCTACCGTTCGGCACTGGCTCTGTCCGAACGATCCAAGGACGTTGACGGCTGCGCCGCCGCTCACTTCAACATCGCAGAGAGCCTTCGATTTCAAGGAGAGACCAAGCTTGCCTGGCGGCATCGCCTGGAAGCCTTCAATGAAGCGATCCGAGCGGGAAACGCCGTCTTCTTCCACAACACACTCTTCGATGCCTCTGAAGCGGCTCTCCGGCAAGGGCTTCCAGGTGTGGCGGTACGCTTCCAGACAGAGATGGTTGAAGCTGCGAGGGCCGAAGGGGATGTACTCGCCTTGACCGAAAGTCTGCTCCGGCGGAGCAGGACTCACCAGAGATTGAGCGAGTCCGTGGAAGCGCGTCGCGATCTTGCCAATGCGCGCCGTTGGCTGGCTCAAGTCCCCACCGGGACAAAGCATCAACAACTCGGGGCTGACATTCAGATCGCGGAAGCCGATCTTGATCTGCAGCGCGATCCTCGCGCCGCCACAGATTGGCTGGGAGATGCCATCGCTTTCTTCGCTGGTCGGGGTGATCGCTTCCGTCTCCCCGAGCTCTACCGAAAACGCGCTGAGGCTTTCCTGGCGGCTGGCGACGATCGGCGGGCCGAGGAGGACTTGGAGGCCGGGATCTCGGAGTGCGAAGACCAGCGGCGCAATGTGCTGGGCGTGGGGCTGCGCATCTCCTACCTAGATCAGTTCCGGCCAGTTTTCGACTCCATGGCCCGGCTGCAGGTGGAACGGCGGGACAATCCCGACCGCGCCTTCGACTATGCGGAGAGGGTACGAGCCCGTACTCTGTTCGATCTGATTGAGAGAGGAAAAGAGGGACCGCGAACATTGTCTCTGGCTGAGGTCCAGCAAGCGCTTCCTCCGCACACGGCACTGATCGAGTACAGCGTGCTCAGCGATCGCCTGCTCGTCTGGGGCCTCACGCGGGAAGGCAACCAGTTTCGAGCCATCCCTCTGAGCAAGCAGGACCTTGGAAAGCAAGTCCGGCAATTCCGTAGTGCTCTGCTTCAGCGCGATACCCTTGAGAACGCGGCTCTCGGGCGGGATCTCTATGATGTCCTCGTTGGCCCCTTCCGCCAACTCGTCTCCGATGCCGAGACCCTGATTCTGGTGCCGGACGGTCCCCTGTACGACCTGCCGTTCGCTGCTTTGACGGATCCCCACACCGCGCACTACCTGGTGCGCGAGAAGGCCCTCGGGTACTCACCCAGCGCCACAATCCACATCCGGTCGCTCGCGCGAGAAGCAGCCCTTGAGCAGCAGCCAACGGCCCGCGCTCTGGTCGTCGGAGATCCAGCGTTCGATCGGGAGATCTTTCCTAAATTAAAGCCCCTTCCGGGAGCGGCTGAAGAAGCCAGTAGCCTTGTGGATCTCTATGACCGCGCTGGGGTGCCGGCCGATCTGCTCACCGGAGAGGCTGCAACGAAGCGCGCCTTCTTGGCCGCCGCTCCCCGGTACGGGATGCTGCACCTGGCTGCGCATGGTGTCTTGAACGAACAGGACCCACTCCTCTCCGCCCTGATCCTGACGCCGGAAAAGGGCCGCTCTTCTGGAAGCGATGCAGGTGCACTCTATGCCCACGAGATCTACGGAATGCACCTGCCACAGACGCGGATGGTCGTCCTGGCCGCCTGCTGGTCCTCGGCCGGGCAGATTTCGGCCAGCGAAGGAGTCGCGGGTTTGTCCTCGGCTTTTCTAGCGGCCGGCGCGCCGGTGGTGGTCGGGACTTTCTGGGACGTGAAGGATCGCTCGTCGGTGGAGTTGCTCCGGAGATTCCACGTCGCATTGCTGCGCGGTGAAAGCGCGGCTGGAGCGCTTCGCAAGGCCCAGCTCTCGTTTATCAATGATTCAGAGGGGGCTCGACGGGTTCCCCGTTTGTGGGCGCCCTTCCAGATACTTGGAGGCGGTTTACTCTCCCGAACCATGAAGGAGTGAGATATGGCTGGAAAATTGATTAGCAACGGCAGTAAGCCTGCTTATTATTTCCGTATCGTTTTTAGTGGACTATGTGCTTTTGTTCCTGATAGGGATCTCGACGGCAAGTTCAAGCCGACAAAAATGGATGTTCTTCTTGTGGACACGAACCATGATAGAGCGAAGAAGTTATATTATAAGCATGACTACAGGCATTTACCTGTATTGAAATATGATCTCAAGGATGTAGACTGTTCCCAGAATACCAGCGTGGGGGATACTTTCGCCCATGGCATTTGGACGCTCTCGCGTGAGCAACTCAAATTGGAAGTCCGTAAGCGAGGCACGGGGAGTGCCTCCATGCCACCCAAACCCGAAGCCAAGCCTTTCAAAGTCGATCTTCCTCTGGTTCCCCGAATTGACAAAATTTTTCCCGAGGCTCGGGAGCTGGATACTGGCGCGCTTGGGGCCAGTCCCAAGCTAGTGGTCGCTCGCTTCTCTGTGGATCAAGGTGAGTTTTCTCACTACGCGGTCGGCCATTATAACGATGAGGATATCTTGGTCAAATTTGTTCCATCGAAAGATCCCTCTCCCGCAAAACCTGTGGCTTATAAGGTTCAGTTTACGCTTGGCTTGGCGTCCGATGAGGAAGTAGTAATACGGTCTCGAAAGTTTGGGGCTTCTCCTGGAGCGCCGGATCTCAGACATGTGGTCTTTTTGCCTCCGGCAGACGGAGTAGTTGCAGTAGAGATTTCCAATCTCTGCTGTGGCCAGTTCATGGGCTACGGCGAAGCATACGAAGAGGTGCCTGAACGCGATACAGATTTTGAGTATCACTTTATGCTTTCAAAAAATTTCGACGATCTCGCCAAAAAGCATGTTCGATTCCCGATTTCGGTCCCGGTGTACTACCGCTCGGAACGCCCTCTAGAGGTGGCGGAGACAGCGGCTGGGGGAGGGGAAACAGTGCGCTGCAACCTTTCGTTGTTCAATCCTAGAGCTTCTATCGCCAAAGTGGAGGTATGAGATGGCTCTGCCTGCTGCTTTGAAGCTTCAGAGCTTGGATCTAGTGGAGGCCGTTACGCCGGTTCCAAGTATTGTATTGGAAGATTTCCAAATTGAGCCTCAGAGAGATACGCAGTGGTGCTGGGCGGCTGTGGCTATTTCCATTCAACGCTTCTACCAAGGCAACGAGTTCTCCGAGCAGTGCGCCTTAGTCACTGCCGTTTTGCGCGAACAGTTTCGGCCGGATATCGTCTGTTGTCCTGCAACGATTGAACGTGAATGCAATCAAAAAAGTGCGACTTCTATCGCAATTGGAAAAACATTGCATCTGTCGGAATTGATAGGTCAGGCCGTGAGCTTTAAAACTATAAAGGGTGAGATTCACCATCCGCAAAAGGGACGGCCAATCTGTTGCAGTCTTTCCGGTGCCGATAAGATGGGGGGGCATGCCGTCGTTCTCTATGGCTGGGATGAAGCCGACGGAGATGGGTGGGTTTATGTAAAAGATCCTCTTGGCGAAGAAGACGAATACCAGCCGTACAGCAGCTTTCGAATAAACGAAGAGAGGGAGTGGCAGTCGACATGCCTGACGTTGAAAAAAATAGGAGGACAATAGAATGCCCCTTTCTGTAGAACGAAATGATGATGACTTTCAGGTGCCTGCGGATGGTCCTCGAATCATACGACAGAACATTAAGAGGCTATTTTTAGGAACTAATACTAGTAAGGCTCACTTCGATAACATTGGATTTGCTGAGGTCGAGATTCTGACGCCACATAAGATCTTCATAGCTGGTCTGCCAGAGATTGAAACGAATGATGCACTTGTGACGGCGCGTTGTATTGGCTGGCGCTATCTTCTATTTGCTAAAAGATGTCCATTTGCTGCTGCCGAATTGAGCGCTATGCCTAATTCCCAGGATGTCCGATTCTCCAGGGTTGTGAGAAATCCAGGAGTTTCTGCCACATTTGATATCCTGAACTCCCTCGGAAACAGAATCTCGGATGACTCTTATGAGCTTCGCTTTCTGCGAATGCGTGATATTGACTTTTCAGGGCTCTGGTTCCACAGTTACACACATAGGGAAAATGATTTTTTGCGGGTACTTCCACCGGCTCCCCAGGGGATGGAGGCTGGTGCAGAATACCCTCGCGATCAGTTCCTGGGCAAAATTCGAGATGTTGCAAATCATGTGCGCGAGTCGTTCTTGATGAGTCCTTAGCTGCCCCTGGTCTCCTGGGTTGTTGTCGATACCTCCGTCGTCTTCTACCTTCCAACCTGTTTTTCCCCAATGTAGAGACTGAGGGGCGGCCCCCGCGGTCCAACTGCTCTTGGTCGGCGAAATGGTGGGGGCGAATTCAAGGCGTAAGATCTCCGCTATCTCAACCGCCACCGGGCTTTGCCCCACCGTTCGTCAAGACTAGACTTGTCAAGTCGTGTCATGACGAATCGGGCTGTCGCCCCTCAACGAACCCGGAGGCCCCGTGATCCCCGACCCCTTCCTCCAACTCGCCGTCGCCCTCGGCTTGGGCCTCCTCGTCGGCCTGCAGCGCGAGCGGGTCGATCCCGTCATCGCCGGGATCCGCACGTTCTCCCTGATCACCGTTCTCGGCGCTCTGGCGGCTCTCCTCGGCGGAGTTTTGGCGGATGGATCGTGGCGGTGGGGCTTCTGGTGTCGGCGGCGCTGGTGCTTTCGGGGAACCTGGTGCGCATGTCGCGGGGGGAGGCCGACCCGGGGCAGACGACGGAGTTCACCGCGGTGGTCTTGTACTGCGTCGGGGCTCTGGTGGTCATGACTCCTCTCCCGGCGTCCGGAGGGCATCCCTCGTAAAAGCTGAGCCGTCGTTCCCAAGGCAGAGGCTGCCCGATCTACCTCTCTGGTCGGCGGGAGGTGGGTGAATCTCCACAAGCCTTTGCAGCCGGTTCGTCAAGTCTAGACTTGTCAAGTCGTGTCATGACGATGCATGCTGTGGCCCCTCAACGAACCCGGGAGCCTCTCCATCTCTTCGTCGGCCGGATGCAGCTCTTCCTCATCTCCTGGCATCAAGCTCGCCCGGCTCCACGGGCTTCCTCTCGTACCCGGCCCGGTGGCGCCTCGCGCTCATCCCCATACATCTCCTCCAGACCGTGCCACCGCACGCCTGTGAGCTTCTCGGCCCCGGGTGGGCGTTGCCGGCTGAAGATCCTCCGGCCGATCGTGGCGCCCCGGCGGTTGGGGAAGGCTGTGACCTTGTCCTCGAGCTCCCGGAGAACCGCCTGGGGCGAGCGGACCGTTCCCCACTTGCACTCCCCGAGATCCGTCCAGTTGTCTTCTCGGAGGCCGACCAGGTCGATCTGGGTCGCTTTCGACCAGTACTCGCCGACTTCGAAGGCGGCGTGGACACCCTCCCGCCGATAGAGATCCGGGAGGGCCTCCCGGCAGAGCCGCTCGAAGCACTGGCCGTAATAAGCGTCCAGGTGGGGGCGGATCAGGTCCTTGAAGGCCTGCTCCGGTCCCATGTGCCGGATGTAGCTCATGTGCGGGAAGACGAAGCGGAACCAGAAGCGCAGGAGCGGGTCCGCCAGCTCATAGCGCACGTGCCGCGCCGCGGGCTTCTCTCCGGTGAGCGGGTAGCGCCGCCGTAGATAGCCGAGGTCCAGGAGCTGCTGCAAGTAATAGTGCAAACCTCGGGCGTCTCCCCCGGTCTGCCCGGCGATCGCGTGGTTCGTCGTGTGGCCGGAGGCGAGAGCCAGCAGGATGGCGTAGTAGCTCTCGACCTCCCGGAGCTCCTCGCGCAGCAGGAAGTCCCCTTCGCGGTGGAGCGGCGCGTATTCGTCGAGGAACTGCTCGGCGATGTTCTTCTCGATCGAGCGGGTGTCGGAGAAGAAGCGAAGATAGAGGGGAACGCCGCCGCAAAGGAAGTAGGCCCGGGCCTGGTCGAGACGCGAGTAGCGCGGATGGAACTGCGCGGCTTCGCGGAAACCGAACGGGCGCAGCCGGATCTGCGCCGTCCGCCGGCCGAACAGCGGGCTCTTCTTGCCCAGGACCTCCCGCTCCATGAAACCGATATAGGAGCCGCAGAGGATCAGGAGGACGTTGCCGGCGCGCTTCCACTGCCGGTCCCACTTCTCCTGGAGGACCGACGGCAGCTCGGGGCTCGCCCCTACGCTCCACTGAAACTCGTCGAGCGCGAGGATGAGCTTGCGGTCCGAGCGCCAGCGCGAGACCACCGCGTCGAGGGCCGCGCTCCAACTCTCGGTCGTATAGGTGGCGAGGAGCGGCTCGTCGAGGACCGCCGCCGCCAGCTCCAGAAATTCGCGGATCTGCAGGGCGGCCGGAGCCTGCTTGCCCAGGAGGTAGATCCCCGGGCGCTCTTTCAGGAGCTGGAGGATGAGCTCGCTCTTGCCGACCCGCCGCCGGCCATAGATCGGGATGAAGGCACTGCCGGGCCCTGCGTAGGCGTCCGTCAGGACCCTGAGCTCTTCCTGGCGTCCAATAAAGGCTGTCATCTCCTGTTCACCCTCCGCCACTGTAGGCTTCGAAGGATGTATCGTCAAGTCTAGACTTGACAAGTCGTGTTGTGACGAAGCGGGCGGAGCATCCTTGGGCCGCATGGTCTCTCCTTGCGCCGAGGCGCCGGAGGAGCCGTTCCTCCGGTCTGTCCGGGATCGGATGCGCGGCATCTTATTGCGTTCCGGGCTGGCAAGTCGTGTAGACTAGAAACGCTCTGGGGTAGAGGAGGTACCGATGGCCGTTAAGAACAAAAATTTCAGCCTGGAAGCCGATATTCTCCGGCTGGGCGGAGGAGGTCGGCAGAGCCTGTCTTTTGAAGAGATCGCGGCGCTCCAGGGCGTCGGGCCGATCGAGGATCCGAATGAGCTTGCGGGAGGCTGGCCAGGTGAGATCGATGATGGCTTTGAGGAGGCGGTGCTCGCGTGGCGCCGGGGCGAGCGCTGGCCCAAGGAATGAAGCTTGGCCGGGTGGTGGTCGATACGTCCGTCGTATCTTATATCCTGAAGAATAACCCTCTGGCTCCCTGGTATTCCGATCTCCTGCGAGGGCGCTTGGTGGGCCTGCCCGTTGGTCACCCACAACCCTCGACACTTCCAGAACGTCATCGGGCTCGAAGTCCTGACGGCTCCGGCCGGATAGCGGGCCACCCGCCGGCTCAGCCCGGCGGCCGCAGCTCCACCACGATCCTGACCTTGTCCGCCACCGCCACCCCATTCCGGCGGGCCGGCTCGAAGCGCGCTTCGCGGACGGCCCGCAGGGCGGCCTCTTTAAAGAAGACGTAGGCGCGGCCGGGGGAGGTGGTGGAGGAGAGGAAGGGCACGTCGGCGGAGATCAGCTCTCCGTTTTCGTCGATCTGCGCGTCGACGGTGGCGCGGACGATGCCGCCCGCGCCTCGCGCTTCCCGGGGGTAGACCGGCCTCAGGGGCTCGGCGAGCTTCGCGGGGACGAAGCCTGGCTGCCGCCCGGTCGCTTCGGGTTCGGCGGAGGGCTGGGACTCGTCGGCGAGAGGAGGGGCGGTCGACTCTCCGGCCGGTTCCTCCTCGGTGGTGTACTGTCGCGTCGTCTCTTCAGGGACTCCCGTAGACGGCTCCGCCGGCGCGGTGACGGTGCCGCCCCGGGAGTTGGGCTCGTCCCGCGGGGAGGTCAGCTTCCAGAGGCCGAGCGTCGCGGCAATTGCGATCACCGCCAGCAGCAGGGGGACCATCCGGCCTCGGCGTCGTGGTTGCGCGGGAAGCGGTGGTAGGGGTGGCGGCGTGGCGACGTGGGTTGTGTAGCCGCTCCGCTGGGCGGTCATGGGCTCGGCCGGCGTGGGCGGGGTGATCGTCGCGGCGCTCGCCACGGTTTGGGGCGGGGCCGCTGGCGCTGGAGACCGGCCGTCCTTCCAGGTCGAGGGACCGGAGGGGGAGGTGTGGACCCCGGTCGGCGGGCGCGGCACCAGTGCGTCGAGATCCGCCTCGGTCCAGGGTGGCACGGACGGAGCTGCCGCGGCCAGGCGGTGCGCGAGCTCTTCGGCGGTGGCCACCCGCGCGGCGGGGTTCTTGACGAGGGCGGCGAGCACCGCCTCGCGCAGCTCCGGGGGGAGGCGCCCCTCGGGATCGGTCTCGGCGAACGGCCGCGGCGGCTGACGGATGTGGGCGGCCATCAGCTCGTGCGGCGTCTTCCCCTCGAAGGGACGCTGGCCGGTCAGCAGCTCGTAGAGCACCACGCCAAAGGAATAGAGGTCGGACCGCGCATCCACCTCGTGCCCCTCCAGGGCCTCCGGCGCGGCATAGCGCGGCTTCCCGAGGAAGATGCCGGACTGGGTCAGCCCGTGGTCCGAGGCGCGCGGGCTCTTGGCGATCCCCAGGTCGATCAGCTTGACGAGCGGTCCGCCGTCCGGGCCGCGGGTCAACATCAGATTGTCGGGCGAGATGTCGCGGTGGACGAAGCCGCGGCGGTGCAGGTAGCCGAGCGCGGCGAGGCTCTGCCGGGCGATCTCCAGGGCGAGCGCCAGGGCGGGCGGGCCGCTGCGGCGCAGCAGGTCGCGGAGCGTCAGCCCGTCGATGTATTCGAGGACGAGGAACTGGTCGCCCGCGGGGTCCACCATGAAGTCGAAGAGCTGGGCGATGTTGGGGTGGCGCAGGCGGCTGGCGGCGCGGGCCTCGCGGAGGAAGCGGGCGCGCACCTCGGGGTCGTCGTCCAGGTGGGGGTGGATGACCTTGGCGACGCGGATCTCGTCGAGCAGAAGATGGCGCACCTTGTAGACGGCGCCCATCCCGCCCTCGCGGATCTTGGCCAGGATCTCGTACTTCCCGTCGATTTGTCCTTGGAGATCGGTCACGCGCGCCGCCCCGGAGACGGGAGTGTAGCAGGGGCGGCCCGCCCCGCCAGGGGTTGAAACCCCTGGCTACCACGAAAAACCGACCCCTGAAGGGGGCGGAGCGGGGCGTCGTCCCCTCGGGGACGATCTTTCTCATGGTAGCCAGGGGTTTCAACCCCTGGCGGGAATGCCACCCGGCCTCCCCCTGTTCTCCTCCCCGAAGCCGCCGCGCTTGTATTTGGCTCGTCGAGACGCTTGCATGGGGCGATCCGTCCCGCTATACTGCGCCTCCCGTCGCCGATCGCAGAGGTCGAGGCGCGTGGTAGTTGACGGCGTCTCGTCCATCAGCTAGTATTGGCGGGTTTTCGTCGCCGAGGGTCCTGCCCGGGACCGTGGCGGATTGTCTTCCAACGGAAGACTCTACAGATACCCTGAACAACGTTCGGGGCCGGAGTGTTGGCCGACCAAGCCCGTCCGCGGATGGGTATGGCGCACTGCCGCTCCGCGTGGGAATTTACGGAAAAAGGATCGAGGGAGATCTGGACGCATGCCTACGATTCATCAACTGGTGCGCAAGGGCCGCGAGCGCGTGGTCTCGAAAACCAAGAGCCCCGCTCTGCAGAGCTCGCCACAGAAGCGCGGCGTCTGTGTGCGCGTCTATACCCAGACGCCCAAGAAGCCGAACTCGGCTCTGCGCAAGGTCGCCCGTGTGCGGCTGACCAACGGCATCGAGGTGACCACCTACATCCCCGGGGTCGGCCACAACCTGCAGGAGCACTCAATCGTGCTGATCCGCGGCGGCCGTGTGAAGGACCTTCCGGGTGTGCGCTACCACGTGATCCGCGGCACGCTCGACGCCGTCGGCGTCAACGGACGCAGGCAGGGTCGGTCCAAGTACGGGGCCAAGCGCCCGAAGAGCTGATTGAGGAGATAAGAGCGTTATGCCCAGGCGCAGAGAAATTCCGAAGCGCGAGATCCTTCCGGATCCGCTCTACAACTCCCAGCTCGTGACCAAGTTCGTCAACGTGGTCATGAAGGATGGCAAGAAGACGGTCGCGGAGCGCATCCTGTACGACGCGCTCGAAATGATCCGGCAGAAGATCAACGACGACCCGATGAAGGTTTTCAAGAAGGCGATCGAGAACGTGAAGCCGGCGGTCGAGGTGAAGTCCCGCCGGGTCGGCGGCTCCACCTATCAGGTTCCGGTGGAGGTCCGCCCCAGCCGCAAGCTGGCGCTCTCGATGCGCTGGATCATCATGACGGCCAACGGCCGCGGCGAGAAGACGATGCGCCAGCGGTTGGCCGGTGAGCTCCTGGACGCGGCCGAAAACCGCGGCGGAGCGATCAAGAAGAAGGAAGACACGCACAGGATGGCAGAGGCCAACAAGGCGTTCGCGCACTACCGCTGGTAAGCCAGCGCCAGGTAGTCCAAGCGTTCCCTCCGAGCCGTGACCCGATGCCGATCTTCGGATCGAGCCTCGGGTCCTCCGGCCTCCAGCCCCATCGTGTCGTCGGCGGTTCGACGAGAAAAAACTCTGAGCAGCACGGACGGAAGAGAGAGAAAGACGGTAGGACCATGGCAAGGCAAGTATCGCTGAAAGATACGCGCAATATCGGGATCATGGCTCACATCGACGCCGGTAAAACGACGACGACGGAGCGCATCCTGTTCTACACCGGTGTCAACTACAAGATCGGTGAGGTGCACGACGGTACCGCCACCATGGACTGGATGGTGCAGGAGCAGGAGCGCGGGATCACGATCACGTCGGCAGCGACGACCTGTTTCTGGAAGAAGCATCGCGTCAACATCATCGACACCCCCGGCCACGTGGACTTCACGGCCGAGGTGGAGCGCTCTCTCCGCGTCCTCGACGGCGCGGTCGCCGTGTTCGACTCCGTGGCCGGCGTCGAGCCGCAGTCGGAGACCGTCTGGCGCCAGGCGGACCGCTACCGCGTGCCGCGCATCGCGTTCGTCAACAAGATGGACCGTGTCGGCGCGGACTTCGACCGCACGGTCTCGATGATGCGCTCCCGCTTGAACGCCAACCCCGTCGTCATCCAGCTCCCCTGGGGCCGCGAGGATCAGTTCCGGGGGATCCTCGACCTCATCGAGATGAAGGGGATCTACTACAAGGACGAGACGATGGGCGCCGCCTACGAGCTCACGGACATCCCCGAGGAGCACGCGGACGTGGCCCACAAGATGCGCGAGCAGATGGTCGAGGCGATTTCCGAGACGGACGATCAGCTCCTCGAGAAGTACCTGTCCGGCGAAGAGGTCACCAACGACGAGCTCAAGGCGGCTCTGCGGCGGGCGACGATCGAGAACCGGGTGCAGCCGGTCATCTGTGGCAGCGCGTTCAAGAACAAGGGCGTCCAGCCGCTCCTCGATGCGGTCGTCGACTACCTGCCGTCCCCGCTCGACATTCCGCCGATCGAAGGCCTGAGCGTCGGCGCCGACACCAAGGTGGTCCGCCACTCCTCCGACGAGGAGCCGTTCGCGGGGCTGGT
This sequence comes from Thermoanaerobaculia bacterium, assembly GCA_035264905.1. Classification (GTDB taxonomy): domain Bacteria; phylum Acidobacteriota; class Thermoanaerobaculia; order Multivoradales; family UBA5704; genus UBA5704. Next base: position 30,868 of record DATFPH010000182.1, read on the forward strand.
CTTCAAGATCATGACCGATCCGTACGTCGGCCAGCTCGTGTTCTTCCGCGTCTATTCGGGCCACATCGAGTCGGGCACCACGGTGCTCAACGCGAAGAAGGGGACGAACGAGCGCATCGGCCGCCTCCTGAAGATGCATGCCAACAAGCGCGAGGAGATCAGCGAGGTGTGGGCGGGTGACATCGCCGCGGCGGTGGGCCTGAAGAACGTCACTACCGGCGAAACGATCTGCGATCCGAAAAATCCGGTGATCCTCGAGGCGATGAGCTTCCCGGAGCCGGTGATCGAGGTCTCGATCGAGCCCAAGACCAAGGCCGACCAGGAGAAGCTGGGCATGGCGCTCGGCAAGCTGATGCAGGAGGACCCGACCTTCCGCGTCCATACGGACAAGGACACGGGCCAGACCCTGATCGCCGGCATGGGCGAGCTCCATCTCGAAATCATCACCGACCGCCTCGTCCGCGAGTTCAACGTGGGCGCCAACGTCGGCCGGCCGCAGGTGGCCTACAAGGAGACGCTCACGGCCGAGGCCGAGGGCGAGGGCCGGTTCATCCGCCAGACCGGAGGCCGCGGCCAGTACGGGCACGCCAAGATCCGCGTCCGCCCGACCGCCGAGAAGGACTACGTGTTCAACAACAAGATCATCGGCGGCGTGATCCCCAGGGAGTTCATCAAGCCGATCGACCAGGGGATCAAGGAGGCTCTGGAGACCGGTCCGCTCGCGGGCTATCCGGTCACCGGCGTCGAGGTCGATCTCTACGACGGCAGCTACCACGACGTGGACTCCTCGGAGATCGCGTTCAAGATCGCCGGCTCGATGGCCTTCCAGGACGCCTGCAAGCGCGCCCGCCCGGTGCTCATGGAGCCCATCATGGCGGTCGAGATCTCGACGCCCGAGGATTACATGGGCGAGGTGATCGGCGACGTCACGTCGCGCCGCGGCCGGGTGCAGAGCATGGAAGCCCGCGGCAGCACGCAGGTCATCACCTGCAAGGTGCCGCTCTCGGAGATGTTCGGCTATGCGACCGACCTGCGGTCGATGTCCCAGGGGCGCGCCAGTTACAGCATGCAGTTCTCCGCCTACGAGCAGGCGCCCAAGAATGTCGAGGCCGAGGTCGTGGCCAAGGCGGCCGGCTAACGTCGATCTTTTGAGGAGATTGAGGAGAGATCATGGGCAAGGAAAAGTTCGAGCGTTCCAAGCCGCACGTCAACGTCGGCACCATCGGTCACGTCGACCACGGCAAGACCACGCTGACGGCGGCGATCACGCGGGTGCTGTCGGCGAAGGGCTGGGCCAACTTCGTGGCGTTCGACCAGATCGAC
>DATFPH010000183.1:0-10493 GCA_035264905.1 Thermoanaerobaculia bacterium
GCCTTCCAAGCTGTTGGTCGCGGGTTCGAATCCCGTCTCCCGCTCCATCGTCTCTCCGGACCTTCGCAGTCTGCGCAAAATACTCCTGCAGCAGCGGGTGGAAGAACTTGTAGCTGCTGGAGCCCTGCAGCAGGCCACGCTCGACCGTGTGGTCGAGGAAGCCCACGAGGCGGAGCGGCGCCAACTTCCAGATCCACATCACGAGGCGCAGCGAGAAGTGCTGCACGAAGTCGAGGCCGCTGTAGGCGAGCCCGGCCCAGAAGCCCAGGGCAGCACCCGCGATAAGCAGCGCGAGCACGTTCCCGCGGTTGAGCGCATCGACTGCCGGGGTGAGCTCCTCCCTACCGACCTTCATCACCTGCGCGGCGTAGACCGCGAGGTTCGCAAGCTCCAGACCCGAGATGGTGAGAAGCGCCGTCCACAGAGCGACGAACCCGGCATTGCGCAGGGAACGCCACGTTCCTTGATTGGTCCAATTCTTCTCCGGCATGATCTCCCGTCCCAATCCGCCGAAAGCACCGAACAGGGCTGCGCCGAGCAGCGCGACGACGGCTGAGAAAGGAATCCAGAATTCCGGCCCGAAGCCGCCGCGCGAGCCCGAGATCAGGTAGAGGACCCAGAAAGCCAGACTGGCGAGCAGTCCGGAGCCCGCTCCGAGCAGGGACCCTCGCCGCGACCAGCCGCGCCAGCGAAAGCTCTCAGCCACTCGGATGTCCCCCTTGCCGGAACGCACCGCGCCGCGGTAGCCGAACACCACGCCCACGAGCAGGCCGACCAGCGCCGCGGAGCTGCGCAAGCCACCGGCGGAAGCGCCGGTGAGCCGGCTCCAGAGCATTCCGAGCAGAACGAGGAGGAGGCCTGTGAGGCCGCCGAGGTACAGAGTCCGGAAGACGACCCGCCCCGGAACCCCCAGCTTCCCGAGAGCCCGCGGCGCCTTCCGGAGAAGACGCGAAATCTCGAGGGCTCCCACCAGGAGACCCGCCAGCAGCCCGGCAGCGGCGAAGCCCGCACGGCCGGTCCCGAGCGCCAAGGGGAGGGTGAGGAGCACACAGCCGGCCACGTGATAGAGCAGGCTGTAGACGGCGCAGGGGAGAGAGCCGGGATTCCCGCCATGAATGGCAGGAATGGAAAGCCAGGAGGGCTGGAGGCGCTCGATCTGGAGCTGCGCACGGTTGTGCAGGGCCAGCCCCCGCGCCAGCCAGGCCAGAAAACGGCGGATCTCCCTCTCCCCGGGCGAAAGCCGATCCTTGGACGGAGGGAGAGCCGAAGGGCCCTCGCCAGAGCGGCTCCAAGAACGCCGAATACGCCAGAAGCGCCATCCGCGAGAACCTTCGTCGTCCGCGGCCAGGGACCAGGGAAGCTGCGTCTTCAGCATCCGCGTCACAAAGGCCTCCCAGAGAGGCGCGGTCTGGTCCTTCGCAAGCCCGGGCGGGAGGGGTTCCAGAGCTTCTCCCGGGAAGGTTCTCTTGAGCAGGTAGACCATCAGCGGGGTGCCGGCGAGCTCGCGCAGGCCGGCGTCTCTCGCCAGGGCGGTGCGGAGCCCCGAGAAAGCCGGTTCGCTGCCGGCCAGGTGCCGATCCACCTGCGCAGGAGTGAGGGGGCGCAGGAGAACGGCGGTCTCGAGGCGGTGGAGGCGGCCGGGCAGCTCCCGATAGACGTGCCAGTGGCAGGTGACCGCCATGCCGGGGTTTTGGAGCCCCTTGTCCTCGAGATGGTCATTGATGGCCTTGACACAGCTCGACCGCGCATTTTTCGATGGGATCTCGTCGAGGCCGTCCAGGAGCGGCAGGATCTGATTCTGCGCGATCCATCCCTTCGCCGCTTCTTCGTTGGCGCCATACCGCTTGTGCAGCTCCTGAGCCATCCAGCCGTCGAGTCTTTGATCGTCCCCTTCCCAGGAGGAGAGATTGAATACGACCGGCACGGGAGCCGCGGGATCCTTGCGTGCGATTCGGGCGAGGCCGCGGGCGAGCTCGAGGAGGGCGATCGTCTTGCCGCTCCCGGGCTCGCCCAGAAGCAGGAGCTTGCGGCTCTGCAGGAAGTCGTAAAGAGGCTCGCCGGACCTGCCGGCTGTCATCTCCGGCCGCCATTCTTCGGGGACCGAGCGGCCGACGGCTTCGGGCCGCTCCTCCCGCTCGATGCGCAGCCGCCAGCCGTAGGGCACCGCCAGACGCAGGATGCGGTCGATCCAGCGATTCTCCACCTCATCGAGAAGACGCAGCAGGATCTCGCGCTCCGGCGAAACCGGAGGATCAGGGACGTCTTGCCATAGGGTGAGAGCGGAGAGAACGTTGAGCGCGAGGGAGTCCGGTGTGGTGAAGGGATCGCTGTCGAGCTTGTATTGGTCCTTGATACGCCGCTTGAGAGCCTCCAGCTTGCGGGCCCCTTCTTCCTCCCGGAAACTGGCTGGCCATTCGAAGCTCTCGTCCACGAGAAAGCAGAAGACCCTCTTTTCCAGCCTCTGGGCTTCGAGAAGCTCCTGCTCCGTGATGGAAACCGCGGAATCCTGGGGCACAAACCCATAGCGCCAGGCGTAGATGCCCACGAAGGCGTCGGCTTCCGCAATGTCGTCGAGGCAGGCCACGAGCGGCTCCTTGGGGCTCGTCGGCGAGCGTTCCATCGCAAGAACCTGGTAGCGGTTCTTGAGCAGGGTCTCGATGATCGCCTTGCGGTAGGGGATCAGATCCTCATAGGTGCTGGAGATGAAGACCGAGCAGCGCTTGGAGGCCATGGTGGCTTGTCAGAAATGGATCGCTCGTCGCGAACACGTTTGTATGTGTGAGATAATACTCCCAAAGGCCATGAAAACCGGCGGACGGGGCTTCCTGCATCCTCTGCTTTTCGCCGCGGTGATCGCGGCGGCCTGCGCGCTGCCCGCGGCGGCGGGGAGCACGGCCGCCCAGGTGGCCTTCACCGAGGGAGTGATCGCTTTCGACAGGGGCGATCCCGAGATGGCGGAGGTGCTCTTCGCCGAAGCGGTCCAGAACGACCCGGACCAGGGGACCTTCCTGCACTGGCTGGGGCTCGCTAATCTCCGCCGGGGAAGGGTTGTGGAAGCGGTGGCGCATTTCAAGGAGAGCCTGAAGGCCCGCTGCGCCCCGGCGGCGGGGCGGGCGCGGGTGAAGGCGGACCTGCGGCGCGCTCGCGAAGCCCTGGCCGGCGCGCAGGTTACGGTGACGGCGCCCGAGTACCGATCGGAGGCGCTGTGCCTTGAGGAGCTGCCTCTCTGGGAGGGGCGGATTGGCCTCGAATCCGGCTGGGATTCGAATCCCGAGCTGGTGACCGAGGAGCGGCCGTTCGTACTGCCCGGCGAGACGATCCCCAGAGACGTGCCCTCCGATTCCGCGACCTATTTAAATGTCGCGGCCGGTTTCCACCCCGTCTCCGGCTTCCGGGGCTGGGACCTTGGCTTGGCTCTCTCCGGCCATCAATCCAAATACCGCGAAGAGGACGCCCTCGATCTCACCTTCGTGGACGGGGCCGTCTCGCTGGGCTGGGGAGCCGACCCTCGCGGGGCTCTGGAGGGTCCGCTGGGCGTGCAGCCGGTGCCGGTCGGACCGGGCCGCGTCGCGCTCCTGCTCCAGGGGGGAGGTTCCCGGGCGTGGCTCTCCGGCGACCCTTACCGCACCACTGTGGACCTCGCGGCCTCACTGTTCGTCCATGAGACGTCCGTCGCGACCGCGCGGATCGGAGTGGGCTGGAGCGACCGCGACTTCCCCGGCGACGGGTTCCCCCTGCTCCGTCCGAGCGGCGAGGAGCTCCTCGGCAGCGTCGACCAGTGGTTCTTCTTCGGCCGCCCGGACCGCTCGCTGCGCCTCGGCGCCGCCGCCGGCCGCTACGAGTCCGACCGTTTCTTCGACCGGGAGCTCCGGGAGGCGAGCGCCGAGGCCATGCTGCCGCTGGCCTCCCGGTGGACGCTCGGCCTGGCAGGAGAGATCCGCGAGGACGACTACACGCACCGGGAGTCGGGCCTGCTGGAGACGAACCCGCCGCGGCAGGACACCACCTGGCGCACTTCCGCCACGGTCCTCTGGCGCTCGACCGACCGGCTCGTCTGGAACTTCCGCGCGAGCCACGCCCGGCGCGACTCGAACATCGAGGTCCCGTTTTTCGACGTGCCGCTGCTCGACTACGACAGGACGCTCGTCTCTCTGGGGGTTCAATGGTACTTCTGACGAAATGCGGTGCGATGACCCTGTTTCTCCTCGGCCTGACTGCGGCTTGCGCCTCGGCCAAGGGGGGCGGGGTGGGGGAGGTTATCGATCGCAAGGTCGTGGTGAAGGGATGGCGCGGGAACGATCCAAAGACCGATCTGAAGAAGGGAGATCCGGTTTTCGTGGGCACGGAGGTCCAGACTTTCGCCGATGCCGGTGCACGGATCGCCATCAACACCGACCTGGAGAAACGGAAAGGGGTCATCATTCTCGGCCCCGAGACCCAGATCGTGCTGCAGGAGCGTGCCCTGACCGAGGCGCGGCGCCTGAAGAAGCTGAGCTGGCTCATCAAGCTCGGGCAGTTCCGCCTGGCCCTCTGGCCGCGCGATCCTGAAGATCCGGCGGATGAGGGCCAATGCCTGATCTACACCGCGGCCGGCGACCTGATCGAGCTGACCGGGACCGACGTCGTCGTGAAGGTGGACCGGGACGGCACACTGACCGTCTGGGTGATCGAGGGAGAGGTGACGGTCAAGGCTGCGGACCGAGGCGAGCCGGTGCGGGTCCCCGCGGGACATGGGACTCGTGTGCGGCCTGGCCGCGAGCCGGAGGCTCCAGCCCGCTTCGGCCCCGCCGACGGGAGGCCGGGCCCCGGCCCCCTTCCGATCCCGGAAGAGACGATCTTTCCTGATCCTCCCTACTTTGACCTGAGGGACATCCGGCTCGACCTTCCCGGATAAGCCATGCGCAAGCCTCTGCTCGCCGCTCTCGCCGTCCTCGCCTGCGCCGCTCCGCTGGCCGGACTCCCGGCGACCGAGCTGTTCCCGGTCGAGCCCGGCCGCAACACCGAGCGCGGCTTCGCGGTGGCGGTCGATGGCGACTGGCTGGCGATGAGCGCTCCGCGGGACGACGACAAGAAGGAGAACGCCGGCGCGGTGTACCTGTTCCACTGGTCGGGGACGACCTGGGACCAGCGGGCGAAGCTGTTCGCGGATCCGCCGCGGCCCAATGCGCAGCTCGGCCTCGCGCTGGCCTTGCGCAACGGCGTTCTCGCGGCCGGAGCGCCGGGTGAGGGGGCGGTCTACGTCTTCGTGGAGGACGACGGCGTCTGGCACCAGGAGAGGCGGCTCACCGGCGCCGGCCATGGCGCCGGCACGTTTGGACGCTCTCTCGCGCTCGACGCAGAGCGCCTCGCCGTCGGCGCCGTCGGGGTCGACGGCGCAACGGACGGCGCGGTCTATCTATATAAGGTCGATTCCTGGGCCCTCGATCAGCAGGCGCCGGTCCACCCGCGATTGCGGCAGGCGGGAGAGCGGTTCGGGGCCGCGGTGTCGCTGGCTGGCGGCACTCTGGCCGTCGGCGCCCCCGGGGCGGACGCCGGAGCGGTCTACGTCTTCCAACGAGGGCCCGTCCGCTGGAGGGAAAGGGCGAAGGTGGTCCCCGCGGACGGAGGCGCCGGCCAGCAGTACGGATTTGCCGTGGCGACCGACGGGGCGCAGATCTTCGCCGGTGCGCCGACCGCTGATTTCCCGGGCACCAACTCCGGGGCCGTGTACAAGTTGACGCCGGGGGCCGGCGGCTGGACCTCGCAGAGGCTGGAGATCGCAGCCGTCAAGGGAGATCAGCTCGGCGCGTCCCTCGCCTTGGATGGAGACCTGCTGGTGGTTGGGGCTCCCGCGCCGCCACCCGGGTCGGGGACCGGCAGAGTCCACGTCCTGCTCTTGGGCGACTCTCTGGAGATTCCGGCTCCGCGCAATGCGGAGATCCGCGACCTCGCCGGCTTCGCGGTGGCGGTGGACGGCGGGCGGGTGGTCGTGGGAGGCGCTCTCGGCGATCAGGCGGACGGCGCGGCCGGGGCCGCCTGGTCGTTCGACTGCACCGGTGAGGAGGGGTGCCTCGAGGAAGCCGAGGCCGTGGCCCGCAATCCCCGGTCGGGACCCCGCTTCGGGGGCTCGGTGGCGCTCACGGCGGATCTCATGGTCGTGGGGGAGCCGGACGGGGGCTCGGTCTCGCTGTACCGGCAGGCGGGGAGGAGCGGTTGGCGGCAAGAGGCGTGGCTGATCTCGCCCTATGCGGAGGACGGCTTCGGCTCCTCCGTCGCACTCGGCTCCCTCCTCTCCGACTCCCTCCTGGCGGTCGGGGCTCCGCTGCCACGCTTTTCTTCGGTGTCCGGCGCTCCCGAGGAATTCCCGGACGGCAGCGTGGACCTCTTCGTCCGCCGCGGCTCCTCCTGGGTCTTCGAGGCCACGCTCGCGCCTCCGCCCTTGATCTCCGTGGAGCTGGCGTTCGACGAGACTCCGGTGGCCTTCGGGACCTCGGTCGCCATCGCGGACGGGGTCGTGGCCGTCGGGGCTCCCGGCCGTCGCGCGGTCTACCTGTTCGAGAAGGAGGACCAGGATTGGACCGTGACCGGCGTCCTTACCGCTCCCGCCGCGGAGTTCGGCGCCGCCATCTCGCTCCACGGCGGAGTGCTGGCGATCGGAGCACCGGGAGCGAACGGCGGGGCGGGGGCGGCCTACGTATCGGCTCACGAGGGCCAGGGGTGGACGGAACCGCGGGTCCTGCTGGGTCAGCCCGGGGGCAGGGACGTGGTAATCAACCCGCCCGAGATCGGCGCGTCGGTCTCTCTCGGCGACGGCTTCCTCGCGATCGGCGCCCCCGGTTTTCATGACGACCTGGGCGCCGTCTACGTGCTCCAGGGGGCTGGCACCTCCTGGGGGCAACCGATCCAGCTCTCGGCTCTCGCGCGGCGCCGTTTCGGCTCGTCGGTCGCGCTGCTCGGAGACCGGCTGGTGGTTGGCGCTCCGGGCACGGGTGGAACGGACCCGGAAGGCAATGACCTGGACCGGGCGGTCGTCTTCGAGCGCCGGAACGGCGTCTGGGTCGTCGTCGCGGACCTCGATGCTCTGCAGCCGCCGCACGGCGATGAGTTCGGTGCCGCGGTCGCCCTCTCGAAGGACTTCTTTGTGGTGACGAGCCCCGGCCCGGCTCGCGGCGACCGGGTGACGGTGTTCGCGCTGCCCGACGCTCCGGGAGACCTCCCATGAGATGCTGGACAGCCGCCGCGGCCCTCCTCGTCCTGCTCCTGACCGGCGCCCTGCCCGCGGCGGGGGATTGGGTGGGCGAGCGCCTCTGCGCGACCGGTCTCCCGCGCGATGGAGAATTCGGCTCCGCCGTGGCGGTCGGCGACGGCGGCACGATCGCCGTCGGGGATTTTCGCCACGACGTGGTGTATCTGTTCACATGGACTACCGCGAATGGCTGCCGGCCGGCGGACGTGATCCGGGGCCGCGCCGGCGAGTGGTTCGGGTTCGACCTGGCGATCGACGGCGATTGGCTTCTGATCGGAGCGCCGCAGTCCGGCGGCACCGGTGCCGTGTATCTCTACGATCTGAAAACGGAGAGTCTGAAGGCCATCGCGGTGCCGGGGGTCCAGCGGGGGGACGAGGTCGGCTCTTCGGTCGCGCTGGATCGCGGAACCCTGGCGATCGGCGCGCGGGGCGCGGACGACCGCGCGGACGACCGGCGCGGCCGGGTGTACGTCGGCCCCGAGGGCGCTCTGACGGCGGTCCCGACGCCTCCCGGGCTGGCGCAGGGGGCCGAGCTGGGGCAGTCCGTGGCGCTGAGCGGCAACACGCTGGTGATGGGCGCTCCGTCGCCCTTCCGCGCGAGCGGCTCTCCGGGGGACGCCTGGGTCTACGACGTCCAAAGCGGAGAGCTTCTCCTCCTGGCGCCCCCCGGCGGACTGGAGCCCGAGGCGGCCTTCGGCTACGCGGTGGCCGTGGACGGCGAGCGGATTCTCGTCGGGGCTCCTCTGGCCGACCGCGGCGGGATCGACGCCGGGGCTGTCTTCCGCTTCGAAGGGAAGGGAAGGGGGCCGGCCCAGGAGCTGGATTTCCCCCGCCGCGCGGGAGACCAGCTCGGAGTCGCCGTCGCGCTGGAAGAGGAGACCGCGGTCGCCGGTGCACGGTATGCCGGCGGCACGCGGGGCGCGGCCTATCTCCTGAAGAGGAACGGACCGGCGCAAACCCTGGAGCAGACCGTCCCGGGCGGCGCGCAGCTCGGGTTTTCGGTGGCGATCCGCGGCGAGGTCGTGGTGGTCGGCGCCTTCCGAGAAGGAGGGACGGGCGCCGCCTACCGGTTTGAAGAGACCGATCAGGAACCGCCGCCGCCACCGCCGCCACCACGTCTCGTGCTCTCCGCCGGTCCGCTGCGGACCTCGGAGGCGGGAGGCTCGGCGTCGCTGAAGGTCCGGCTGGCCGGCCCGCCGCCGAGCGCAAACGTCACCGTCACCCTGATCACGAGCGATTCCACCGCCGGGACCGTCTCTCCGGACCGGCTGACCTTCACCGCCGCGAATTGGGAAAGCGAGCAGACCGTCCAGGTGACGGGCCAGGACGACGCGCTGTGCGACGGCACCCAGAGCTACGAGATCCGCGCCAGGACGGCCAGCGCGGACCTCCGCTACAAAGGTCTCTCGGGCTCCGTCCCCGCCGAGAACGCCGACGACGAGCTGGCCTGCGTCACCGCCGCCATGGAGGTCTGCACCGATGGCGGCGGCACGGTCGTCTACACCATCACCCTCGCCAACGCGGCGCCCGGCGCGCCGGTTCCCGCGGAGCTGCTGGACGTCCTGCCGCCGGAGGTCACGGTGGTGACCGCCAGCGCCGACCAGGGAACGGCCATCGCCGACCCGATCGACAATTCCGTTCGCTGGACCGGGACGGTGCCCGCGACGATCACCATTGTGGCCGCTCTCGACGTGCCGCCGGGCCCCGAGGTGAAAAACCACGCCGACGTCGCCTATGTCCGGGACGACCGTGGCGATCTTCAGACCGCCCGGACGGATGAGGTCGTCTTCGTCGCCGGTGAAGTGATTCCCTGTCCGTTCTGAGTTACGTTGCCGGGGCAAAAGTACGTGCGATCTCGACCCCTGGCGCTGTATACTGGTATCTCTTGGGGAGATGATTGCGATGGCGGAGCCGGCGAAGAGAGGAACGAGGGCACTGGAGGTGCATGGTGAAAAGGTCAGGAGGGTCACCATGGCACCGACCGTTCGTTGGGAGAGCTTCCTCCGGAGCCTTGCCGCTCCGCAGGGACCGCTATCGCCGGTTCGGGCAACGCAGGTCCTGGAGCTTTGGCAGAGCCTCGAGCGCTCCTGGGGAGAGATTCCCCCGCCGCATGCCGCCGCGACCGAGGCCGGAGGGTTCTCCATGACGTGGGACCGCGGGCGGCACCACTTCGAGATCGAGGTGCTGACGGATGGCACCTATGACTGGTTCTACATGGATCGGGATTCCCAAGACCGGGCTGGGGCTGAGGCTGTGCCGCTCAACTCCTGTGGGCCGGAGATGTCGGCCTATCTGCGCAAAACCCTCGAGGAGACATGGAGGAGCCAGAGAAAGGGATCGTCTTCCGCCTTGCGACACTGAACGACTCGTTCCCGCCGGAATCTCTCAAGCTTCATGTGTCCCATCTCGAGCTGAGTGAACGCGACAAGGAGCGGACTCCTCCTCTCTTGTCCGTATTCGATGGCAGTTGTACGACCATTCAACAGGCCGAGGCGATCCGTGGCGTTGCGGCGGAGTCCGCTGCCTTCGGGCTTCGCGTGGAGACCATCCGGTGCATTCGGGTTCCCGGACTGCGATCACTGAGAGTCCTGCGGGATCCGCTGGACCCGCCCCTCTCCGGGCTGCCGGGCGCCGATGGGCATTGCGGGATCGAGGGACTGCATCGCGGGGCGGGAGAGGAGAAGAGGCTCTACCGCGAGCTGCGCGTCCGGCTGGCGGACGAGAGCTTCCGCTACCAGGACGGCATGGTTGGGAGCTGAGGAGGCTGCGAGAAACCCTGGACATCCACTCCGTGTTCTGGCATACTCCCCCTCCTTCTCCTCGGGGCAGCTCCCGAGGCTCCTCGCGTGGGATTCCTGGAAGAGGACGTAACCAGCGAGCGAAGGGCTTTACACGGAGCCGGTGAAGCTGTACCATCTTGCGGTTTCGCCGCCGGGTCCGGGCAAAAGCCCGGGCGAAAGCATCGCTGTCTCAAGCCCACGTGGCTCAGGGGTAGAGCACTTCCTTGGTAAGGAAGGGGTCACCGGTTCAAATCCGGTCGTGGGCTCCATAGCTGTTCGTCAACGGGTTGTGTCTTCGACAACAACTGAGATTTTCGGGAGGCATTTGAAACGCCATGGGCAAGGAGAAGTTCGAGCGTTCCAAGCCGCACGTCAACGTCGGCACCATCGGTCACGTCGACCACGGCAAGACCACGCTGACGGCGGCGATCACGCGGGTGCTGTCGGCGAAGGGCTGGGCCAACTTCGTGGCGTTCGACCAGATCGAC
>DATFPH010000184.1:0-12238 GCA_035264905.1 Thermoanaerobaculia bacterium
CCTCTCCAGCACCCGCCCCCACGACAGCTCCGGGAGCTGCAGGGCCTCGCGCGCCACGCCGAGCATCGCCTCTTCGGGGACCAGGCCGATCAGCTCGGTCTCGACGACCCGGGCACCGAGGGCTTCGACGAGTTCGGGGAAGTAGCGCCCGAGGGGCTGGCAGGCCTTGGACTGGAGGAGGACCTCCTTGCCTTTGCGGAAGGCCAGGCAGCGGAATCCGTCCCACTTCGGCTCGTACAGCCACCCGCCACCACCCGGGATGCTCTCGGCCGACCGCGCCTCCATCGGAGGGAACGGTGGATGGACCGGCAGGGCGATCGGTGGAAAGTCTCCTTCGAGGGCCTCGGCCGGCACCGCCCCGGCGGTCACTGGTTTCGAGGCGGGCTCTTTTTTGCTGCGTGTCGCCATGCCGGAGGCGAGTGCAAGCAGCCCGCCAGGGGTTCAAAACCCCTGGCTATCGTGAAAAGATCGTCCCCGAGGGGACGACTCCCCCGCTCCGCCCCCTTCAGGGGTCGGTTTTTTCCTCTATAGCCAGGGGTTTGAACCCCTGGCGGGCTGCCCCCAACGTCCTCTCCAGCACCCGCCCCCACGACAGCTCCGGGAGCTGCAGGGCCTCGCGCGCCACGCCGAGCATCGCCTCTTCGGGGACCAGGCCGATCAGCTCGGTCTCGACGACCCGGGCACCGAGGGCTTCGGCCTCGCGCCGGACCCGGTCCAGCGCCTTCAGGATGGACGTCTGGCGGTAGTCCACCAGGTTCATGCTGACCTGGGCCCGGCCGCGGCGGGCGAGGAAGAACCCCAGGGCGCGCACGGCGGGCAGGCCGCCGCTCGACTCGCGGACCTGCCGCGCGATGGTCCGGGCGATCTCCGGGTCGGCTGTGTCGAGCACCGCGTTGAAGGCGATCAGGAAGAAGCGTGCGCCGATGACCGTCACCCCGGCGGTTGGGTGGACGCGCGCCGGACCGAAGTCGGGCGCCCAGGCGGGATCGGCCAGCTTGGCCGGGAAGCCTTCGAGCTGGCCGCGCCGGATGACGGCCAGGCGGCGGCGCTCCGGCACCCGGGCGGCTCGCTCGTAGAGGTAGACCGGCAGGCCGAAGCGCTCGGCCACGGCCTGGCCGAGGCGCTCGGCGGCGGCCACGGCCACCTCCATGGGCGTGTCGCCCAGCGGGACGAACGGGGTCACGTCGACGGCTCCGACTCTGGGATGGACCCCGTCGTGCCGCGTCAGGTCGATCTCGGCAAGCGCGGTCTCATAGAGGGCGAGGAGAGACCGGTGGAGCCCCTCGGGCGTGCCCGCCAGGGTCAGCACCGTGCGGTTGTGGTCGGGATCGGACGAGACGTCGAGGAGACGGGTTTCGGCATCCGAGCTCGCTGCGGCGGCGAGCCGGGCGATCACCTCGGGACGCCGCCCTTCGCTCAGGTTGGGAACGCACTCCAGTGGGTACATGGGGTCCTGTTCTGTCTCTCTCTGGTTGAGGAGCTGTCAGATCCCTGATAGGATACCTGTCGATTTCATCAGGTCCGAAAGTCTTTTTCCGAGATGAGTTACTCTGGCAATTCGTCCCTCTCGCGTGACGTCCAGCAGAGGGTCCTCGACACTTTCGAGCAGACGCTGAACCTCGCCGCCGAAGGGAGCCGCCAGGAGGCGCTCCTGGGCTGCGACTTCGTGCTGCGCATGGACCCTCAGTTCGAGCCGGCCCGCCGGCTCCAGGACCGCCTGCGGGCGTCCGCCGGAGCCATCGTGGACCTGGACGACCTGCGCCCTTCGGCTCCCCCGGTCACCGCCCCTCCGGACCTCTTCGCCGGCCTCGACGGGCTTGGCCTGGAGCTCCCCGATCTGCCGCCCGACAGCTTCGCGCCCGACCTGCGCTCCGAGGTCCGGAGCCTGCTCGACCAGCGCCGGTTGCAGGAGGTGATGGCCCTGGGCCCGCAGCACGGCGCCGCCATCGCCGCCGACCCGGAGCTGCAGGCCCTGTTCCAGGAGGCGCAGGAGCGGATGGAGGCCGAGCCGTACGTCCAGAAGTTCCTCGGCCAGGCGCGGGCGGCTCTCCAGGCCGGCCAGACCGGCGAGGTCACCCGTCTGCTCGACAAGGCCCGGGCGCTCGATGCGTCCCATCCGGCCTTGGCGGAGCTCGCCGCCGCCGCCCGCGGCCAGGCCGCGGCGCCGCCGCAGGAGTCGCCGCTCGACCTCGGCGCAATCCCGGCGGAGTCGGCTGGCTTCGATCTGAGCTTCGACTCGCCTTCGTTGGACCTGTCCCTGGATGACGAGCCCGAGAGGGGCACCCAGCCGGCGTTCGGCTCCGCCGATCTCTTCGGCGGCGCGAGCGTCGACAGCGATCCCCGGATCCAGCAGCTCCTCGACGAGGGGCAGCGGGCCTTCGACCAGGGCGATCCGCAGGGCGCCATCGACTCCTGGTCGCGGATCTTCCTCATCGACATCGATCACCAGGAGGCCGCGCGCCGGATCGATCTCGCCCGCCGGCTCAAGGCGGAGTCCGAGCGCCAGGTGGAGGAGATCTTCCATGACGGCGTGGCGCGTCTGGAAGCCGGGGACGTGGACGCGGCACGCAAGACGTTCCAGCAGGTCCTCGAGATTCAGCCCGGTTATGCCGCGGCGCGCGAGTACCTGCAGCAGATCGAATCCGGCACGCTGCCCCCCGTCCGGCCGGCTGGATCGGCCGCGCCCGCGTCCGTGGCGGCGTCGGCCGCATCGGCGGCGGACACCCTGCTGCCGATGGAAGCCCTCGCCCCGCTCGACGATCTCAAGGAAGAGATCCTCGTCCCGCCCGATCCGGGCGAGCTCGCGGCGGCCGACCGGAAGGCCGCTCCCAAGAAAGGGGGCAAGGTCCGCGAGGGCCGTCCCCGCCAGATGTTTCTGCTGGTCGGGACCGTTGTCCTGCTGCTCGTCGCGGGCGGCGGCTGGTACGTGTTCCAGAACCGGGACCAGTTCTTCCCCAACTCGCAGACCGAGGGGGGGCCGGACGTCCCCAATGCCGACCCGATCGCCCGGGCCCAGACCCTCCATGATTCCGGCAAGACGGCGAACGCCATCTCGCAGCTCCGGCGCCTGCCGCCGACCGATCCCCAGTATCAGCAGGCCCAGGCCCTGATCGCGCAGTGGGAGGCCGCGGCGGAGCCCGCGCCCGGCACGCCGCCGGCGGTCCCCGCCACGGCCCCGGCTCCCGCCATTCCCGCACCGCAAGCCGCCCTGCTGAACGCGGCGCACGAGGCTCTCGCCGAGGGGAGCCGTCTGCGGGCAGTGGAGTACTTCGAGGAGGCCGCGCAAATCGGCAAGCTCGGACCGGAGGAGACGGCTCTCCTGGCGAGCGCCAAGGAGCAGCTCCAGCCCATCTCGAAGCAGATCGACCTCTTCCACCAGCATGAGTGGGACTACATCCTGAACGACCTCTGGCGGTTGCACGAGGAGAACCCCGGGGATCGGGACGTGACGCGCCTGATCGTGGATTCCTATTACAATCTCGGCATCCGCGACCTGCAGCGCTCGGATGCGATCAAGGCCGCGGACAAGTTCAAGGAAGCCATGCGCCTCGCCCCCAACGACGAGCTCCTTCAGAGGCACCACAAGTTCGCGCAGACGTACCAGGACCGCCCGAAGGATCTCCTCTACAGGATCTACGTCAAGTATCTGGCCCTGCGATAATCTGCTCCAATTGCAACGACCTGCGGTCACTTCGACATGCGACGCCCGGACGAAGACAGCGACGACCAGCTCCTTTTCGATCTGCCGCTCGATCCCGCGGCCGAGGTCCCCCGCCGCGCCGAGCCGCGGCGGCCGGTGGCCCGTCCGCGGCCGGAGAGCGCCCCAGCCCCGGCGCCCCGGCGCCCCCTGGTAGCCCGCGAGGAGGAGGAGGACGAGGAGGAGTTCGAGCTGACGGAAGAGGAGGCTTCGGCCGCAGGGCGCGCCGGTCTCGTCAGCCGGCTGGCGGCCGGAGCGGCGGACCTGCTGGTCCATGCCGCGACGCTCATGATCCTGCTGATCGGGACCCGCATGCTGGGAGTGCGTCCGACCCTCTCGGATGCGCCCGCACTGGGTCTCTTCCTGCTCGCGTTCTCGTTCCTGTACACGATCGTCCCCCTGGCCTTCTGGGGGCACACGCTGGGCATGGCCTGGGCCGGCCTGGTCGCCCAGAACCGGGACGGCGAGCCGCTCACCTTCGATCAGACCGCCCGCCGCTGGCTCGGCGCCCTGCTGACCCTGGCCGCCGCCGGCCTGCCGCTCCTGGTTGCCTTGAGCGGCCGCTCCCTGGCTGACCTGCTCAGCGGCTCCGTGACCTGGTCGGAGCGGGGCGGCGAGGTGGCGGAGCCGGAAGCCGCATAGGCGTTGTCAGGGGTGGGGGCGGCTCCGCCACACTCCCAGCGCCATCCAAAGATTTCCCACGAACGTCGCCGCGGCGAACGCCAGCAGCGGCTGGCCGTCCGGCCAGAGGGCCGCGGCCCCGCCGAGCTGGAAGAGGATGCCGCAGGCGCGGAACGGCTCGAAGGCGAGCCCGCCGAGCATGTAGAAGGAGTGCCCGAGGAGGAGGAGCCAGAGCCCGGGGAGGGCCCAGGCCTGATCCTGCCAGAGGAGGAAGATCGACAGCGCCACCGCGACCAGGGAGAGGTTCCCCTGGAGCCGCAACACCCAGGAGGCCAGCGGCGTGCTGCGGGTCGCCCCGCCGGAGCGAAAGAGGGCCACCATCTCCACCGCTCCTCCGAGCAGGATCGCTCCCGACCAGAGAAAGAGCCCGAAGGCGAACCCGCCGGCCTTGAGCGCCACCGGCGTCGCCAGAGCCGCCGCGGGCAGCACGAGCGCCCAGGCGACCCAGGACCAGGGGGAGCGGAGAAACGGCTGACTGGCGGCGCGGAAATGATCCTGCACCGGCTCGAGGTCGTCCTCGCCGGTGCGGGTGGGAGTGAAGAGAGGATCGTATTCGGAGGCCACGCGGTCCTCCGGAGACTTCAGATCACCGATGACCGCTCGCGATGCGGTCCAGCACCCGGGCGCGCTGCTCTGCCCGCTGCCGTGCCGCGATCTCGGTGTCCCCGGAGGCGGACGGCAGGGACCGGGCCTCCTCGCGGGCGCGGTCGGCGGTCGCCCGGTCGATCTCGGAGACCGGCCGCGCCTGCTCGGTGAGCAGGGTCAGCCGGTTCTCGACCATCTGGGCGAAGCCGCCGTCCACGAAGAACGCGTGCTTCTCCTCGGGGGTCTCGACCCGCAGGAGGCCGACCCCCAGCTTGTAGAGGAGCGGCGCGTGGTTGCGGAGGATGCCGACCTCACCGTCGTGCGCCGGGAAGGCGACGAAGGTGGCGTCGGCTTCCAGAACCGCGCGCTCCGGAGTGATGACGCTGCAGTGGAACGTGTCGTTCCTGGCCATGGCTCTCCCGTCGCTCAAAAATTACGCCGCCAGGCGCTCCGCCTGGGCCGCCGCATCCTCGATCGCACCGACGTACATGAAGGCCTGGTCGGGCAGGTGGTCCCACTTGCCGTCGCAGAGCTCTTCGAAGGAGCGGATCGTGTCCGCGCGCGAGCAGTAGATGCCGGGGAGGCCGGTGAACTGCTCCGCGACGAAGAACGGCTGCGACAGGAAGCGCTCGATCTTGCGGGCGCGGCGGACGATGACCTTGTCCTCCTCGGACAGCTCGTCGACGCCGAGGATCGCGATGATGTCCTGCAGGTCCTTGTACCGCTGGAGGATCTGCTGGACGCGGCGCGCCACCCGGTAGTGCTGCTCGCCGATGTACTCGGGCGCGATGATGCGGCTGCTGGAGGCGAGGGGGTCCACCGCGGGGTAGATGCCCTTCTCGGAGATGCTCCGCTCCAGGTTCACCGTGCTGTCCAGGTGGGTGAACGCCGTGGCCGGCGCCGGGTCGGTGTAGTCGTCCGCGGGCACGTAGATGGCCTGGATGCTGGTGACCGCGCCGCGGTTCGTCGAGGTGATGCGCTCCTGGAGCTCGCCCATCTCGGTGCCCAGCGTCGGCTGGTAGCCCACGGCGGACGGCATGCGGCCGAGGAGAGCCGACACCTCGGAGCCTGCCTGGGAGAAGCGGAAGATGTTGTCGATGAACAGCAGCGTGTCGACGCCGGTCTGGTCGCGGAAGTACTCGGCCATGGTCAGCGCCGAGAGGGCCACGCGGAGCCGGGCGCCTGGGGGCTCGTTCATCTGGCCGAAGACCATCACGGTCTGGTCGATGACGCTCTTGCCGGTGTCGCCGATCTTCGCCTCCTGCATCTCCAGCCAGAGGTCGTTCCCCTCGCGGGTGCGCTCGCCCACGCCGGCGAAGCAGGAGTAGCCGCTGTGGAAGCGGGCCAGACGGGCGATCAGCTCCTGGATGATGACGGTCTTGCCGACGCCGGCGCCGCCGAACAGGCCGGCCTTGCCGCCGCGCACCAGCGGACAGAGCAGGTCGATGACCTTGATGCCGGTCTCGAAGAACTCGGTCTTCGAGGAGAGGGTGTCAAACTCGGGCGGCGGGCTGTGGATCGGCCGGCGCTCCGCGGTGGTCACCGGACCGCGGGCGTCGATCGGCTCGCCGACCAGGTTGAACACGCGGCCGAGCGTCTCGATACCGACCGGGACGCTGATCGGGGCGCCCGTGTCGAGGATGGCCGCGCCGCGCTGGAGGCCGTCGGTCGAGCCGAGAGCGACGGCGCGGACGCGGCCGCCGCCCAAGTGCTGCGCGACCTCGCACCAGAGGGTCTCCTGGAACGTCTCGCCCAGCACTGTACGGGTGAGCTCGACCCGGAGAGCGTTGTAGATCCCCGGCAGCTTGTCCTCGGAGAAATGCGCGTCGAGGGTGGAGCCGATGACCTGCGTGATCTTTCCGTAATTGCCGTTTTCCATCGTATTTCCTCTCAGGACGATCGATCAGGATCGATCAGGACAGGGCGTTGGCGCCGCCCACGATGTCCAGGAGCTCCATGGTGATCTGGGTCTGCCGGGCGCGGTTGTACTCCCGGGTCAGGGCTTTGATCATGTCGGCGGCGGCGTCGGTGGCGGCCTTCATGGCCACCATGCGCGCCACCTGCTCGGAGACCGTCGCGTCGTTGAACGCCTGGAACAGCCGCACGCGCACGATCGCCGGCAGCAGCTCGTCGAGGAGCTGCTTCGGGTCCGGGGAGAATTCATATTCCACCGCCCGCGGTTCCACACCACCCGCCGCATCGGTCTGGGTCGAGAGCGGCAGGAGCTGCACCACCGCCGGCCGCTGCACACCGGCCGACACGAAGCGCATGTAAGCCACGTGCACGGAGGAGATCTCGCCGCGCACGAAGCGGTCCATCAGATTGTTGGCGATCGGCTCGACCTGATCGAACCGGGGCTTGTCGCTGATCGTCGTGGTCTGCTCGCCCATCGGCCGGCGGAGAAACTTGAAGAAGGAGACGCCCTTCTTGCCCACCATGTGGACGTCCGTCGCAACCCCCGCCGCCTGCTGACGGTCCAGGTGCTCGATCGCGGAGCGCAGCACGTTGGCGTTGTAGCCGCCGGCGAGACCCCGGTTGCTGGTGAGGACCACGAGGGCGGAGCGGGGGGCGTCATTGGTCTCTAGCAGCGGATGGCTCACGCTCCCCGCCGCCCGCGACAGATCAGCCACCAGCTCCGCCAGCTTCTCGGTGTACGGCTTGGTCGCCATGGCGCGGTTGAACGCCGCCTGGAACCGGGCGGTGGCGATGAGCTGCATCGTCCGCGTGATCTTGCGGATGTTGCGCACCGCCTTGCGCCGCTTGACCAGTACTCTGCGATTGGCCATCGTCCACCGTCTCCGTTCGTCAGGCGGCCTGCGCCCGCGCGTGCGTTTTGAAGTCGCGGATGACCGTGCGGATCTTCTCCGCCAGCTCCTTCGACAGGTCGCGGGTGCGGTCGAGCTCTTCGTAGATCTCGGGATGCTCGTTGGCGACGTGCTGGAGCAGGGCGCCCTCGAACTTCAACACCTCGCCGACCGGCAGGTCGTCGAGGAAGCCGTTGGCTCCGGCGAAGATCGAGATCACCTGCTCGTTGACGTTGTAGGGCCGGTACTGCGGCTGCTTGAGCAGCTCCACCATGCGCTGGCCGCGGTCGAGCTGGCGCTGCGTCGCGGGGTCGAGCTCGGTGCCGAGCTGCGCGAACGCCTCGAGGTCGCGGAAGGCCGCGAGGTCGAGACGGAGCGTGCCGGCCACCCGCTTCATCGACTTCCGCTGCGCGTTGCCGCCCACGCGCGACACGCTGATGCCCACGTTGATGGCGGGACGCACGCCGGCGAAGAACAGGTCCTGCTCCAGATAGATCTGGCCGTCGGTGATCGAGATCACGTTGGTCGGGATGTAGGCCGAGACCTCGCCCTCCAGCGTCTCGATGATCGGCAGCGCGGTCATCGAGCCGCCGGTGTCCGGGAAGCGGTGCACCCGGTACTTGTCCTTGTCGGACAGGGTCGCGAGCCAGGCCTCCGCCTTCTCCTTGCCGTGCGGCCGGTGGAACAGGCCGTAGACGTCGTCCGGCCGTTGCTCGGCCGGCGCCTCCAGACCCTGCGGGTGCTTGACGGCCAGCGAGCGGTCGATGCTGTCGGCCGGCGTGTCCTTGGGGACGATGCCGAACTCTTCGCGCAGCTTCACGCTGCGCTCCAGCAGGCGGGAGTGGAGGTAGAACACGTCGCCCGGGTACGCCTCGCGGCCCGGCGGCCGGCGCAGCAGGAGCGAGAGCTGGCGGTACGACTGCGCCTGCTTCGACAGGTCGTCATAGACCACCAGCGTCGCGCGGCCCTGGGCATACATGAAGTACTCGGCCATCGCGGCGCCCGCGTAGGGGGCAATGTACTGGAGCGGCGACGGGTCGGCGGCCGAGGCCGAGATGACGATCGTGTAGTCGAGGGCGCCGTTCTCACGGAGCTTGTCGACCAGGCCGACCACCGTCGACTCCTTCTGGCCGATCGCGACGTAGACGCAGATCACGTCGCCACCCTTCTGGTTCAGAATCGCGTCGAGGGCCACGGCGGTCTTGCCGGTCTTCCGGTCGCCGATGATCAGCTCGCGCTGGCCGCGGCCGATCGGGATCATGGCGTCGACCGCCTTGACTCCGGTCTGCAGCGGCTCGTTCACCGGCTGCCGCTCGGCGATGCCCGGCGCCTTGAACTCCAGCGGGCGGCGGTGCGGCGTCTCGATCACGCCCTTGCCGTCGAGCGGACGGCCGAGGGGATCGACCACGCGGCCGATCAGGGCCGGACCGCAGGGGACGGACAGCAGCTCGCCGGTGCGGCGGACCTCGTCGCCCTCGCGGATCCCCAGGTAGTCGCCGAGGACGACCGCGCCCACCGAGTCCTCCTCCAGGTTGAACACCTGGCCGAAAGCGCCGTTCTGGAACTCCAAACGCTCGCCGGCCATGGCACCGGTGAGCCCGTAGATCCGCGCGATGCCGTCGCCGACCTCCAGGACCTTGCCCACCTCGGACAGGTCGATGTCGGTGCGGTATCGGCGGATTTCCTCCGTGATGACCGACGCGATCTCGTCGACTTTGAATTTCATGAACGCTCCTTACTGCTCCACAAGAACTACTCGGAGGTATATGCAGCGGTCCCGCGGTGGATCTCTTCTGAAGCGCGCCGCTCCAGGGCGGCGCCCAGACTCTTCAAGCGCGAGGCCACGCTGGTATCGATCTTGGTGCCGGCGACCTCCACGACCAGGCCGCCGATGACCGACGGATCGACCTTCTCGATCAGCGTCGGCGTCCGGCCGGTGAACTGGGCCAGGGAATCGCTCAGCCGGGCACGCAGGCCCCCGGTCAGAGGCACGGCGGTGCGGATGAGAACGTCCACCTGGCCGCGCCGGTCGCGGAGCTCCTGCCGGTATGCCTCGGCGATCGCCCGCAGGGAGCCGAGACGGCCCTTGCGGTTGATGACCTGCAAGGCATCGACCAGCAGGTCGCTGGCGCGGCCGCGGAAGAGCTTCTCGATCGTCGCGGCGCGCGTGTCCGCCTCGACCAGGGGGCTCCCGAAGAGCTCCACGAGATCGGGGTGGCTCTCCAGATAACGCGCCAGCTCCGTCAGCTCTTCCAACAGCTCGTCGGCATTCCCCTGCTCATCCGCCAGGTCCAGGAGAGCCTGCGCGTAGAGGCGGCCGAGGCCGAGGTTGCGGTCATCGACGCTCTTCATGATCGGGGCCTCCGCTCAGGCTACCCGTTGCGGCCGGGGGGCGGAATTGATGGCGGCGATCGACTCGGAGATCAGGCGCTCGTGGTCCTGCGGGCTGAGCTCCTTGCCGACGATCCGCGTGGCCATGTCGGTCGCGAGACGCGCGGACAGGGTGTAAAGCTCCTTGGTCGCCGTGTCGGTGGCGATCTGGATCTCGCGGCGGGCCCGCTCGATCATGCGGTCCGCCTCCTTGTGCGCGTCGTCCTCGATCCGGCGCTTGACGACGTCGGCGTCGCGGCGCCCCTCCTCGACGATGGCGCTCGCCTCGCCGCGGGCCGATGCCAGCCGCTCCTCGTACTGGCGCAGGCGCGCCTCCGCCTCGTCGCGGTCCCGCTTCGCCTTCTCCAGCGACTCGAAAATGAAATTCTCGCGCGCCTGGAGATTGCTGAGGATCGGGCCCCAGGCGTACTTGCCGAGGACCACCAGCACGAGAACGAAGATGATGACGGTCCAGAGGGCGTTGCCGATGTCGCCCGCGAAGGGGTTGTTCGCAACGGCCTCGCCATGCCCCCCCTCCTGGGCCGCCACCGGCGCCGCCACCAGCATCAGGGTGACCAGCGCGGCCAGAGCTCTCTCGATCATCACTTGAAGACCGCCAGCATACAGATGATGACCGCGAACAGGGTGACGCCTTCGATCAGAGCCGCGGTGATGATCATCGCCGTGCTGATCTGACCCGTAGCCTCGGGCTGGCGGGCGATCGCATCGACGGCGCTGCCGCCGATGCGGCCGATGCCCAGAGAGCCGCCGATGATCACCAGGCCGGAGCCGATGGCGCCGCCCGCCCAGGCGATCTCGTTCGACGTGGCGGCCGGCGCGGTCTGGGTGCCCTCCTGGGCGTGGACCGGAGCCACCGACGCGAACATCGTCACGAATCCAACACAGATCATCAGAAGCGCGATCTTGGCCGTTCTCTTGCTCATCTCGATCAATCCTTTCGTCGTGTTTGAAAAATCAGTGATGCGCCGCCGCCCCTTCGGCGTGGTGCTCGTCGGCGTGGTGGAAGACCACCGACTGGCCGATGAACAGCGTCGTGAGGAACGTAAAGATGTACGCCTGCAGGAAGGCGACGAAGATCTCCAGCATATTGACCGCCACGCTGCCGAGGACGACCGGCACGGCGACGCCGAGCCCGGTCAACATACCCATCGAGGCCGCACTCAGGAAGATGAAGCTCATCAGCACGGCGAGCAGCACGTGCCCGGCCAGCATGTTGGCGAAGAGACGGATGGCGAGCGCGGCCGTCTTCGCGAACGTGCCGATGATCTCTACCGGGATCAGGATCGGCGCCAGCCACAGCGGGCCCGGGCAGAAGTGGGCGAAGTAGTGCTTCCCTCCGAACCGGATGCCGTTGACCACCATCATGATCAGGGTCATGGCCGCTAATGTACCGGTCACGAAGATATTGCCGGTCGCCGTGCCGCCGAGGTGGAGCCCGAAGTTCGGCGTCACCGCGGCGATCGGCAAGAGGCCCAGCAGGTTGTTCACCAGGACGAAGAAGAACGCCGTCCAGATATATTTGATGAAGCGGTCCGTGTGCTCACCGAGGTTCGGCTCAGCCACCTCTTTCCGGAGGTACTGGCACACCGCCTCGAAAAAGTTGGCGAACCCGGTCGGGACGAGCCGCCCCACGGCATCCGTCGAACGCCGGCGCCGCACCAGCACCGGCACCAGGAGGGTCAACAGCAGGCCGGCCAGGATCATGGTCACGATCTGGTCGGACAGGATCGTGATTACTTTGTCCTGCGTGAGCACCTTGCCGAGATCCGCCGGCACCTCGACGAGCGGATGCTGGATCACGTGCTCGAGCGGGTTGGCTGCCATCAGAAAAGCGAGCATCATCCGAGTCTCCAATCTCTATCCAGCTTGCGGCCCGGATCCCTGCGTCCGCAGGGCGTACCAGGCGTCGACCCCCAACAGGGCCGCGTAACTGATCGCGATCCAGAGAAGCAGCGGGACCGGTGCGAACCGGCCGCTCAGCACGGCGGCGACCCCGAGGATCGCCATGGCGAGCAACCGTGCTCCCATCGAGCCCATCATGGCCAGCACCCGGCCCATCGGCGTCCGGTCGCGGATCAAG
>DATFPH010000185.1:0-4471 GCA_035264905.1 Thermoanaerobaculia bacterium
GCGCCGAGCTCGAACGCCATGTACAACGTTCCCTCCAGTCGGGTAGACTCTTCTTTGCGGGTCGTCCGGTTCATCGGGGTTCTCCTTTCTAGAGTCAGTTACCCGAAACATACAACCGGCGACCCGCTTTACGTACCCCCCCTGCATAGGATCTACCATGGAAAACCGACCCCTAAAGGGGGCGGAGTGGGGGTGTCGTCCCCTCGGGGACGATCTTTTCAAGGTAGCCAGGGGTTTTAACCCCTGGTGGACGGCCCCCCTCACTCCGACCGGATCGCCTCCAACGGCGCCACCGACGCCGCCCGCTGCGCCGGCACCCAGCTCGCGAAGAGGGCGATGGTGGCGAGGAGGGCCGGGACGACGGCGAAGGTCAGCGGATCCGTCGGGCTCACGTCGAACAGCAGCGCCATCAGGAGGCGCGTGACCGCGAAGGCTCCGAGGAGGCCCAGGCCGATGCCGGCGAGGGCCAGGCCGAGACCTTCCTTGAGCACCATGCGCGAGATGTCTCCCCGCCCGGCTCCCAGGGCCATCCGGACGCCGATCTCCCGTGTCCGCTGGCTCACCACGTACGAGATCACGGCGTAGATCCCGACCGAGCCCAGGACCAGGGCGACGATGGCGGCGGTCACCAGGAGGAACATGGTGAAGGTGGTGCGCACCATGGAGCGCTCCGCGACCTCGTCCATGGTGCGGACCTGCGAGAGCGGCAGGTTCGGATCGAGCGACCAGACCGCGTCGCGCACCGGCGCGGCCAGCTTCTGCGGATCTCCGGCGCTACGCACCACGAGCGTAATGCCCCGCGAGATGGTCACGTCACCTTGGAAGTCTCTCTGCGGCTGCTGCGGGTAGTACACCGTTTCGACCGGTTGTTCGTTCAGACCGTTCTCGCGGACGCTCCCGACCACGCCGACGACCGTGGACCACTCGGGGTGGGTGGCGCCGACTCCCTGGGCCAAGCGCTTCCCCAGAGGATTCTGCCCAGGCCAGTAATGCTCCGCCAGCGCCTGGCTCACCACCGCTTCCGTGGCCAGCTTGTCGGGATCGAGCCGGTCGAACAGCCGGCCCTGGAGCAGGGGGATGCGCATCGTCTCGAAGTAGCTCGGGCTCACCCAGCGGCAGGCCAGGACCTCGGGGAGCCCTCCGGGGAGGATCGGATGATCCTCGATCACATGACCGTTGTTCGAGCCTCCGCCCGACAACGGCAGCAAGGTGGTGATCGCCGCCGACTCGACGCCGGGGAGCGCCTGGACCTTCTCCAGGAGCTGCACGACGAAGCGCGCCGGGGCCTGGGGCGTGGCGTACTCGGATTCCGGCAGATTGAGGCGGATTGTCAAAACGTTCTTCGGATCGAGACCGGGGCTCACCTCGCGCAGGCGCCAGAAGCTTTTGACCATCAAGCCCGCCCCGACCAGCAGCACCAGGGAGAGGGCCATCTGGACTACCACGAGGGCGTTGCGGGCCAGCAGCCGCTCGCGTCCCACCGTGCCGCCGCGCCCCCCTTCCTTGAGGGCCGGGATGAGGTCGGGCCGGCCATAGCGGAGCGCCGCCAGGAGACCCACCAGGAGGCCGGAGAGGAGGGAGACGCCCACCGTGAAGGCGAGCACCGTCCCGTTCAGGGCGATCTCCTCCAGGCGCGGCAGGTTTTCCGGCCGCATCGCGACGAGCACCCGGACTCCGGCTGCCGCGAGAGCGAGCCCCACCGCGCCGCCGGCCAGTGACAAGGCGATGCTCTCTTCCAGGAAGAGGCGCGCGATGCTCCAGCGGGTCGCGCCGAGAGCCGAGCGCACCGCCACCTCGCGCTGGCGCCCTTCGGCCCGCACCAGGAACAGGTTCGCCACGTTGGCGCAGGCGATGAGCAGGATGATCCCCACGCTGCCAAGGACGAGCCAGAGCACGAGCGCCACGTCGCCCACGATGTCGTCGCGCAGCGGGTGCACCAGCACGCCGAAGCGGGCCGTCCGCATCATCTCGCGGTCGATGATGGCGTTGGGGAGATCGGTGACCCGCACGGACAGCTCCGAGAGCTCGCGCGCCGCCCGCTCCGGCGCGACGCCCGGCCGCAGCCGCCCGATCCCGTCGTAGTTGAAGCTGCCCACCTGGAGATTGGCCGGATCGATCGTCATGGGCATCCACAGCTCGATCTCGGCCGACGGGAAATGAAAGCCGGGAGGCATGACCCCGACGATGCGGGTGGAGACCCCGTCGACCTTGAGCATCGTGCCGACCACCTGCGGATCGCCGCCGAAGCGGCGGCGCCAGAGCCCATCCGAGAGCACGGCCACCGGCTCGGCGCCCGGCCTCTCGTCCCCCTCCTGGACGGTCCGCCCCAGCGCGGGAGGCCGCCGGAGGACCCCGAACACTCCCGCCGTCGCACCCGAGGCCCGGACCCGCTCGGGCGTCTCCCCGCCGGTGAGCGTCACCGAGCTGTCCCAATAGATGCCGAGATCTTCGAAGGACCGGTTGTCGCGGCGGTAGACGAAGAACGTCCCGTCCGACATCTCGACCGTCTCCATGCCGAGCCCTGGGGCGGTGTGCTGGACACCCATGATCCTCTCCGGCTCGGGATATGGCAGCGGCTGGAGCAGCACGGCGTTGACCGCGGTGAAGATCGCGGCATTGGCACCGATCCCCACGGCGAGAGTGAAGATCACGATCAGGAAGAAGCCTGGAGCGCGGCGCAGGGCCCGGGCGGTCGTGCGGAATGAAGCGAGAGCCGTCAACATGGAACCCCTCCTCGCTGGTCTTTACGCAAGGAGGGCGGTAAGGGTTCCAGACGGCCGCTCACTCCGACCGGATCGCCTCCAGCGGCGCCACCGACGCAGCCCGCTGCGCGGGCCCTGCGGTTGCATCGGGTAATACACACTCGCGACCGGCTCCTGGTGGTCGCCGCCGATCGCACACCGGGGATCGTCCACTCTATGACATTAGCCTAAATTGGCGCACATTTAGCCTAACCATCTTGACCGCTAGGCTAATTAGCGTAGAATCTAGGCCAGAAGGTAGCACGCGACCCAAGGAGGGAAACTATGCAGCCAACAGAGCCGAGCCGAGCCGAGGCGCTCGACGCCATGACCCCGGAGAAGCTGGAGGAGATGGCGCGGCCGGCGCCCCGCGCCTCGCATCCGGGGCTGCGCGACTTTCTGGAGATCCCCTACGACCAGCTGGAGGAGATGAACCTCGAGGCCAAGGAGGAGCGGCTGGCCCGGCGGCCTGCCGACGTGGTCCGCGAACAGCGGATGCGCTATCTCAACGACGAGAAGCGCATCAAGGCGGTCACCGTGTGTTTCACCGACCTCGAAGGCCGGATGCACATGCTGGACTATGACAAGAAGTTCCTGCTCAAGGCGTCGGACAATCTGACCTTCGACGGCTCGTCGATCCGCGGCTTCTCGCGGCAGCAGGAGTCGGACCTGCGACTGGCGATCGACTGGCCGGCCTTCTACTGGCTGCCATCGGACGTCTTCGGCCCCGGCAAGGTGCTGGCCTTCGGCGAGGTCCGCGAGCGCGACGGCAACCCGTACAGCGCCGACATGCGGGCCCTGCTCAAGGGGTTTGCCGACAAGCTGTACGCCCAGGACGGCATGGTGGCCCACGCCGCCAATGAGATCGAGGGCTTCCTCTTCCGTGGGCGCGACGCGGAGCGCGCCTACCACGAGACCGGCTGCTTCGAGTTCATCTCCACGGGCGGCTATTACCACTCGCTGCCGGGCGACGCCCTACGGCAGTTCATCGACACCGCCGCCGAGGTGCAGCGGGCCATGGGCTTCGCCAACGAGAAGGACCACCCGGAGGTGGCGCCCTCGCAGTTCGAGATGAATTACAGCTACACCGAGGCCTCGGTGGCCGCCGACCAGGTGCAGCTCTACAAGCTGCTCTCCCGGCAGGTCGCGGCGCGCCTGGGGATGACGGCGTGCTTCCTGCCCAAGCCGGTGACCGGCATCAACGGTTCGGGCATGCACACCAACCTCTCGGTAACCCGTCAGTCGACCAATCTCTTCTACGAGAAGGACGGCAAGGACGGTCTCTCGGCCGCCGGCTGGGACTTCATCGGCCGCATCCTGGCCAGCGCCCCGGACATCTGCCTGGTGCTCAACTCGAGCGTCAACTCGTACCGCCGTCTCGACCCCCACTTCGAGGCGCCCAACCAGATCAAGGCCTCCGCCATCGACCGCGGCTCCATGGTGCGCATCCCCCTCGGCAACGAGCGCTCGGCACGCGTCGAGGTGCGCTCCATCGCTCCCGACGCCAACCCGTACCTGGCGATCTACACCCTGCTCAAGACCGGGCTCGAAGGCCCCCAGAGCGAGGAGGAGGGGGACAAGCGGCCGCGCACCCGCTTCCTGCCGGACAACATCTACGACGCCATCCGGCTGTTCAAGGGGAGCCGGTTCATGCAGGAGGTGATGGGGGAGGAGGTGCACGCCAAGCTCGCCGAGATCAAGCTCGCCCAGGCTGAACGTTGTCCGAAGGC
>DATFPH010000186.1:0-3448 GCA_035264905.1 Thermoanaerobaculia bacterium
TCGCTCCAGTCTCCTTCGGCCAGCACCGGCTCTGGTTCATCGACCGGCTGGAGCCGGAGTCCGCGCTGTTCAACCTGTCGGTCGGGCTCCGGCTCTCCGGCCGGCTCCGCGTGGACGTTCTCCTCCACGTCTTCACAGAGATCGTGCGCCGCCACGAGGCGCTCCGCACCACGTTTGTCGAGGACCGGGGGGAGCCCTGGCAGATCGTCCACCCCGTGGCCGCGTGGCCGCCGTTCGTGCTGCCGGTCGTCGATCTCTCCGCGCTGCCGCCGGAGCGGGCCCGCGAAGAGGCCACCCGCGCCAGCCGATGCGAGGCGGGCCGGCCCTTCTCGCTGACCGAGGGGCCGCTCCTGCGTGCCCTTCTGGTCCGCCTCTCCGCGGACGAGCACGTGGCTGTGACCACGATGCACCACGTCTTGAGCGACGGCTGGTCGCTGGGCGTCCTGATCCACGAGGTCGGGGTGCTCTACGGTGCGTTCGTGGAAGGCCGGCCTTCACCGCTGCCGGAGCTGCCCGCCCAGGTCGCGGACTACGCGATCTGGCAGCGCGGCCTGCTCCAGGGACAGGCTCTGGAGGAGCGGCTCCAGTGGTGGCGCGACGCTCTGGCCGGCGCGCCACAGGTGCTGGAGATCCCGGCGGACCGCCCGCGCCCGCCGGTCCTCAGCCGGCGCGGCACGCACCGCCCCGCGGCGCTGCCCGACTCGCTCGCCGCCGGTCTCCGCGCCCTGAGCCGCCGCGAGGGGACGACCCTCTTCATGACCCTCTTCTCCGGGCTGACGACCGTGCTGGGCCGCTGGACCGGCGGCGACGACCTCCTGATCGCCTCGCCTGTGGCCGGACGTACGCGGCCCGAGCTTGAAGGGCTCATCGGGTTCTTCGTGAACGACCTGGTGCTGCGGGCGGACCTCTCCGGCGATCCCTCGTTCCAGACCCTGGTCCAGCGGGTGCGCGGCATGGCGCTCGGCGCCTTCGCGCACCAGGACCTGCCGTTCGAGCGGCTCGTGGAAGAAGTCCTGGAAGAGCGCTCGCTCAGCCGCCATCCGCTCTGCCAGGTCGCCTTCGCCTTCCACAACACGCCGTCCGGCCCTCTGGCGCTCCCCGGGCTCACCCTGGAGCCACTGCCGATCGAGAGCGGCACCGCCAAGCTCGACCTCACACTCTCGATCGGGGAGGACGGGAGCGCCGGCCCGGTCGCCGGGATCTGGGAGCTGTCCACCGATCTGTTCGACCCACCGACGGTCGACCGCCTGGCCGGCCACTTCCTGATCCTTCTCGCCGGAGCCGTGGAGGACCCGCTCCGTCCTCTCTCCGAGCT
The DNA here is from genome assembly GCA_035264905.1 of Thermoanaerobaculia bacterium. GTDB lineage: Bacteria > Acidobacteriota > Thermoanaerobaculia > Multivoradales > UBA5704 > UBA5704. The sequence continues at coordinate 1,316 of DATFPH010000186.1, forward strand.
GCCGCTCCTCACTCTCTCCGAGCGGGCCCAGCTCGCCGAGTGGAACGACTCCGGACCGGGAGAGACGCGCGATCTCCTCCTCCAGGACCTCTTCCTGGACTGGGCGGAGCGCCGCCCGCACGCCCCGGCTGTGATGCAGGACGACCGGGTCCTCTCCTATGGGGAGCTCCGCACGCAGGCCGGGCGCCTGGCCCGCCGTCTGCGCGCGTGCGGCGTCGGACCGGAGACCCGGGTCGCCATCTGTCTCGACGAGTCGATCGAGCGGATCGTGGCGGTGGTCGGCGTCCTCCTGGCCGGCGGCGCCTGGGTCCCCCTGGACCCCGCATATCCGCGGGAGCGCCTCGCCTGGATGCTGGAGGACTCGGCCGCGCCCGTCGTGCTCACCCGGGACGGCCTGTGCAGCTCTCTGCCCCCAACCCAGGCCCACATCCTCTGCCTCGACTCCCCGTCCTTGGAGTCCTTGCCGTCCTTGCCGTCCTTGAAGGTCACTCCCGATAGCCTGGCCTACGTGATCTACACCTCGGGCTCCACCGGCCGGCCCAACGGCGTCATGATCCGCCACCGCTCCGCGGTCAACCTCATCCGGCACATGGTCGGCGTCTTCGGCATCGGTCCGCGCTGCCGCGTGCTGCAGGTCATCTCGTTCAGCTTCGACGCTTCGGTCGAGGAGCTCTGGGCCGCTCTGGGGAGCGGCGCCGCGCTCTGCATCGCCCGGCGCGAGGCGCGCTTCTCGGGCGAGGTCCTGGCCGAGGAGATCCGGCGCTACCGCATCACCTACGCGTGCCTGGTCCCGTCGCTCCTGGCGCAGATCCCGGACGGCAGCGTGCCGAATCTGCGCGTGGTCACCGTCGGCGGCGAGAGCTGCCCGGCCGAGCTGGCCAACCGCTGGGCGCCGCGGCTGCGGCTGGTCAACTGCTATGGACCTACCGAGACCACGGTCAATACGGCGGCCTTCATCTGCACCGGCAACGACCGCCGCGAGCCGCCGATCGGCCGGCCGCTCTCGGGAGCGCGCCTCTGGGTGCTCGACCGCCACCTCCGGCCGCTGCCCATGGGCGTGCCCGGAGCCCTCTGGATCGGGGGCGTGGGGCTGGCCCGCGGCTACCAGAACCGTCCCGATCACACCGCCGAGTGCTTCCTGCCCGATCCGCTCTCCGCGGAGCCCGGAGCTCGCCTGTACCGCAGCGGCGACCTGGCGCGCCTCCGGCCGGACGGCAATCTCGAGTTCCTCGGGCGGCTCGACCAGCAGGTGAAGATCCGCGGCGTACGCATCGAGCTGGGGGAGATCGAAGCGGCGCTCCAGGCGCACCCGGCCGTCGCGGAGAGCGCCGTGGTCGTGCGCGAGGCCGCGGGAGGTGACCGGCGGCTGGTGGCGTTTGCCGTTTTGCACCCCGTTTTGCACCGGACATCGCGCCCCGAGGCCACGCTGGCAGGCGCCGACCTGCGCGTCTTCCTGCGCGACCGCCTGCCCGAGACCATGATCCCGACGACTTTCGTCCTCCTGGAGGCCCTGCCGCGGACGCCGGTCGGCAAGGTCGACCGCAAGGTCCTGTGCCGGCTCGCCGCCGAGGTCTCTCCCGGAGAGGCGCCTGCGGGCGGCCCCTCCCGCACGCCGACTGAGAGGGTTCTGGCCGAGATCTGGACGGGTCTCCTGGACCTGTCCGGCTCCCAGGTGATCGGCGCCGGCTCCAGCTTCTTCGAGCTGGGCGGCCATTCGCTGCTCGCCACGCGCCTCGCCTCGCGCGTCCGCGAGCGGTGGGGGATCGAGCTCTCGCTCCTCGCGGTGTTCGAGACCCCGGTTTTCGCGGAGCTGGCGGCGCGGATCGACCGCGAGCTGCGCGCCGGGGCTCCCGAGACGCCGCCGCTCGCGCCCGCCGGCCCGCCCGCGAAGCCGGGAGAGACGCGGCGCGCCCCCCTCTCCTTCGCGCAGAGCCGGCTCTGGTTCCTCGATCAGCTCGAGCCCGGCCAGGTGGCCTACAACCTCCCCGCGGCCGTGCGCCTGACCGGGCGCCTCGACGTCCCCGCTCTGGCCGCCAGCCTGCGCTCCATCGCCGCCCGCCACGAGGTCCTGCGCACGACCTTCCGGGCGTTCCAGGGAGAGCCGCGGCAGGTGATCTTCGGGCACGGAGACAG